>DGFE01000269.1 GCA_002391525.1 Competibacteraceae bacterium UBA3908
GTGAACGCTTCGATGAAGTCGAGCAACGATCCCTGCCGGGTGGCGTTCCGTTCGTCCACGTCCTTCTTGCTGTGGAGCCTGGATGTTTCATACTCATATTTCGGCATCGCGTTCGGCAGATCGCGATAGACGCCGCCGGGACGGAAATAGGCCGCGTGCAACCGCGCCCCGGACGCCGCCTCGTAACAGTCCAGCAAGTCCTCGCGTTCGCGGAAGGCGTAGAGGAACATGGTCATGGCGCCGACGTCCAGACCGTGAGCGCCGATCCACAGCAGATGATTCAAAATCCGGGTGATTTCCGCGAACATCACCCGGATGTACTGGGCACGCAACGGCGGCTGGATCCCCAGCAGCTTCTCGATGGCCAGCACGTAGGCGTGCTCGTTGCTCATCGCCGACATGTAGTCGAGCCGGTCCATGTAACCGATGCTCTGATTGAACGGCTTGCTCTCGGCCAGTTTTTCGGTGCCGCGGTGCAACAAGCCAATATGCGGATCGGCGCGTTGCACCACTTCACCATCCAATTCCAGCACCAGGCGGAGCACGCCGTGGGCGGCGGGATGCTGCGGTCCGAAGTTCAGGGTGTAATTGCGAATTTCGGGCATCGGCGGCTTTCCTTCAGCGGGATTCGGACAGGTAGCGGTTGTCCTTGCGGATGACGCGGGGCACCAGCACGCGCGGCTCGATGCTGACCGGCTCGTACACCACGCGGCCACGCTCGGGGTCGTAACGCATCTCGACATTGCCGATCAGTGGGAAATCCTTGCGGAACGGATGGCCGATGAAGCCGTAGTCAGTCAGGATGCGGCGCAAATCCGGATGGCCTTCGAACACGATGCCGTACAGGTCGAACGCTTCGCGCTCGAACCAGTTGGCCGATGCCCACAACGCCACCACCGAGGGCACCACCGGCAACTCGTCATCCGGCGCGAACACCCGCACCCGCACCCGCTGATTGCGGGATACCGACAGCAGTTGATAGACGGCAGCGAAGCGGCCCTTGCCGGGGATGGTTTTCCCGGCGGCATACTGGATCGCCACCGGACCACGGCCAGTCGCCCGCTCCACGACTCCGCGGCTGAATCCCTGGTCGGTGGATTCGTTGGTCGCCCATTCCACCTCGCCGTAGGTCGAGTAATCCACTCCGCACACATCCATGACCTGCTCGAAGGCAAAATCCGGTTCATCGCGCAGGGCCGTGAACACCGCAATCGCCCGGGCCGGTGGGATTTCGATGGTGACTTCGTCGCGATCCAGCCTGCATTCCAGCAGCGCGTCGCCGAATCGCGTCCGAAGTTTTTCTACAAGGGTCTGAAGCGCGTCAGCCATGGAGCACTCTCTCAACGGGCGATGGTGTTGGTGCGCCGAATCTTGTTCTGGAGCTGGAGGATGCCGTAAATCAGCGCTTCCGCCGTCGGCGGGCAGCCGGGCACGTAGATGTCCACCGGCACGATGCGGTCGCAGCCGCGCACCACGGCGTAGGAATAGTGGTAATAGCCGCCGCCGTTGGCGCAGGAGCCCATCGAGATCACCCAGCGCGGCTCGGCCATCTGATCGTAAACCTTGCGCAGGGCCGGACCCATCTTGTTGCACAGGGTGCCGGCGACGATCATCACGTCGGACTGGCGCGGACTGGGTCGGAACACGATGCCGAACCGGTCCAGATCGTAACGGGCCGCGCCCGCGTGCATCATCTCCACCGCGCAGCACGCCAACCCAAAGGTCATTGGCCACATCGAACCCGTGCGCGCCCAATTGACGAGCTTGTCGACCGTGGTGGTCACCATGCCTTTTTCAAGAATGCCTTCTATTCCCATTCCAAGGCTCCTTTCTTCCACTCATAAATGAACCCAATGACCAGGACGCCGAGAAAGACCGCCATCGACGCGAAACCGAACAGGCCGATTTTGTCGAGCACGACCGCCCAGGGAAACAGAAAAGCGATTTCCAGATCGAAGATGATGAACAGGATGGCCACCAGATAGTAGCGGACATCGAATTTCATCCGGGCATCCTCGAACGATTCGAAACCGCACTCATAAGGCGATAATTTTTCCCCGTCGGGGCGACTGGGGCCCAGAAGAAAACCAATGCCAACCATGGCCACGCCCATTACAATGGCGATGATCACAAAGATCAGAACGGGAAGGTAGTTGGACAACATCGGAGTTGCACCTTCATCAGCATGGCGGAACCGGGAGAACGCGCTACGATGCTCGAGTCCCGGGCTGGAATGCGAGCGCTCCAGCTTGCCTGGCGGCTGGACCAGGAACTCTTGGGGTGGGTGTGCAGGAAAAGACGATTGGGGCGAATTGCTTATTAGAATTAAAATTAAAACGCCGCATAAACTATGGAACCTCATGGTGGCTGCAAGTCCATTGCCCGAAACGAAACAGGCCCGACATCGATGGAAAACCGGGCGATCCGGAAAACGCACGGCCTGTCGACGGCAGCCTCCGGCTGCTTGCTGCTTTGGTGCCGATGGCCGGACTCGAACCGGCACGGCTTGCGCCACTACCCCCTCAAGATAGCGTGTCTACCAGTTCCACCACATCCGCACGATTCATACGATCAACCGTTTCCTTCGCCTTCGTCACCGTCCGCTTCGGTTGATTCCGAAGGTGCCGATGCGGCGGGCACGTCGTTCATCGCCGGGGCTGCTTCTTCGGCATCGACCTGCGGCACATCACCACCGGCATCTGCCGGCGCGGCCGTTTGCGGCGCCGCCGGAACATCTGCCGCCGGGGCTGAGGCGGCCGGTGCCGGCGCCGGTTCAGCCGTTTCCGTCGTGATACCCGACATCACGCCCAAATCGCTGCCTGCGGTCCGCGTGGCCAGGCCGGTGCGCTGGATGTAGACCGCCATACTCAGGGTCAGGATGAAAAACGCGATCGCCATCCATTTGGTCGCTTTCGTCAAAAACGACGACGCACCGCGTGCGCCGAACACTGTGGCCGACGCACCGGCGCCGAAGCCCGATCCGGCAGCAGCCCCGGCACCGCGCTGAATGAGAATGAAGCCGATCATAAAGACCGCCAGCACCACATACAGCACCATTAAAAGCGTGAAAACCATGGTCGTCTCTATCTGTTCAATGCCTGTGCGGCTTCGGCGATGGCGGAAAAGTCGGCCGCACAAAGCGATGCGCCACCAATCAATCCGCCGTCGATATCAGCTTGTTCGAACAAGCCGCGAGCATTTTCGGGCTTGACGCTGCCGCCGTACAGGATACGTAACTGAACCGCAATTCTAGCATCGCGCGCCCTAACTTCGCTACGCAGAAACGCATGTACCTGCTGCGCCTGTTCCGGGCTGGCGGTGAGGCCTGTCCCGATCGCCCAAACCGGCTCGTAGGCAAGTACGGCGGCTTCGAATGCCTGAATACCCGCCTGTTCGACCACCGCGGCAAGCTGTCGTTTCACGATAGCTTCCGTCTTGCCGGTCTCACGTTCATCACGGGTTTCACCTACGCACAAAATCGGCGTCAGGCCCGCCGCCTGCGCCGCCACGAACTTGCGTGCGACCAGCGCATCCGACTCGCCCTGATACTGCCGCCGCTCCGAGTGCCCAACTAATGCGTAGCGGCAGCCCGCTTCGGCGAGCATGGTTCCGGATACCTCGCCGGTGAACGCGCCCTGGGCGTGCTCGCTCAGATCTTGGGCGCCACAGGCGGCTGCACCGCCAGACAGCGCGGAAACCGCGGTATCGATCAGCACGCAGGGCGGCAGAACGACAACATCGATATTCGAACAACGACCCGCACTTTCGCTTGCCGCAACCGATAGCGCACTCGCCAATGCGCGATCACCATGCATCTTCCAGTTCCCGGCCACCATCAGTCTGCGCATCAAACGTCCCTCAACAGCATTGTTATCGGCAGCTTACCAAGCGTAGCCCAGCGTCATGAACGTCTCGCCGCGGTTACGGCCACCGGTATTGGCGTTGGACAGATGCCGCAGGGTCAGCACCCAGTTCGACCAGCGCACTCCACCGAGCGTCATGAACTGATAGTCGCTGCTCAGAATTTCGCTTTCGTCGCTGACCACGACGAACCCGCCGCCGACGAACCACCAATCGCCGGCCCAGCGCCTGTCTCTTATACACATCTC
>DGFE01000127.1 GCA_002391525.1 Competibacteraceae bacterium UBA3908
TCGATGTCATGGAAGTGCAGGCCGGTGGTCGGTTCGTCCAGGATATAGAGCGTCTGGCCGGTATCGCGCTTGGACAATTCGCGCGCCAGCTTCACCCGCTGCGCCTCGCCGCCAGACAGCGTGGTGGCGTTCTGGCCGAGTTTGATGTAGCTCAGCCCGACATCGGTCAAGGTCTGGAGCTTGCGCGCCACCATCGGCACCGCCTGATAGAACGCCAGCGCGTCCTCGACCGTCATCTCCAGCACGTCGTGGATGTTGCGGCCCTTGTAGCGAATGTCCAGCGTTTCCCGGTTGTAGCGCTGGCCCTTGCATACGTCGCAGGGTACGTAGATGTCGGGCAGGAAGTGCATCGCCACCTGAATCAAGCCGTCGCCCTGACAGGCTTCGCAGCGTCCGCCCTTGACGTTGAAGCTGAAGCGGCCCGGCTGATAGCCGCGCGAGCGCGATTCCGGCACGCCGGCGAACAGTTCCCGGATCGGCGTGAACAGGCCGGTGTACGTCGCCGGGTTGGAGCGCGGGGTCCGCCCGATGGGACTCTGGTCGATGTTGACCACCTTGTCCAGCTGTTCCAACCCTCGCAAATCCCGACACGGCGCCGGCGATTCGTTGGCGTTGTTCAGATCGCGGGCGGCGTAGCGATACAGCGTGTCGTTGATCAGCGTGGATTTGCCGGAGCCGGACACGCCGGTGATGCAGGTCAGCAGACCCAGTGGAATCGCCACCGTCAGATTTTTCAAATTGTTACCGCTCGCGCCGACGATGCGTAACTGCTTTTTGGCATCGGGCGGAGTACGTTTGGCTGGCAGTTCGATCCGCCGCTGACCGCTGAGATAGGCCCCGGTCAACGACTCGGGATGGGCCATGATGGCGGCGGGCGTCCCTTGCGCCACCACCCGCCCGCCATGCACCCCCGCGCCCGGCCCCATGTCCACCACATGATCGGCGGTACGGATGGCGTCTTCGTCGTGCTCGACCACGATCACCGTGTTGCCGAGATCGCGCAGCCGCAGCAGGCTGGCCAGCAGCCGGGCGTTGTCGCGCTGGTGCAACCCAATCGAGGGTTCGTCCAGCACGTACATCACCCCCACCAGTCCCGCGCCGATCTGCGACGCCAGCCGGATGCGCTGCGCCTCGCCGCCGGACAGGGTGTCGGCGCTGCGCTCCAGGCTCAGGTAATCCAGCCCGACGTTGACCAGAAAATTCAGCCGCTCGCTGATCTCCTTGACGATCTTGGCGGCGATTTCGCCGCGCCGGCCCGGCAGATTCAGTTGCGCGAAAAACTCGCGGGCCGCGCCGATGGGCAGCGCGACGATCTCCGGCACGCTCTGGCCGGCGACGAACACGTGCCGGGCGGAACGGGTCAGTCGCGCGCCGTGGCAGGATTGGCAAGGCCGGCTGCTCAGATATTTCGCCAGTTCGTCGCGCACCAGGTTCGATTCGGTTTCCCGGTAGCGGCGCTCCATGTTGGGAATCACGCCCTCGAACGGATGCCGGCGATGGTAGGTTTCGCCGCGACTGTTGGTGTACTCGAAATCAATCGCTTCGCCGCCGCTGCCGTGGAGGATGAGCTTGCGGATGCGTTCTGGCAACTCCTGAAACGGCTTGTCCACCTCGAACCCGTAATGTCGCGCCAGGGACTTGACCAACTGGAAGTAATAAAAATTGTCCCGATCCCAGCCGCGCACCGCGCCGCGCGCCAGGCTCAGATGCGGATGCGCCACCACTCGTTCGGGATCGAAAAACTGCTTGACCCCCAAACCGTCGCACTCCGCACAAGCCCCGACCGGATTGTTGAAGGAGAACAGGCGCGGTTCCAGTTCGCTCAGACTGTAGCCGCACAGGGGGCAGGCGTAGCCGGCGGAGAACAGCGGTTCGGCCCGCTCCGGTTCGTCCAGGAACGCCACTCGCGCCACCCCGTCCGCCAGCCGCAGCGCGGTCTCGAACGATTCCGCCAGCCGCAAACCCAGATCGGCGCGGACCCTGAAGCGGTCCACCGCCACTTCTATCGTATGCTTGCGGCGCAGGTCCAGCGGCGGCGGACTGTCCAGTTCCACCACCTCGCCATCGATGCGGGCGCGGACGAAACCCTGGGCGCGCAGTTCCTGCAACAGCTTGACGTGTTCGCCCTTGCGCTCCTTCACCACCGGCGCCAGCAGCATCAGCCGCTCGCCCTCCGGCAATGCCAGCACCTGATCCACCATCTGGCCGACGGTCTGGGCATCCAGGTCGATGCCATGGTCCGGGCAGCGCGGAATTCCGGCCCGCGCGTACAGCAGTCGCAGATAGTCGTAAATCTCGGTGATCGTGCCGACCGTGGAGCGCGGATTGTGCGAGGTGGATTTCTGCTCGATAGAGATCGCCGGCGACAGTCCCTCGATGTGATCCACATCCGGCTTTTCCATCAACGACAGGAACTGCCGCGCATAGGCCGACAGCGATTCCACGTAGCGGCGCTGGCCTTCGGCGTAGAGTGTGTCGAAGGCCAGCGAGGACTTGCCGGACCCGGACAGGCCGGTGATCACGATCAGCCGGTCGCGGGGCAGGTCGAGATCGATGTTTTGCAGATTGTGGGTGCGGGCGCCGCGAATCCTGAGGGTGTCCATGCGCGAGAAGATCAAAGGTGGGTGATGGTTGAGGTCATCATGATAACGCCCGATGATCACAAAACGCTCGGCTCGCTCGAACTGCCGCGCCCGCACCCCTGTCCACCGCCAAATGGCGCGCCGGCTCCAGTCAGGACACCCCTCTTATAGGCAATGGCTATTCTTATTATCAAGACAATCTATTTTATTAAATCCACCATGCTACCTATAGTCATTGTCGCGGGTAACGAATATTCGCCCGATATCTGACCAACGCCCGGAGGATACAGCCATGTCCACGAAGACCCTCACCACCACCGCCGGCGCTCCAGTCGCCGACAATCAGAACTCCCTCACCGCCGGCCCGCGCGGTCCGGTATTGATGCAGGATTATCAACTGATCGAGAAACTCGCCCACCAGAACCGCGAGCGCATCCCCGAGCGCGTGGTTCACGCCAAGGGCTGGGGCGCGTATGGCGCGTTCACGGTGACCAACGACATCACTCGGTATACCCGCGCCAAAATCTTCTCCGCGGTCGGCAAGCAGACCGAGCTGATCGCCCGTTTCTCCACCGTCGCCGGCGAACTCGGCGCGGCCGACGCCGAGCGCGATGTGCGCGGCTTCGCGGTCAAATTCTACACCGAGGAAGGCAACTGGGACCTGGTCGGCAACAACACGCCGGTATTCTTCGTCCGTGATCCGCTCAAGTTCCCCGATTTTATCCATACCCAGAAGCGCCATCCCAGGACTCACCTGCGCTCGCCCACGGCGATGTGGGATTTCTGGTCGCAAAGTCCCGAGGCCCTGCACCAGATCACCATCCTGATGAGTGATCGCGGCCTGCCGGTTGCGCCGATGTACATGAACGGCTATGGCAGCCACACCTACAGTTTCTGGAACGCCACCAGCGAGCGGTTCTGGATCAAGTTCCACTTCAAGACCCTGCAAGGCCACCGGCACTATACCAACGCGGAAGCGGCAAAGGTGATCGGTGCGGACCGGGAGTCCTATCAACGCGAGTTGTTCGGGACGATTGAAAACGGCGTTTTCCCGAAATGGCGGTTGATGATCCAGGTGATGCCGGAATTGGAGGCCGAAAAGACGCCCTACAATCCCTTCGATCTGACCAAGATCTGGCCGCACGGCGACTATCCGCTGATCGAGGTCGGCGTCATGGAATTGAACCGCAATCCGGACAATTATTTCGCCGAGGTCGAACAAGCGGCCTTCTCGCCGTCCAACGTCGTGCCCGGGATCGGCTTCTCGCCCGACAAGATGTTGCAGGCGCGTATCTTCTCCTACGCCGACGCCCACCGCTATCGTCTGGGCACGCACTACGAGGCGCTGCCGGTCAATCGACCGAAGTGCCCGGTCCATCATTATCACCAGGACGGGCCGATGCGGTTCTTCCCCAACAACCCCAACCCGGACGCCTACTACGAGCCAAACTCCTTCGGCGGACCAGCGCAGGATCCGTCCGTAGCCGAACCGCCGCTGAAGATCTCAGGCGATGCCGGCCGCTACAACCACCGCGACGGTAACGATGATTACACCCAGGCCGGTAATCTGTTCCGCCTGATGGACGCCGGGCAACGGCAACGGCTGTTCCAGAACATCGCCGAGGCGATGCAGGGTGTGCCGGAAGCCATCGTCCAGCGACAGCTGGAACATTTCCGCCAAGCGGACTCCGCCTATGGGGAGGGCGTCAGCCGGGCGCTGGCCGCATTGAAATAACTAACGATATAGGTCTTCTAACTGAGAGCCTGTCTTCACGGTCT
>DGFE01000156.1 GCA_002391525.1 Competibacteraceae bacterium UBA3908
AGATGTGTATAAGAGACAGTGTTCCATCTGCGCCTCGCGGGCGAGCTTCTTGATCAGTTCCTGATCCGCTGGGTCGAGCTTGTCCCATGCGGTCTTGGAGAACACCAGCACCTCGGGAATGATCAGGTGGCCGGTGCGGGAGTAGACGTTGGCCACCGTATAGTGATTCTGGGTGTAGTAGCTGGGCTCGTTGTTTTCCGCGCCGTCGACCACGCCGGTCTGCAGGGCGCTGTAGAGTTCGCCGAAGCCCATGGCGATGGCGTTACCGCCCATGGCGTTCATGGTATCGATGAACATCGGGTTGCCTTGCATCCGGATCTTCAGGCCCTTCAGGTCGGCCGGAGTCTTGATCGGTTTTTTGGTGTAGACGTTGCGCGAACCGCTGTCCATCCAGGCCAGTCCGACCATCTTGGCGGGGCTGGCGGTGATCTTGTCGAGCATTTCCTGGCCGATGGGACCGTCGATCACCTTGCGCATGTGATCCTGGTCGCGAAACAGATAGGGCAGGCTGAACGCGTTGACTTCGGGAACGACCGGGCTCAATCCGCCCACGGAAACCCGCAGAATCTGGATCGCGCCGATCTGGGTCTGTTCGATCATCACCTTCTCGTCACCGAGCACACCGCCTGGAAACATCTGGATCTTCAGGCGGCCATTCGTGGCGGCTTCGAGCTTCTTGCCCATGTTTTCGACGGCCACGACGTTCGGATAGCCCTTCGGATGAACGTCGGAGGCTTTGAAGGTCGTGGCGCTCTGGGCGATGACGGGGGCGGCGAGCAGACTGGCCGCAAAGGCCAGCGTGCAGGCGTGGGACCGTAGTTGGCGAAGCATGATGAGTTCTCCTTGGTGATGGTTACACGGGTTTGGCAAAAGTCTTCTCGATGGATCAAACGCCCGAATAGGCGGAGAACCCGCCGTCGACCGGGACGACCACGCCGTTGACGAAGCCCGAAGCCTCCTCGCTGGCCAGCCACAGCAGGGTGCCAACGAGTTCGCGGGATTCCCCGAAACGGCCCATCGGGGTGTGGTCGATGATTTTTTGGGCGCGCGGCGTGAACTCGCCCGTCGCCTCGTCGATGAGCAGCTTGCGATTTTGTTCGGACAGGAAAAAGCCGGGCGCGATGGCGTTGACCCGGATGCCCACTTTCGAGAAATGCACGGCCAGCCACTGGGTGAAGTTGCTGACCGCCGCCTTGGCGCCGCTGTAGGCCGGAATCCGGGTCAGCGGGCGAAAGGCATTCATCGACGAGACGTTGATGATCGAGCAGCCGGCGCGGCCGATCATCTGCTGGACGAAGACCTGGGTGGGCAACAGCGTGCCCAGGAAATTCAGGTTGAAGACGAATTCGATCCCCTTGGGATCGAGATCGAAGAAGGTCGTCAACGACGGGTCGACCAGATCGGCCGGCTCGAACCAGTCCCTGGTGGTGGTGCCCTTGGGATGGTTGCCCCCGGCACCGTTGAGCAGCAGATCGCAGGGCCCCAGCTCCTTCGCCACCCGTTCGGCGGCGGCTTCCAGCGACGGGCGTTCGAGCACGTTGGCGCCGACGCCGATGGCGGTGGCGCCCTCTTCCCGGAGTTTGGCGGCAACTTTTTCCGCCGCTTCGGCGTTGAGGTCCAGCACCGCGATCCTGGCGCCATTCGCGGCCAGCGCCGCGGCGAATTCAGCGCACAGCACGCCGCCGCCGCCGGTCACCACGGCCACCTTGTCGTTCAGGTCAATCTTGAAAGGCAGTTTCATCGCTATTCCCCGGCTTGTTGATTGTTGTCACGGTAGAGCCGGCTCGAACCGGCCAGAGGCCGGTACTAATGGGGATGACCTTCGACCTTGGCGATGCCTTCCCACAGGCCATTCAGGTACACCGCGCCGAGCGCGCGGTCGTAGAGACCGTAGCCGGGTTTGCCGGTTTCGCCCCAGATCATCCGGCCGTGGTCCGGGCGGACGTAGCCATCGAAACCGGCTTCGTAATAGGCACGGACGATTTCAGCCATGTCAAGCGAACCGTCCGCGGAACGGTGGCCGGTTTCGTAAAAATCGCCAGACGGGTCGTTCTTGACGTTGCGCAGGTGGGCGAAATGAATGCGGCCCCGGCCGGCGAACTCGCGCACCATCGCGGCGATGTCGTTCTGACAGCTCGCGCCCAGCGAGCCGGAGCACAGGGTCAGCCCGTTTTCCGGGGTGTCCTCGATGGCCAGCAGTCGGGCCAGGTCTTCCCGGTTCTTGACGATGCGCGGCAGGCCGAAGATGGGACGGGGCGGATCGTCCGGATGCATCGCCATCTTGATGCCGACCTCTTTCGCGACCGGAATCACCCGGTGCAGGAAATATTCGAGGTGCGACCAGAGCTTTTCCTCGTCGATCCGGGCGTATTCGGCCAGCAGCGCCTTGAGTTCCTCGGGCTTGTAGCTGGCGTCCCAGCCGGGCAACTGGATGCCCTCGGAGGGATCGATCTGGTTGACGGTCGCCACGTCGAAGCCCAGCGTCTTCGAGCCGTCCGGCAACTCCATTTCCAGTGTGGTGCGGGTCCAGTCGAACACCGGCATGAAGTTGTAGCAGACCACCTTGATGCCGCAGGGGGCCAGGTTGCGCAGCGTCTGGCAGTAATTGGCGATCAACCGGTCGCGGGTGGGCTTGCCCAGCTTGATGTCCTCGTGCACCGGCACGCTTTCGACGACCTCGAACTTCAGACCGTGGGACTCGATCTTGGCCTTGAGTTTCTGGATATTCTCGACGGGCCAGACTTCGCCCACCGGTACGTCGTAAACCGCCGAAACGATATTCTCTACTCCGGGAATCTGGCGGATGTACTCCAGCGATACTGGGTCGGAGTCACCGTACCAGCGAAAAGACATTTTCATTGCTCATCCTCCTCGTGTGGATCGGCTGCAACGCGGATTCAAACAGCGGTCATGGCTTCGTTGGCCAGCAGCGCGGACGGCGTGGGCATGGCCTCGATCGGAATAATGGCGCCGGGATGCTGGATGACCACCCCCGCCATGCGGTTGGCGGCGCGGGCTGCGGTCGCGGGGGGTATCCCGGTCAGCCGCATGGCCAGATAGGCGCCGGCAAAGGAATCTCCCGCCGCCGTTGTATCGACGACGCGGGGGACATCTTCGACCGGGACGGCCACGGCGGGCGTCCCGGCGCTCCTGACGAGAGTGGGCTGGACGCCGCGCTTGACCACGACTTCCGAGGCATCAAGCGCAAGCACGCTGGCCAGCACCCGGTCGGGGGACGTTTCGCCGCGCAGCGCCATCTCGTCGTCCAGCGTGATCAGGACCAGGTCGCTCAGGGCATAGGCGCGGTCGTAGATCGCCCGGGCATCGACAACGTTCGGCCAAAGCCGGGGGCGGAAATTGTTGTCGAACGCCACCATGCCCCCCCTGGCCCGCACCCGCGCCATCGTGGCCAGCAGCCGCTCCCGGCCTTCGGCCGGCAGGATCGCCAGGCTGATGCCGCTGAGGTAGAGCGCCGACAGATCGTCGATGGCCTCCTCCAGGGGCGTGCTCGGGGCATCGAAATAGTCGCGGGCGGTGCTGGTGTCGCGCCAGTAAAAGAAGTGGCGCTCGCCGGAGGGATCGACCTGGATGGCGTACAGGCCGGGCAGGTGGTTGCTGAGCAGGCGGACCAGCGAGGTGTCGATGCCCTCCGCCTGCCAGGCTGCGATCATGTGGTCGCTGAACACATCGATGCCCAGCGCGGTGGCGTAGGACACCCGGATGTCCTGGTCGCGGCACAGCCGGACCAGATAGGTGGCGGTGTTCAGGGTGTCGCCGCCAAAGCCCTGCTGCATCGCGCCGAAAACCTGGCCGCGCAGCTCGATCATGCATTCGCCAAACAGCGCGATTCGGCGGCGTGATGTCATTCGGGCCTCCCGAGGGTGGGTACCGCGGCTCAGCCGGCGAGCAGTTCGGTCAGCGCCGGTCGCATGCCGATCGTCTCGATCCGGTCGAGCGCGCGCGCGACCCGCGGCGCGAGTTCCGGCACCGTCTGGAGATCCATGCCCCAGAGGCGCGCGTCGGCGAGTAGCGCCGGGACCGCGTCGGCCGGGCGAGCGTGGGCGGAATCGCGCCAGGCGGTGTCGAAGATATCCAGCACGTCGCGGTTGTCGCGGATCGGGTAGCTTCCCGCTTCCCGCTGGCCGACGAACTCGCCCGCCGCATCGAACCGGCCGCGGTAGAACCGCAGCAGCGCGGCCAGCGAAAACGCCAGTCCGGCCGGCGCCCGGCCATGCGCTTGAATATAGTCCAGCAGCGAAGGCAATACCCGAACCGTCCACTTCGACACCGAGTTGAGCGCGATCGAGAGCAGTTCGTGGCGGATATAGGGGTTGGCGAAACGCTCCAGCACGCTTTCGGCATAACCGCGCCGTTCGGCTTCGGGCAGGGGCACGAAAGGCACGATCTCATCGAACACCACCCGCTGGAGGAATCGCGATACCACGGGGTCCTCCATCATCTCGCCGACCGTGTCGAGCCCGCCGCAAAACGCCGCCAGGACGCTGGCGGTGTGTGCGCCGTTGAGGATGCGCACTTTGCGCGTGCGGTAGGGTTGCAGATCGTCGGTCCACACCACATTGAGGCCGGCCTTGTGGAGCGGAAACTCGTTGGCGAGGCGCTCCGGCCCCTCGATCACCCACAGATGAAAGGGTTCGGCGGCGACCAGCAGGGTATCGGTATAACCGAACTCGGCGAACAGGCGGTCGGCCTCGGTCGCCGGATAGCCCGGCACGATCCGGTCGACCAGAGTGTTGAGGAAGTGATTGTGCCGCGTGACCCAGTCGCTGAAGTCCTGGGGCAGCGTCCAGTCGCGCGCGTGCCGCAACACGATCTCGCGCAGGGTGGTGCCGTTCGCTTCGATCAGCTCGCAGGGCAGGAAGACCAGTCCGGTGTCCGGCTGGCCGCCCAGCGCCTCGAAGCGGGCGAGCAGCAGCGCCGCGACCTGGGCGGGGAAGCTGCGCGGCCATTCCCCGGCCGAACAGGGCTGCTCGCGATAGACGATGCCCGCTTCCGTGGTGTTGGAAATCACAAAGCGGGTTTTCGGATCGCGCGCACAGGCCAGCAGGGTCGCGGGATCCCGGTACGGATCGACGCCGCGCGTCACGCAGCGCACGATCCGCCGCGCCGTGGTGGGCGCTCCCCCCTGCACGCCGCGCGTCAGAACGGTGAACAGACCGCCCTGGGCATTGAGCGGGTCGATGATGTTGGCTGGTAGTGGCGGTACGAGGGTCACTGCGGCGTCCAGCACGCCGGCTTCGTTGGCGAGGTCGATCATCCAGTCGGCGAAACCGCGCAGGAAATTGCCGTCGCCGATTTGCAGCACCCCCGCCCTCGGCGGGGCGCCGGCTGGCTTCGGTGGATCGGGTAGCGTGGAACGATTGAGTGCGAACATAAGTAGTGACCCCTCTCGGTCATCCGATAAAGTCGTCCCGCCGCGGGGAAAAGATGTCGAGCAACCGGCTGTCCGGTTCGAGCGCCACCACGCCGTGCCGGGTGTTCCTGGGCACCACGAACGCGTCGCCCGTCCGCAGGATGCGCTTTTCGCCGTCCACTTCCACCTCGAAGGACCCGGCCAGCACGTAGGCGATCTGCTCGTGCCCTTCATGCTCGTGCGCGGTGCCGACCGCGTTCTGGTCGAAAAGCACGACCGCCGCCAGCAGGTTCGGGGTATGGCCGACGATCTTGCGGCGGATTCCAGGTTCGACCTGGATCCATGGATGTCGCGCATCCTCGTAAAAGTGCTCTTCCATCCGTTCTGTTTCTCCGTTGGAATTTCGGAACGCCGGCCTGTTGGGAACTCATTACACCGAACTGAAACTGACTTTTTATAATATAAAAAAGTATACTGAAAAATGTAAACAGCGTTTCAAAATTTTGATCGCTTCTAACCGCCAACCTCTGGAGAATCGCGATGGAAGTCAGACAATCGCTCCACAGCGACCATTTCAGGACCCTCGACACCGCTGGCCTGCGCCGGGAATTGCTGGTCGAGGGGTTGTTTGTCCCCGACCAGATGGCTTTAACCTACAGTCACGTGGACCGCATCATCGTCGGCGGGGTGATGCCGGTGCGCCAGGCCGTGGTGTTCGATGGCGAGGTTGCCAAACGGATCGGGGCGGAATATTTCCTGGCCCGGCGCGAACTGGGTCTGATCAACATCGGCGGACCCGCCCGGGTCCGGGTGGATGGCGAGGACTTCGCGCTGGAAACGCGCGAAGCTCTGTACGTCGGCGCCGGAACCCGGGAAGTGAGCTTCCGCAGCGTGGACGCGGACCATCCCGCCCGGTTCTATCTCAACAGCGCGCCGGCGCATTGCCCCTTTCCATCCCGCAAGATCACCCTCGAAGAGGCGTCTCCCACCACCCTGGGGCAGACGAAAACTAGCAATCGCCGCACGATCTACAAGTTCATCGTCCCTGATGTGGTACGATCCTGCCAATTGACCATGGGCATGACCGTGCTGGAGGAGGGCAGCGTCTGGAACACCATGCCCTGTCATACCCACGAGCGGCGGATGGAAGTGTATTTCTACTTCGACATGCCACCGGACGCGATGGTGCTCCATCTCCTCGGGAGGCCCAGCGAGACCCGCCACCTGGTGGTGCGGAACGAGCAGGCGGTCATCAGCCCCAGCTGGTCGATTCACTCGGGAGTCGGCTCCCAGAGCTACACCTTTATCTGGGGCATGATCGGTGAGAACCAGACGTTCGACGATATGGACTGGGTCGCGATGGCCGACCTTTATTAATCCGGTACTTTCTAACTTGCGGCGCGAAGGTGAACATGATGCAAACACGCTTTGATTTGTCTGGAAAGGTCGCGATCGTGACCGGATGCAATACCGGGCTGGGCCAGGGCATGGCGGCCGCGCTGGCTCAGGCGGGCGCGGACATTGCGGGCGTGAACGTTTCAGCGCCAACCGAAACAGCCGAGAAGGTGACGGTCCTGGGGCGCCGGTTCCACGACATTCGCGCGAACCTGGCCGATATTGCGTCCCTGCCGTCCGTGGTCGATGAAGCCTGCCGGGCGTTCGGGCACATCGATATCCTGGTGAATAATGCCGGAATCATCCGCCGCGAGGATGCGCTGAATTTCTCGGAAAAGGACTGGGATGACGTCATCAACCTCAACCTGAAGACGGTGTTCTTTCTGTCCCAGGCGGTCGCGCGCCGGTTCATCGCCCAGGATACGCCGGGCAAGATCATCAACATTGGGTCGATGCTCTCGTTTCAGGGGGGTATCCGGGTGCCGTCCTACACGGCGTCGAAGAGCGGGGTCGTAGGGCTCACCCGCCTGCTCGCCTGCGAGTGGGCGTCGAAACGGATCAACGTCAACGCGATCGCGCCCGGCTATATGGCCACCGATAACACGGCGGCGCTACGCGCGGACGAACAACGCAACGCGGAAATCCTGGGGCGCATTCCGGCGAACCGCTGGGGGTTGCCGGAAGACCTGGCCGGCCCGGTGGTCTTCCTCGCCTCGCCGGCCTCGGACTATGTGAACGGCTTCACCCTTGCGGTCGACGGCGGCTGGCTGGCGCGCTGACAGGCACTTGGTGCGGACGATATCGCCACGGAAGCGGCGCCAATTTGGTAACAGATTTATTCAGATAAGTTAAGGAACCGTGAATGGACGATGACAGCCATTACAGTAAACAGCCCGAACCCGTAGCCGCCGTGCTCAAGGTTTTTGGCCTCCTGGCGGCATTGGGCGAGCGTAAGGAAACCGGTATATCCGAGCTCTCGTTGCGACTGGCCATGCCCAAGGCGACCGTCTACCGTTTCCTGCAGACGATGAAAGCACTGGGTTTCGTCCACCAGGAACCCGAGAGCGAGCGCTACGGCCTGACCATGAAGCTGTTCGAGTTGGGCGCCAGGGCGCTGCAATACCTGGACTTGATCGAGCTGGCCAAGCGCCAGATGCGGATTCTGTCCGACCAGACCTCGGAGGCCGTTCATCTCGGCGTCCTGGTCGACAACGAAGTGATCTACATCGACAAGGTCGACGCGAAGTACAACCTCGCCATGTATTCCAGGGTGGGCAAGCGCGCGCCGATCCACGCCACCGCGCTGGGCAAGGCGCTGCTGGCGTGGGAGACTCCCGAGCGACGCGACGCCGTCATCGCCGGCATGCGCTTTACCCGTTTCCGCGAGAACAGCGTCGCCAGCCCGGCGCAGTTCCTGGAGGAGCTCGCGCGCACCCGCCAGCGGAAATACGGCCTGGATCACGAGGAATTCGAAGAGCATATCGTCTGTATCGCGGCACCCATTTTCGACCACTGGAACAGTGTCGTGGCCGCGCTGAGCGTCTCGTTTCCGGAATTTCGCTTCGATTCGACCAGACAGGACGAATATGGCGCGATGGTCATGGCCGCCGGTCGCGCCGTTTCGCTGGAGTTGGGTTGCTCGTCCTATCCGCTCGACGCAGCGTAGCACCGGTCGGCTGGAGCCGACGAGGGGGCAGGCGGATGTCCACCCGGCCCCGCCACACCAGGTACAGTTCCGCGCCGAGGTCGCCGGTCAAAAATCGCGATGATCGCCGTGAAGTCGGTATAGGACGCCGTGTCCACGCCATGGATGCGCGCCGGGGCAGTTCGAGGTCGGCGGGTGCTCAGAACCTTGCCGGCTGGGTTTTCCGTTCCCACTCGGCGGCTTGTCGTGGGTCGCGCGGCAGGCCCAGTTCGCCGTTTCGATACGCCCGCGCCAGCCGGCGGGCCGCGTCGGGGTGTCCGCCGGCGACGGCCCGTTGCAACCAGGTGACTGCCGCCGGTTCGTCGCGGGCGACGCCGCGGCCTTCCGCGTAAGCCAGGGCGATTTGGTATCGAGCCGGCGCGTAACCGCGTTCGGCCAGGCGGTGGAACCACTGAAAGGCCAGTTCATGCGAGACGGGCACGCCCTCGCCCCGCCGGTAGGATTCGGCCAGCCAGTATTGCCCACCGACATGATCCTGCCGGGCGGCTTTTTCGAACCAGTAGGCGGCCAGCCGGGCGTTGCGTGGCACGCCCAGACCCAGGCGATACAGCATCCCCAGCCGGAATTGGGACGGCGCGTGGCCGGTTTCGGCCAGTGAAGCCAGGGTCAGGGCGCCCGCGCGGTAGTCGCGATGAAACAGCTGTTGCATCGCAAGCCGGTATCGATCCTGCTGGGGATCGCAGCCGAACAGCAGCAGCACGCCCAGCAGGGCCAGGGAGCGAAGGAGGCCGGCCCTCACTTTTCGGGATCCAGAGGCGCCGGCGGTGACGGCGGCGGTTCGGAATCGGATCGAGCGCCGCGTTGCAGCAGTCCGCCGAGAATCACCGTGCGCAGGAAGGGCCGATGCAGCAGCAGCCAGGTCAGCAATGGCGCGACCACCGGCAGCACCAGGAACGCCAGTTGCCGGCCCAGCCCCCACAGGTGATAAAGCAGCGGCGAATCCGGCAGGGCCAGGGCGTATTCGGGAGGCGGCGTTTCCGTCAGCGACGGCAGATGGGTTCGATACAGCGCGATTTGAAACTGCGCGTACAGCAGAACCATGGCCAACACCACCGGCAACAGCAGCAGGGTGCCGAGCAGCAACCGGCGGAGCGGCGCCCGTCCCGGCGTGGCCAGCGTCAGCCCCCAGAACAACGGCAGGATGACGGACGCGCGGTTGAACGGCAGCGGCAGGGCCATGAACATCCGGGCCGAGTCGGTCAGCGGCGGCAGCAGACTCACGATCAGCCCCTTGTCTCCATCCAGGCCGATCCCCAGCACGGTCTCCGGCCACAGCCACGGGCTGAGGAAGCCAACCGTATGTCCCAGCAACTGCGCCAGCGGGTTACGGACGAACCACCACCACAGCCCCAGACACAGCGGCAGGCACAGCGCCGCGCCCAATAGCAGGCGAACCAGGGGATCAAGGGGCCGGGGCATGCGCCATCGTGTCCACCGGCAGCCGGCGCAGCCACAACAGGAAGATCAACAGCACGTCCAGCAGGATCAGTGCATCCCAGACGTACCAGTGCACCCAGTAGAACCAGGCCGGTCGCCACACTCCCAGATACACCAGGCTGACGATGCGCGCCAGATTGAGGGCCTGTACTCCCAACACGCCGATCAAGATCCCCCACAGTCGATGGCGCCACGGCGCGGGAAAAGCCAGCATGGCGGTCCACAACAACAGGGTGGCTTCCACGCCGTTGCACAGATCGAGAATGCGCACGCTGAAACCGGGAATGCTCAGCACGTTACCCTGTACCCAAGCCTGCCCGCCGAACAGGGTGATCAAGCCGCCCGCCGCCACGGTCAAGCCATCGGTGAAGGGCGCGATGACGCCGTCCCGGATCGGCGGCAGATACACCAAGCCATACAACAACAAGCCAATCCCGATGAAAGCCAGCAGAAAGCGGCGCATGGTCGGATCTCTCTCGTTCGGCGTCGCCCGCCATCTTGCCATAACTGGGGATGAAAGCGGGTGGGAGCGATCAATCATCACTTTTACGCATAAATAAATAATTTTATATTTCTTTTAATTTGAGAATTCTCCCTTAGAATCCTTATCTAAACCGACTGAAATACTCGGGCATTACCCCGTCTGTAACCGTCAACCCGCTGCAACCGTGACAGGATCGATCCCGATGAAGGCCAGCGACAAATATACCGTGGAAACGATTACGGAAATCCATACCTGGGCGTCCAATCTGTTTTCCTTCAAGACCACCCGCAGCCAGTCCTATCGCTTCATCGCCGGTCAGTTCGCGCGGTTGGGCGTCGAGAGCGACAACGGTGAGCTGGTCTGGCGGGCTTACTCGATCTGTTCGGCGCCTTACGACGACTTTCTGGAGTTCTACTCCATCGTCGTGCCCGATGGCGCGTTCACCTCGCGGCTGTCGCAGCTCAGGATCGGCGACCCGGTGCTGGTGGAAAAGAAGAACTACGGTTACCTGACCACCGACCGCTTCGAGTGCGGCAAGGATTTGTGGCTGCTGTCCACCGGCACGGGGCTGGCGCCATTCCTGTCCATCCTGCAGGAATTCGACACCTGGGAACAGTACGAGCACATCGTCCTGGTTCACAGCGTGCGTTACCGGCACGAGCTGGCCTACGAGGAGTTCATCCACTCGTTCAAGGAGAACGAGCTGTTCGCCGAGCACGCCCGCAAGCTGAAGTACGTGCAGGTGATCACCCGCGAGCAGGTCGAGCGGTCGACGCTCAACGAGCGCATCACCAACCTGCTGGCCAACGGCGAACTGGAGGCGCACGTGGGGTTGCCGATCAGCCAGGAGCGTTCCCGCGTCATGATCTGCGGCAATCCCGACATGGTGCAGGAGACCCGGCAACTGCTCACCGAACGCGGCCTGACCCTGAGCCTGCGCGGCAAGCCCGGCAACCTGGCGGTGGAGAATTACTGGTAGGCGGCTTTCCGCGCTCGGCTACGCCGCCGGCGTGGCCGGTTCGGGGCTGACCAGGACCTTGTCGATCCGGCGACCGTCCATGTCCACTACCTCGAAACGGTAGCCGCTCCAGGTGAACCATTGACCGGTCGCGGGCACTTCGCCCAACTGCGCCAGCACCAGCCCGGCCAGCGTGTAATAGTCATCCACGGCGGGAATTTCCCGCAGATTCAGCAGTTCCCGCAATTCGTCCAGCGGCAGGCCACCGTCGATCAGCCAGGAACCGTCGGCTCTTTGCACCACCGCCGGTTCCTCCACCGCCTGGCTTTCCTCCAGATCGCCGACGATGGCTTCCATGAGATCGGTCAGCGTCACCAGTCCTTCCAACCCACCATACTCGTCCCGGACCAGCGCCAGCCGCGCCGAGGATTGCTTGAGCAAATCCAGCGCCTGCAAGGTGCGGGTGCTTTCGTGGACCACCGGAACCTCCCGCAGCAGGGCGTCGAAATCCGGTTCCCGGCCGGCGAGGTAACAATCGAGCAGATCCTTGGCCCGCACCACGCCCTGCACCTCGTCGATGGCGCCGCGTCCGGCCGGGAAGCGGGAATAGCGACCACCTTGAATCGTCCGCAGCAGCAAAGCCGGTGGGTCGTCCAGATTGAGCCAGACGATTTCGGGGCGCGGGGTCATGACCGCTCCGACCGGCCGGTCGGCCAGGCGCATGACGCCGGCGATCATGGCCTGCTCGGCGGGTTCCACCACTCCCACCGCCGCGGCTTCGGCGATCAGAGCCTTGATCTCCTCGTCGGTGATGCGCTGGCGAGGGGTCGAGCTCAGGCCGAACACCCACAGTACGGCGCGGGTCGAGAGGTCGAGCAGCCAGATCAGCGGCTGTCTCTTATACACATCT
>DGFE01000157.1 GCA_002391525.1 Competibacteraceae bacterium UBA3908
AGATGTGTATAAGAGACAGTACATATCGAAATAAAAACGGAAAGCTATAGCGACCCATCGCAAAGGGTTGCGAGAAAGTCACTAGGTGTTGCGGTCCTTCGCTGGCTTGGCGCTCCGACTCGTCTTCCGGTGAACCCATGAGGAATTCACCGGCGGGTATCACCACCATCTCCGGACCCATCCCGCCATCCCGCAGACGTTCCTGGAAGCGGAACCATTCGGCGAACTGGCTGGGCTTGATGTCGCTCCAATCCAGCAGCTTCAGAAATTGCAGCAGCGTATCAATCCCACCGACACGGCAACGCGCGAAATCCAACATCTGCGCCGTGGCTCGAAGCTTCAATTCTCGGGTGGTCGCCGGACAAATTCTCCTCACGGCTTCCAATCGCTTCTCAACGATAGCATGAATCACCAGAAATTCCTGGGTGCTGTAATGAGAAAATCGATATTCGCGATTCGAGGTACGGTTCATCAGCGAACGACCACCGAAATCGAGTTGCTCGATATGAGCGATAGCCGGCAACCCAGCCACCAGATCCCGCAATTCAGCCTGGGATAGCACGCGCTTACCAAGCGATTGCAAGTAAACCGCAACCGCGGTACAGCCTGTCCAGAGATCTTCCTTGGTCGGCAACGGCTGAATCCCTTGTTTTGACAGCTTGTTCACCTCCCGCAGCAACCACGTTTCCATCAGCGCGCCATAGATGGCGTACTCGTCCCACTGCGGCCGGTTAGCGTCCAGCAGGTCCTTGATGTACGCCAGCAGCAACGGCCGAAAGCGCAGGGAGCGCATGGACTTGAGGAGTTGCTCGGCGCGAAGCCACGACTTGTGCCTGCGCCCCGTCAACCCGTAATGCCACGGGTCGGGGAAACGCTTGCACAGATATTCGCGCACCTGATGATCATCGAAGAGCGAAAGAAAGATCATCGGGCAGATGAAGCCGCCCACGGTCACTCGACCCGGACTTCCAAACGGATCGGTCCCCGTTTCGGGAAAAAACTGGGTGCGGCACGAAATGAGAACGCGCCGGAAGTTGGCGGTTTCTTGCAGCAACTCAATAAGCCGCTGTTCGATACGACCCCAAGCGGTCGGGTCTTCGTCCAAGGCATCGAGCAGCAGCACGGTATTCGCTTTGTTCGGATGCTTGCGGACCATATCCAGGGTATCGGGGCCGAGTTTCAACAGCAGGCAATCGTAATCCGACGGCCAAAACCTCAAGAGATGAGTCAGCTTGAGCATCACCAAGAGGGAAGTTTTGCCCATGCCGGCGTCGGCCAGGATAAACATTTGGGTACGGCCATCCCGCATGGTCACTTCCCTGTTGAGGAAATCGTTGATCGTCGTGAACACCGGTGTTTTCACGAACGAGATCGGCTCTTCGTCTTCGTGGTGATCGGCCGGGTTGTAATGCTGGCATTTGGGTTCGACGTAATAGCGCGCCAGTGGCTTTGGGTCGCCGAACGTGTCGGAGATACTGTTGATTTCCTGGATTCTCGCATCCCGGATTCCCTTGAGCTTTTTTGCGAGCGGCTTGATCCAATCGATGGAAACAATAGTGAGTGCTTCCGTTAACACAGCGGGCTTCCTCCAAATTTATGTATCCGTGAGCGCGGCTTTTTTTGACAACTCTCCCACCCGAGCCGACACATCCGGGCGACTGCTGCCATGAAATGTCGATGCCGGCACGGGTCGCTCGAAATTATGAATTCCCCCCGAAACGATTGAAGGAAATCGACTGGAACTTCCAACCTTCCGGCAACGGCTTGAGTTAAAATAAGATATATTGTTACAGTTGGACGCGAGCAGTGATCCACCACACTGGCCAACGTTGGAGAAGACAATGAAACCACAAACCTTCGACCTGAACGACATCACCCACGAACCCTCCGACGAACAACTCGACGCCCTGATGGAAGCCGTTGCCATCGAAGTACGCAAGCACGCCCAGGCGGCGCGCGAACAACTCATGATCCGCCTGCGCGCGGACATCATGGCGATCAACCCTCCATTCCAGCCGCAAGCCTGACCGACGGGAAAAATCGCCGACCGTGGCAAAGCGGCGCGGCGACCAAGCCATCCGAGAAGCGGCGGCAATCCTGAACCGACGGCGCGCAACGCGCCGATGTCTTTTCCCACCGTCTCCCCCACCCCCGGCCAAGCGCCGGGAAGTGTTATCCTCTACTCAGGTCAAGGTCGAAATACCGGGAGAATCGACATGCCCGCCACCGCCACTACCCCGCCCATCGCTGCGCCGATCCAAACCGGCGCGACGATCAACTGTACTCCACCCACCGAGGTCGTCTATCCCGACAGCGACGGCAAGCCCATGGCCGACAACACCCGGCAGTTCCGCTACATCGTCACGATCCAAGGCGGCATCGCCGCGCTGTTCGCCGACCGCCCCGACGTCTTTGTCGCGGGTGATTTGCTCTGGTATCCGGTCGAAGGCGACAACAAGATTCGGGCCGCGCCCGACACGATGGTGGTGTTCGGCCGCCCGCCCGGCGACCGGGGCTCCTACCTGCAATGGCGGGAGGACAATCTGCCCCCGCAGGTGGTGTTTGAAGTCATGTCACCCGGTAATACCGCCGCCGAAATGACTCGCAAATTCCGCTTCTACCAACAATATGGCGTGGAAGAATACTATCTCTACGACCCGGATCGCGGCACGCTGGATGGTTGGATACGGCGGGATGGCCGGTTGGAGGACGTGCCCAACATGGAAGGCTGGATCAGCCCGCGCCTGGGGATACGGTTCGCGCTCGAAGGTCTCGACCTCGTTTTATACCGGCCGGACGGGCTGCGGTTCGAGACCTTTCTCGAACTGGAGCAGCGCGCCAAAGCCGAGCGCGAACGCGCCGAAGCCGAACGGCAACGGGCGGAAGAGCAATATCGAAGGGCCGAAGCCGAACGGCAACGGGCGGACGAAGCGCATCAACGCGCCGAAATCGAACGCCAGCGCGCCGAACGGATGGCCGAGCGATTGCGCGCCTTGGGTATCGACCCCAATACCATGTAAAATTATTTTTGTTCGCTTTATTCGCCTGTTTAGACCTTTTCGCGATCTCGGAGGATTTGCTCATGATTCAGCACGCTCGATTCAACTTGAACGACATCATCCACGAACCCTCCGACGAACAACTCGACGCCCTGATGGAAGCGGTCGCCGCGGAAGCGCGCAAGCACGCCCAGGCGGCGCGCGAACAACTGATGATCCGCTTGCGGGCCGAGATCATGGCGATCAGTCCACCCCTCCGGCCACAGGCATGACCGAAGGGGAAAAGCCCCGACTGATCGTGGTCGCCGGACCCAACGGTTCCGGCAAGACCTCGATCACGCAACAACTGCTGATGCACGAGTGGATGGATGGGTGCGTTTACGTCAATCCCGACTTCATCGCCCGTGATGAATTCGGCGACTGGAACGCCCCGGACGCGGTGATCAAGGCGGCGCAACGGGCCGCCGAGATTCGCGAGCATTGCCTTAAGGATGGCCGCAGTCTTGCCTTCGAGACCGTCCTGTCCGCGCCGGACAAGCTGGACTTCATCCGTCGGGCGCGGGATACCGGATTCTTCATCCGACTGTTTTTCGTCGGAACCGATGATCCCTCCATCAACGCCAAACGGGTCGCCATGCGCGTGATGGAAGGCGGACACGATGTCCCCATCCCCAAGATTATCGGCCGCTACACCAAATCGCTGGCGTACTGTTCCGTCGTGGCCTGGCTGGTCGACCGGACCTATGTGTACGACAACTCCGTGGACAACGCCCGCGCCAGGCTGCTGTTTCGCGCCTCGAAAGGCCGACTGATCAAGGTCTACGGCGAAATCAATCCCTGGGCCGGGGAAATTACGCAACGACTGCTTCCCGTGCAATCCGACGACGCGCTACTGACTCTATAAAAGCTCCCTTGGCCGAGCCGGCGTCTTTGGCGGCGTGGCTGGATACAATGACGGCCGTTCCCGCAATCTTCCCCGATCCTTCGCGACTCCCGAGGATTTTTTCATGCGCTACGTCAGCACCCGGGGCGGCATGGCCCCCGCGACCTTTTCGGATATTCTGCTGGGTGGCTTGGCTCCCGACGGTGGCCTGACCCTCCCGGAGTCCTACCCGACGCTGGCGCCCGGCGAACTGGCCGGCTGGCGCGGTCTCTCCTACCCGCAACTGGCGTTCGCCATCCTCAGCAAATTCGCCGGCGATCTGCCGGCGGACGCCCTGCATGCGTTGATCGACAAGACCTACACCGCCGAAATCTTTCGTACCGAAGCCATCACCCCGGTCACGCCGCTGGCCGATAACGTCTGGCTGCTGGGTCTGTCGAACGGCCCGACCCTGGCGTTCAAGGACATCGCCCTGCAACTGCTCGGCAACCTGTTTGAATACGTCCTGCTCAAGACCGACGGCCATCTGAATATCCTGGGCGCGACTTCCGGCGACACCGGCTCCAGCGCCGAATACGCCATGCGCGGCAAGCGCGGCATCCGGGTGTTCATGCTCTCGCCGCACCAGAAAATGAGCCGGTTCCAGACCGCGCAAATGTTCTCGCTACCAGACCCCAACATTTTCAACATCGCCGTGCGCGGCGTATTCGACGACTGTCAGGACATCGTCAAGGCGGTCAGCAACGACATCGAATTCAAGGCTCGTTACGCCATCGGCACGGTCAACTCGATCAACTGGACGCGGGTCGCGGCGCAGATCGTCTACTACTTCAAGGGCTGGCTGGCGGTCACCACGCGCGACGACCAGCCAGTCTCGTTCACGGTGCCGTCCGGCAATTTCGGCAACATCTGCGCCGGCTACATCGCCAAACGCATGGGTCTGCCCATCCGCCGGCTCATTCTCGCGACCAACGAAAACGACGTGCTCGACGAGTTCTTCCGCACCGGCGTCTACCGGGTGCGCAAGACCGACCAGGTGGCGCACACCAGCAGCCCCTCGATGGACATTTCCAAGGCGTCCAACTTCGAGCGTTTCATCTTCGACGCGGTCGGGCGTGAGCCGGCGGTGATCCGCGACTTGTGGCGGCAAATCGACACGCGGGGTTATTTCGATCTGTCCGGGACCCCGTATTTCCACACTGTCCGGGAATCCGGCTTCGTGTCCGGTTCCAGCACGCACCAAAACCGCATGGAAACCATCCGCCGGGTTTATCGAGAGTCCGGAATCATCATCGATACCCACACCGCCGATGGCGTCAAGGTCGGGCTGGAGCATCGCGAGGACGGCGTGCCGCTGCTGTGTCTGGAAACCGCCCTGCCGGCCAAGTTCGAGGATTCCATCGTCGAGGCGCTGGGCCGCCCGCCGGAACGGCCGACCGGTTACGAAAACATCGAAGCTCTGCCGCAGCGATTCGAGGTGATGGACGCGGATGTGGGCAAGATCAAGGATTACATCGCCCGGCACGCGGGCTGAACCATTGAACGCTATAGTTGATCGGGTAAAGGCCGAAATTCGGAGAACCGTCATGACCGCCACCGCAACCCACCACCCACCGACCCTGCCGGCGCGGACGCCGCCCGGTACGGCCCCGCTGCCCAATCCGATTCCACGGTCCGAGATCATTTATCCCGAGAGCGACGGCAAGCCCATGGCCGACAACACCCGGCAATTCACCTACATCGTGACCATTCAGGGCGGCATCGCCGCGTTGTTCGCCGACCGCCCCGATGTATTCGTGGCCGGCGATCTGCTCTGGTATCCGGTGGAAGGCAACAACAAGATTCGGGCCGCGCCCGATATCATGGTGGTGTTCGGCCGCCCGCCCGGCGACCGGGGGGCCTATCTGCAATGGCGGGAAGACGGGTTGGCGCCGCAGGTGGTGTTCGAGGTGCTCTCGCCCGGCAATACCGTGGCCGAAATGACTCGCAAGTTCCGTTTCTACGAACAGTACGGCGTGGAGGAATACTACGTTTACGACCCGGATCGGGGCAGCCTCGATGGTTGGATACGACGGGGAGAACATTTGGAAGACGTGCCGGAGATGGCAGGCTGGGTCAGCCCGCGCCTCGGGATACGCTTCAGCCTGGAAGGTCTCGACCTGGTGCTGTACCGGCCGGACGGACGGCGGTTCGAGACTTTCCTGGAACTGGAGCAACGCGCCGAAGCCGAACGCCAACGCGCCGAAGCCGAACGCCAACGCGCCGAAGCCGAACGCCAACGCGCCGAGCGACTGGCCGAGCGTCTGCGGGCGCTGGGTGTCGATCCCGATACTTTGGAAATGGATTGAAGCGACCCCGCGAGGCAAGTAACCATGTCCGAAAAACTCATCGACCGCACCCCGTCCGCCTACTACTACCCGCTGCTGATCAAAAACCTGCTCGCCAATCCGGTTCGGCAGTTTCCCGACCAGGAAATCGTCTATGGCGATTTCAAGCGCCAGACTTACCATGACCTGGGCGAACGGGTCAGCCGCCTGGCCAGTGGCCTGGCGGGACTGGGCGTCAGGCGCGGCGACACCGTGGCGGTGATGGACTGGGACAGCCACCGCTATCTGGAATGCTTCTTCGCCGTGCCGATGATGGGCGCGGT
The DNA here is from genome assembly GCA_002391525.1 of Competibacteraceae bacterium UBA3908. Taxonomy (GTDB): domain Bacteria; phylum Pseudomonadota; class Gammaproteobacteria; order Competibacterales; family Competibacteraceae; genus Competibacter_A. The sequence continues at coordinate 6,533 of DGFE01000157.1, forward strand.
ACTGCACACCGTGAACATCCGGCTGTCACCGGAGCAGATCCTCTACACCATCAATCACGCCGAGGACGACGTGATTCTGGTCAACACCGAGTTTCTGCCGATCCTGGAAGCCATCCGCGACCGCATCGAGCCGGTCAAAAAACTGGTCCTGCTGAACGACACCGGCCAGACGCCGGCCACCACCCTGGACATCGGCGCCGAATACGAAGCGCTGTTGGCAGCCGGCGATCCCGATTACCGATTCCCGGATTTCGCCGAGGACACCCGCGCCACCACCTTCTACACCACCGGCACCACCGGCCTGCCCAAGGGCGTTTACTTCAGCCACCGGCAACTGGTGCTGCACACCTTCGGCGTGCTGTCCGCGCTGGCCGGCACCGGCCAGGGCCGCTTCAACCGCGACGACGTGTATCTGCCGATTACTCCGATGTTCCATGTCCACGCCTGGGGCGTCCCCTACGTGGCGACCGTACTGGGCGTCAAGCAGGTCTATCCGGGTCGCTACGTGCCGGAACACCTGCTCACGCTGATCGAACGGGAAAACGTCACCTTCTCCCACTGCGTGCCGACCATCCTGCAAATGCTGCTGGCCAGTCCGCGAGTCGATGAAACCGATCTGTCGCGCTGGAAGGTAACCATCGGCGGCGCGGCGTTGCCGCAAGCCCTGGCCAGGCAGGCGCGCGACCGGGGCGTGGACGTGTTCGCCGCTTATGGCATGTCGGAAACCTGTCCGATCCTGACCCTGGCGCAACTGAAGCCGCACATGCTCGACTGGGACGAAGAGCGGCAGCTGGACATCCGCTGCAAGACGGGGCTCCCGATCCCGCTGGTCGAGCTGCGGGTGGTGGACGAGGCGATGAACGATCTGCCGCACGACGGCAAGACACCGGGCGAAGTCGTGGTTCGCGCGCCGTGGCTGACCCAGGGTTATCTCAAGGATCCCCGGAATTCCGAACAGCTCTGGCGCGGCGGCTACCTGCATACCGGCGACATCGGGGTCATCGACCAGGAAGGCTATCTCAAGATCACCGACCGGCTGAAGGATGTGATCAAGACCGGCGGCGAGTGGATCTCATCGCTGGAACTGGAAGACCTGATCCTCAAACATCCGGCGGTGGCGGAAACAGCGGTGGTCGGTATCCCCGACCCGAAATGGGGCGAACGGCCGTTGGCGCTGGTGGTGTCAAGGCCGGACCGGGATGTCGACGAGGCGGCTATCCGTGGTTGGCTCCAGGATTTCGTCGACAAGGGGCTCCTTTCCAAGTGGGGCATTCCCGACCGGGTGCTGTTCGTCGAGTCCATCCCGAAAACCAGCGTCGGCAAGCTCAACAAGAAGGCGATGCGCGAGCAGTACTCCCCCTTGGCTCAAGGCGGTTGAGCGACTCGGGAATCAAACGGTATCCATCGTGCCTAATGCGCTAAAGTCCACAGCGCCGGAACCAGCGGCTCCGGCGCAGTATCACGTCATGAAGGAGATCTTGACAATGGCAACGCTACGCACGATGAGTTCGATCACGTTGGCCACGATTCTGACCGGTGGCGCCGTGTTACCGGCCAGCGCTCAGCAACCCTCTGGCGCTCCCCCGGCGTATGGCCCACCGCCAACCGAATATCGGGAACCACCACCGCTCGACCCCGCGGCCCGGAATCCGGCGCCGGTGGCGCCGGATCCCTCTCGGAGACCCTCGTCGGGCCAGGACGCGCAGCTTTACAGCCAACCCGCCGGTTCGGTGGAGATGCCCGCGCCTCCGTCACGGACCAATCCCTACGCGGGTCCGGGGCCAATCCCGAACGCGCCATCCCAGGACTCCCCGCCATCCGCTGACGATGCGACCGGTTCCGGGTTCCCGCCGAGCGGATCGCCGCGGATTCAGGAAGATCGGGGTATCCGTTACGTCTCGGGCGGAATCGGCGAAGGCGAACGCGCCGAACTCGATGCGCTGTCCAGTCAGTTCAACCTGCGACTCCTGTTCGCGCAGCACGGCAGCGGCAACTATCTGGCGGATGTCCGGGTTCGCATCCTGAATTCGCGCGGCGAAGCGGTGCTGAACGCGGGTTCGGAAGGTCCCTGGTTCTTCGCTCAATTGCCCCCGGGGGCCTACACCGTGGAAGTCGGCGCGTCCGAGCAAACCCAACGGCAAACGGTGCGCATCCAGGGTTCCCGTCAGTCCCGCTTGAATTTCTATTGGCGCTGAGCGCGCAGGCCGATAGCAGTCATGGAACCCTCTCCGGACGGAGAGGGTTTTTCGCACCGTCAACGGGTGGACGATGTTCCATCCGCCGGTGGTGTTTCAGCGGTCGCTGGAACCTGTTCGGGCATGGAGCCCGATTCGGTCATCGGCGCGAATCCGGCCTCGACGACGGGTTCCGGGGCGGGCGCGGGATTGGGTTCGGCTGCCGGCGCGGAATTGGCGACCGGCGTCACAGGGGATAAACCGGCTGCCGTTTCACCCGAGTCCGGCGTGGGAACCGCGGCAGCCGGCTCCGACATACCGTCCGACACGGCCTGCGTTTGGGAAGGAGGATTGGCCTCGGTCGGTTCGATGGTTGCTGGCAGGGTGGATGACGGATCACCCGCTGTTGATTCCGCCGCCTTGGTTTCGGCGGCCGGTTGCCGTTCCAGCAATCGCTTCGCAACCTCGGAGCCGGTGTAATCCGCGATTTCCTGCAAGGACGGGATTCGCAGCGTCGCGCCGATCTTCAAGCTGTCCATGCCGGGCCTGGAAAAGGCCTGTGGATTGGCCTTGAACAGCGCCCTCATCATCAGGTCCTTGCCGATGCCCGGATCGGGGCGGACCTTGGCGGCGATGTCCCACAGCCGCTCGTTGGGGGCGACGGGGCCGTATTGATCGCCGCCCTGGTAAACCGGCCCGGTTGGCTTCGCGGGATCGGGGGCCGATGGCTCGCCGGCCACGACGGCGGGCGACTCGGCGGCTTCGGCGGACGGCGACGCGACGGCGGGCGACCCGGCGACCGCGGCGGACGGCGGCTCCGATTCCCCGCCATTTGCCGCTGCCGACGCCGGGTCCGGCTGGATAGCGCTCTCGGATTCCGCCACCGGCGGCGGGGTAACGGACGCTTCGTTCACCGGAGACAGCGTCGTCCAGTCGAGTACGGTCGGTGGAATACGGCTTTCGACCACGGCGAGCAACTCGGTGGCGTCCATCGGTAGCATCGTCGCTACCGCCGTCTCCACGGGCGCCGCCGGAGCGGCTGCATCGGTGGCGATGGTCCGGCTGCTTGCATCCGGCGACTCCATCCCTTGCCCGGCGGCGATGTCCGGCGGGACCGCGGCGCTTGCCGGGGCTATCGGGGCCGGCTCCGGCGTCGGGGCAGGGGCGATGATCGAGGCCGGGGCGATTTGCGCTGGAATCGCGAAGGCTGGAATCTGGACAACCGACGCCATCACTTCAGAAACGGCCAAAAACAGCAGCGGAGTCGCCGCGACCGGCTCCAAAATCGGCGGGGCTACCCTACCCGCCGCCGCGACGGGTTCCGGTGCGGGCTTGATCGATGGCGCCATGGGCGCATGGGGCATCGCCGCCACGACCGTCGGCTCGAACGCCGCCGGCGGCTCCAGCGGGAATGCCTCCGCGCCGCCAACGACCGTTTGCGCCGGTGATGGCGCTGTTTCCGCCTCCGCCAGTCGCCTGGCGGCCGTGGAATCCGTGAACTCGGCGATTTCCCGCAACGTCGGAACCCGCAAGGTGGAGCCGGCTTTCAAGCCGTCGATTCCCGTCCTGGCGAACGCCTGGGGATTGGCTCGAAACAGGGCCTGCATCATCTGCTCGCGGGTGATGCCGGGATCGGGTCGAACCTTGGCGGCGATATCCCACAGCCGTTCCCTGGTCGCGACGGGGCCATAGCTGTCGCCCGGCTTATAAAGCCTGGCGGGCGGCGGCGGAGTCTCCACCGGCAACGGCGGCGTTGCAGCGGGGGGTTCGGCGATTTCGGGAACCGTGGCCACAACCGTCGGCTCCGGCTCCGGCGACGCCGGCTCCGTCGTCAGCGCGGGCGGCGGGGGCTCCGGGCCAACCGCAGCGGCGGCGGCGGGCGCGTCCAACACCGTTTTCGTCCGGTCGCCGGGTCGCCCGGCCAGCCGTTGCACGGGATCGAGAAACACGGTGAATTCGCGAAACGTCTTGCCGCGCGGCCAGCCGAATTCCAACAGCAGCGCCAGCGACGGCTCGCGGATTGGCCGAGTTGAAACAATTCTGACGTAAACTTGATCTTCCGCGTTGTACTCGATTGAAAACACCAGATGGGCCAGGGCCGGCGCCCGGTCGAGACCGAATTCCTTGAACATCGGCGGCGGCGCCAGCCTGACGGAAACCCTGGCCAGTTCATCCGGGGTGAGCTTCGGCAGCGGAATCCTGGCGTCGAACAACTGGTTCAGGGCGGAGCTGACCTGGATTTCGCCGATTTCCAGCGCCAAGGCGCACGCCGGCCCCAGCAGCAGCGGAATCAACCAGAAGCGGAACGGTTTGCAGGGCATGGGCAGGTCCTCATGGTCAGTCGGCGGCATGGAGCAAAAGAGACTTCCGCCGCTGTCAGCGCGCTTCATCGCGCCTATTTTAGAATGACAAACCACGACGCCGACAGCCCAATCCCGATTGCCAGCGTAACCACGACACTTACCGGACGACCACCATGCTTCCCGATCATGCTGGATTGCCGACGCCCGCCGCCGCGGCGCCTTCGACACCCGATACCGTCGCGGACACCGCGACCCGGCTGCTGGCCTTGCTGCGAGCGCTGCTGCTCGAAATCCACCAGTCCGACCGGGCGGCGGCGCTCGCTCCGGACAGCCACCTGGAGCGGGACCTGGCGTTGGACAGCCTGGCCCGCACCGAACTGCTGCGGCGGATCGAACACGCCTTCGGAGTAACGCTGAGCGAGCAAATGCTGCTGGCCGAAACGCCGCGCGATCTGCTCAACCTGATCCGGCAAGCCAGCGGCCAACCCTGCCCGCCAGCGGAATCGGCGTCCCCACCGGACTGGCTGCCGCCGGCGCTGGCGTCGGCCAAAGCCGGGACCCCCGACCGCGCGACCACATTGATCGAGGTGCTGGACTGGCACGTCCAGACCCATCCCGAACGGGTGGCGATCCAGATTTACGGCAACGACGAACGGATCGACACCACCTGCACCTACGCCGACCTGCAACGAGGCGCGCGCGCGGTGGCGACCGGACTGCGGGAGCGTGGACTGCAACCGCTCCAGACCGTGGCCATCATGCTGCCCACCGGCAGCGACTATTTCCTCAGCTTCTTCGGCATCCTGCTGGCCGGCGGCGTGCCGGTTCCGATCTATCCGCCGGTTCGACCCTCGCAAGTCGAGGAGCATCTGCGTCGCCATGCCCGGCTGCTGAACAACGCCCAGACCGTGGCGCTGATCACCGTGCCCGAGGCAAAGCTGGTGGCGCGGCTGCTGCGAACGCAGGTCGAGGATTTACGCCACGTGGTCACGGTGGCGGAACTCCGGCAGGAACCCGCCGCGTGGGTTCCCGCTCCGGTCCGCGCCCAGGACCTCGCCTTCCTGCAATACACCTCCGGCAGCACCGGCGACCCCAAGGGGGTGATGCTCAGCCATGCCAATCTGCTGGCCAATTTGCGCGCCATGGGCCGGCATCTGGCCGCCAGTTCCGACGACGTGTTCGTCAGTTGGCTGCCACTCTATCACGACATGGGGTTGATCGGCGCCTGTCTGGGCACCCTGTATCACGCTTTCCCGCTGGTGGTGATGTCGCCGCTGAGTTTTCTCGCGCGGCCGGTTCGCTGGCTGCGGGCGATCCATCGCCATCGCGGCACGCTGTCGGCGGCCCCCAATTTCGCTTACGAACTCTGCTGGCGGGGGATTCAGGACCACGAACTCGAGGGCTTGGATCTGAGTTCCTGGCGGATGGCCGCCAATGGCGCCGAGCCGGTCAGTCCGACGACGGTGGAGCGGTTCATCGCCCGTTTCGGTCGCTACGGGTTTCGTCCGGAGGCCATGGCACCGGTCTACGGGCTGGCGGAGTGCTCGGTGGGGCTGGCCCTGCAACCGCCGGGGCGGGCGCCGATCTTCGATTCGGTGCGGCGCGCCGTCTTCATGGCCAACGGCCGGGCCGAACCGGCGGGCGCGGGCGGCTCGACCGCGTTGCGGTTTCCCGCCTGCGGGCACGCGATTTTTT
>DGFE01000242.1:0-1411 GCA_002391525.1 Competibacteraceae bacterium UBA3908
TCGATGAACGCCGGATTGGCGTAGGTGATCCGGCTGTCGAGATCGGTCATGGAGACGAGCGCGGCATCGTCGTCGAGCAGGTATTCGGTATCGGTGACAGGGAGATTGGTGCGCATGATGATCAGGTTTTTCCGTTCTTTTGCTTGATGGCTAAATGAAGCCGGCATCGTTCAAAATAGCTCGACGTCGCCCTCGTCCATGGATTGCTGCAATACCGCCTTGCTTTTCTGGGATAGCGTGGAGCGCCGGATGGCCTGCAATCCGTCGTGGAGTTGGCGCAGCGCCAGCCGGGTATCGCCGCCGTTTTGGGCCGTTTCGGCGAACGCCCGCAAGCGACCGCGCAAATCCGCCAATACCTGCTCCTGCTCGCTCAGCTCCCGGTCGGCGTGAGTCAGCAACTGGCCGACGATGTCTTCGAACTGCAACGACTGCACCGCCAGACCCACGCTGCGATCAATCCCCTGGGTGAGTTCGGATACCTGGCCGAGATGCTCGGAAATGTACTCGTTCATGACGCCCAGCTTGGCGAACAGGATGTCCGCGTGATCCTTGGCCTCGACCAGCGAATTCAAATCGCGCATCGCCATCTGGTTGACCACGTCCCGGGTCTCGTGGACGATTTTCCTGGATTGCTCGACCTGCACGCGGATCTGTTCGTTCAAGCGCGCCGAACTGTGCGACAGATTGCGCATCTCCGTGGCCACCACCTGAAATCCCCGACCCGCCTCGCCCGACCGCGCCGCCTCGATAAAGGCGTTCAGGGAGAGCAGATTGGTTTGCTTGGTGATCATCTCGACATTGCTCAGCAGCGAAAACGTCTGGTTGACCACCTCGGTCATGGCTTCCATCTTGGCGATCACCCCGCCGCTTTGCGCGCCGACCTGGGCGAGCGTATCCATGAACCCTTGCAGGATGACCGACATGCCGTCGGCGATTTCCCGGACGCTGGCGCGGTTGGTGTGCGCGCCGCTCGCCCTGTTCTGGGACACCTCCTCGATCAGCGAGGCGACCAATTGCTGCTGGGCGCGGGTCTGACTGTTCAGGCCGTTGAAGCTGTTGCCCAGCTTGACCACCGCATCGCTGATAATGGTCTTGCCCCGCCGGATGTCGTCGTGGACCGCGCCTTCCTTCAGGGCCAGGATTTCCTCCAGGGCAACCAAAACATCGGTCGCGATCCGCGGCAGATCCCCGGAGCCGATCCCCAATCCCTCGATCACCCGAACATTAGCATCGCCCCCCTTCATCGGGAACGCTCCTCCGCAAACCGCAAAATCTGCGCGGCTATGGTCTCCAAAGGCAGGATTTTATCGACCCCGCCCAGTTTCACCGCCTGGCCGGGCATCCCCCAGACCACGCTGGTTTGATCGTCCTGGGCGATGGTGGGCGCCCCGGCCTCATGCATTTCCTTCAG
>DGFE01000242.1:1672-6861 GCA_002391525.1 Competibacteraceae bacterium UBA3908
CGTTCGCCGCCACCGAACGGAACAGCACGTCCACGCTGGGCCGGTGCCGGTTGACCGGCGGCCCGTCGTGCAGGCGGCACACGTAGCGGGCGCCGTCGCGCACCAGCATGAGATGCCGGCTGCCGGGCGCGATGTAGGCATGTCCCGGCAACACCTGCTGGCCGTCCGCGGCCTCGCAAACGGCAATCGCCGCGATGGAATCCATGCGGCGGGCGAACGGTCCGCTGAACGCCTCCGGGATATGCTGGGTGATGACGATGCCGGGACAGGTCAAGGGCATCCGCACCAGCACTTCCCTGATCGCTTCGGTACCGCCGGTGGACGCGCCGATGGCGACGATGCCCTCGGTGGTCTTGAAGGGCCGCCGCTGACCGTCCCGTTGTAGGATCACGTCCGCCGAGTATTTTTCGCCCACCGGGGCCAACCTGGTCGACGGCGCCGGCGGCGGAGTCCGCCGCTCCTGGACCCGGGCGCGGGCCGCGATTCGCACTTTCTCCCGGATTTCCAGGACGTAATCGTCCAGGGTATGCGCGAGATCCACCTTGGGTTTGGTCACGAAGTCGATGGCGCCCAGTTCCAGCGCTTGCAGGGTCACCGCCGCGCCCTGCTCGGTCAGCGACGACACCATCACCACCGGCATGGGCCGCAGCCGCATCAGGTTGCTCAGAAAGGTCAGGCCGTCCATGCGCGGCATTTCCACGTCCAGGGTCAACACGTCGGGATTCAGTTTCTTGATCTTTTCCCGCGCCGCGTAGGGGTCGGCCGCCGTGCCCACCACCTCGATGCCGGGATCCTGGCCGAGCGCCTCGGTGAGAATCTGGCGGACCAGCGCGGAATCGTCCACGATCAGCACCTTGATTCTGTCCGCCATCAGCCGAAATCTCCGAACAGTTCGACCTCGCCGCCCTTGGCCCCGTCCCGTCGCAGATCGGCGAGATAGGCGGTCTCCTGCTTGATGATCGTTTCGTTGCGGATGTTGCGCAGCTTTTTGACCAGCACCTTGCCGGTTGCGGGCAGATAGGCCATGCGCCGCGGCAAATCGCCGCCCACGTCCTCGGCGGTCACCCCCAGACCTTCGGTGCGCAGGTAGTCGCGAATGAACGCGATGTTCTGCAAGCCGATATCCGTCATGCCGCCCATGATCCGGCCCCCGCCGAAGATCTTGATCTCCAGGTTTTCGCGCCGGCCCCCGTACTTGAGGATGCAGTTGATCAGCCGCTCCATCGCGTAACTGCCATAGGCGGCGTCGGCGCTCAGCCCGCGATGCCCGGCATTGCCGTTCGCCCGATTGTCGTCCGGCAGCATGAAGTGATTCATGCCGCCGATATTGACCGCCTTGTCGCGGACACAGACCGACACGCAGGAGCCGAGCACGGTGGTGATCATCTCCTGGCAGTGCGTGACGTAATACTCGCCCGCCAGAATCCTGACCACCTCGACGTTTTGGATCGGATCCCAATAGCTGCTCATGTGCCCGAATTCCGGCAGGCGCAAATGCCCGGGTCGATTGGCGGCGCGCGGGGCCTTGGTCATGGTTCGATTATCCTAAATGCATCTCTGGTAGATGGTCTTGCCCAGCGGCACGAACCGCTCGGTCACCTTGAACAGCGACTCGGAATGGCCGACGAACAGATGGCCCTGCTCGACGAGCTGGTCGGCGAAGCGCTCGAACAGCACCCGCTGGGTGGGCTTGTCGAAATAGATCACCACATTGCGGCAGAACACGATGTCGAACGCGCCGCGCATCGGCCACTCGTCCATCAGATTCAGGCGTCGGAAGGTAATCAGTTCGCGCAGCGCCGGCGCCACTCGGACCCGTCCCGCCTGGGCGCCCCGGCCTTTCTGAAACCAGCGCCGCAGCCGCGCCTCGGGCAAGTCCTTGACGCGGCTGAGTTCGTACACGCCCTGCCCGGCTGTCGCCAGGACGTTGGAATCCAGGTCGGTCGCCAGAATCCTGACGTCCCAACCGGTCGCGGGCAGCGTTTCCCGCAGCACCATGGCGATGGAATAGGGCTCCTCCCCGGTCGAACAGCCCGCCGACCAGACGCGGATGCGCCGAGTGCCGAAGCCACGCTCGCGAATCAGCGCCGGCAGCAGTTCCCTGGCCAGAAACTCGAAATGGTGCGGCTCCCGGAAGAACGCGGTCAGATTGGTGGTCAGGGCATTGACGAATTCGCCCAGTTCGGCGGTGTCGTCCTGCGTTTCCAGCAGATCGCAATAATCCTCGAAGCGCCGCAACCCCCGTTGGCGCAACCGCCTCGACAGTCGGCTGTACACCAGTTCGCGCTTGCCGTCCGCCAGCGAAATCCCCGCGACTTCGTTGATGATGCGCCGGACCCGCTGAAAATCCCGGTCGGAAAATTCAAATTCGGTGTTCACCAATCCACCCGTAACCTTCTGATTCGCGCCGATTTCACGCGGCATGAACCGCGCCGGACGATTCGGCTGGCCGCACCGCCTCCAGCGAAAACATCTCCTCGACGCTCAGCAAGCGGTCCACGTCCAGCAGCATCACCATGCCGGCTTCAATCGTCACCAGCCCGCTGATGAACTCGGTATGCACCGCCGTGCCGAAATCCGGAGCCGGCTGGATGTCGGCGACCTGAAGGTTCAGCACGTCCGAGACGCCGTCCACCACCACGCCGATGATCCGGTTGCCGCTGGCCGATTGCACCGTCACCACGATCACCACCGTGGTTTTCGTGTACTCGATGGCCTCCAGCCCGAACCGCAGCCGCAGGTCGATGACCGGCACGATGGCGCCGCGCAGGTTCATCACCCCGCGCACGAAGGCCGGCGCGTTGGGCAACTTGGTGACCGGCGCCCAGCCGCGGATTTCCTGCACCTTGAGAATGTCGATGCCGTACTCCTCCCCCGCCAGGCTGAAGGTCAGGTATTGCAGCCCTTCCGCCGCGGCGTCGCGCTTGAGCAGGTTGCGCGCGCCCAGGGTGGTCAAATCGGTCGTCTTGGTTTCCATCGCTTGCCTCACATCGCCGCGTTGTTGACCCGGATCAAGCCGGATATATCGAGAATCAAGCCCACCCGGCCGTCTCCGAGGATCGTGGCCCCCGCCACGCCGGACACCCGCCGGAAATTCTTTTCCAGGGATTTGATGGACACCTGTTGCTGGCCCAGCAGATCGTCCACGAACAGCCCGACCTGCCGGCCATCGGCTTCCACCACCACCAGCAGGCCCTTTTCCAGATCGGTCACGGCGCCTTCCGCGCCGAACAGTTGGTACAGCCGCAGAATCGGCAGGTGCCGGCCCCGGAACCGCAACACCTCGCCCTTGCCGGCCACCCGGTTGACCGCGTCGGCACGAATCTGTACCGATTCGATGATCGACAGCAGGGGGATGATGTAGCAATCCTGGCCGACGGTAACCAACTGGCCGTCCAGAATCGCCAGGGTCAGCGGCAGGCAGATGGTGATGCGGGTGCCCTGCCCCGGCTGGCTGGCGATCTGGATGCTGCCGCCCACATCCTGGATATTGCGGCGCACCACGTCCATGCCCACGCCCCGCCCGGAAACATCGCTGATCTGCCTGGCGGTCGAGAGCCCTGGATGAAAGATCAGTTCGTAAATCTGCTCGTCGCCGTAGTCCTCGCCGGCCTTGAGCAAGCCGGTGTCCAGGCCCTTGCGCAACAGCGCGTCCCGGTTCAGGCCGCGGCCATCGTCGCCGACTTCGATGAAAATGCTGCCGCTCTTGTGATAGGCGTCGAGGGTGATGACGCCGGCTTCCGGCTTGCCGGCCCGCGCCCGCTCCTCGGGCGGTTCGAGCCCGTGATCCAGACTGTTGCGGATCAGGTGGACCAGCGGATCGCCGATTTTCTCGATGACGGTCTTGTCGAGTTCGGTCTGTTCGCCGTTGATGTGCAGTTCCACCTGTTTGCCCAGCTTGCCGCCGATGTCGTGCACCATGCGCGGGAACCGGCTGAACACCGAGCTGACCGGCAACATGCGGATCCGCATCACGTGTTCCTGCAAATCGCGGGTGTTGCGATCCAGTTGATCCAGGGCTTCGTGCAGTTTGTCCAGCCGGCTCATGTCGAAATCCGCGCCCAGGGCACTGAGCATCGACTGGGTGGTGACCAGCTCGCCGACCAGATTGATGACCGCGTCCACCTTGTCGATGCCGACCCGGATGGAGCTGCCTTCGGTGACCGGCACGCCCATGACGCGCCGATCACTCTTGCGCCGATCCTCGCCCTTGCGCCGTTCCAGCAACAGTTCGCCCTGCCGCGCATCCTCGCCGGTCGCCGGACCGGACGCCGCATCGGCCGCCGAGCCGCACGCCGCGGATTCCCCGGCCAGGGGTTCGATACCCAATTCGCAGTCGCCCTCGACCCAGGCGAACACCTCGGCCACGGCTTCGAACGGCGCGCCGCCCAGCAATTCCAGCTCCCAGGCCAAATAACAGTCCTCGGGATTGAGCTCCGCCAGCCGGGGCAACCGGCTCGTATCCGGTCGGACCGTCAGCTCGCCCAGGGCGGCCAGTTCGCGGAACATCCGCACCGGATCGTTGCCGCTGTGCATCAGGTGTGGATGCGGGCAAAACCGGATGCGCCAACCCGACGACGCAGCGGGTGGCGGTTCGGTGGTCGCGGTCGGCTTGTTCCCGTCGTCGGGGGTTGGCGCTTCCTTCCGATCCAGCAGGTGCGTCAGCCGCTCCCGCAACTCCCGGACCCGGACGCCATCGACCGGCGCCTGTTCCCGCGCCGCGACCAGCATCTCCCGCAGGCAATCCACCGATTCCAGCAGCGTATTCATCGCTTCGCCGGTGACGGCCATCCGGCCTTCACGCATTCCGTCCAGCAGCGTTTCCATCAAATGGGTGAAATCGGTTATTTCCCGGAACCCGAAGGTGCCGCTGCCCCCCTTGATCGAATGGGCGGCCCGGAAAATGGTGTTGATCTGCTCCAGGTCCGCCGCCGCACCGGGCTGCAAGGCCAACAGACCGGCCTCCATCACATCCAGCCCCTCGAAGCTTTCCTCGAAGAAGGTCTGGACGAATTGCCCGATATCGATGGCCATGTGGTGTCATCCCAGCACTTTGTTGACGGTCGCCAACAGTTTTTCCGGATTGAACGGCTTGACGATCCAACCCGTGGCGCCCGCATCCTTGCCTTCCATTTTCTTCTCGGTCGTGGATTCGGTCGTCAGGGTGAGGATGGGGGTGAATTTGTAGG
>DGFE01000242.1:7148-8128 GCA_002391525.1 Competibacteraceae bacterium UBA3908
TTGGCGATCCGCAAAGCCGCCTGACCGTCTTCCGCCACCATCACCTGATGGCCGGCCTCCTTGAGAGTAAATTCCACCATCTGCCGCATGGACGCGGAATCGTCCACTACCAGTATCGTCGCCATAGTTCAAATCTCCTCCGATTCAAAGTCGTCATTGCCCCCGCGCCACCCGTCACTGGCGGCCATGGCCGGGGAATCATGTTTAGCTGTTTCCGGGCGTATTCAGCCCCAGGCTGTCGGCCAATCCCAGCAATCGCGCACCCTCCACCAAGGCGGGTGAAGGTTCGCGCCAGCGAAACTGCAAACCCAGCAGCTGAATTTCCGCAAGCGCGCCGAGGAATAGCTGTAGTGCGGCGGTATGAATCTTGCGCACCGCCCGACCGTCAATTTCCAACGGTTGTCGTGCCTGCAAGGTGTCGAGCAACTGCCGGTGCAATGCCCCAACCATTGCGATATCCAGTTCAGACTGGCATTCGATGATAGTCACGATTAGCTCCTAAAATTCTTCCCACTCGTCGGCGGCGGCGGCGGTGGTCACGGCTTTCCGCTCCACCGGCACCGGGCGGAGCACGGGCCGGGGCTTGGCGGCGGTGGGCTTGGCGGCGGTGGGCGCGCGAGGACTGCCGGCGACCGGGCCGGGTCGCGGTTGAGTTCGCGGCTTGCCCTCGGAGCGCAGCGCCGGCGCGGCGGGCGCGATTCGGGCACCAGCGTCCCGTTCATCCAGCTTGAAGAAGCCCATCAACTGTTGCAGGTCGCGGGCCTGCTCGCCCATGGCCTGACTGGCGGCAGCGGTCTGTTCGACCAGGGCGGCGTTCTGTTGGGTGACCTGGTCCATTTGCAGGATGGCCCGGTTGACCTGTTCGATGCCGCTGGCCTGTTCCCGGCTGGCGGCGGCGATCTCGGCAACGATGTCGCTGACTTTCTTGATCGCGACGACGCTCTCCTTGAGGGTCTGCCCCCTGTCTCTTATACACATCT
>DGFE01000100.1:0-78262 GCA_002391525.1 Competibacteraceae bacterium UBA3908
TCGGGATCGGCACCGACGGCGATCCGGGCCTGACCCAGCAGGAAATGAGTGTCGAGCAGGGCGTCCTGCAATTGCGCCCGCTGCCGTTCCAGCCGCGCCGGCACCGTGCGACCGGCGATACCGGCCAGCGTCATCACCAGCCGGTCGTTGGCGTCCAGGCCCAGCAGGTGATCGAAGCGATGCACCGGCACGCCCGTCCGGCTTTCCAGCAATTCGGCGGCGGGATAGAGCGAGGGACCGATCACCAGCGTCGCGGTGGCGTCGCCCAAGGTGGCGAAAGCCGACAGCGGCGTGCCGCCGATGGTGATCGGCGAGAAGTCCTCGGCGTCGAGATGGCCGTCCAGCGAATCCGAGAGATCGGGAATCAACACCGGATGCAGCCCGAAGCGTTCGATCAGTTCGCGCAGCGCTTCCAGATCGCCCGGCGTCAGCAACGAGCCGCACAACACGTTGACCTGATGCGGGCGACGGCCTGGATGGGTGCCCGCGTCGTTCGCCGCTGGAACCCATTCGGCGATCATGGCCTCCACCGCCGCCGCGAAGCCGCTTTCCAGGCAACCACTGAAATCCGGGGTGTTGACCGGCACGATCCGCACGTTCTGAAATTCGGGATGCCGGGCGCGGAATACCTTGAGCACCCGGCGAATGTCGGTGCCTTGCGCTTCCGACAGGCCCGTGGTCAGGAGACCGATGACCGCCGGGCGATTTTTCTCGGCGATGGTCTTCAGCGCCGCGATCAGGTTGTCGTCCGCGCCCATGATGCTGCTGATCGGATCCATCGCGGTGCTTTGCAGCGGAATCGGTTCCCGGAAGTGCCGCACCAGGAACACCTTGGCGAAGGCGGTGCAGCCCTGCGCGCCGTGCAGCAACGGCATGGCACGGTTGAGACCGAGCACTGCCAGACTGGCGCCGAGCGGCTGGCTGGTTTTCAGGGGACTGACCGCCAGCGGTTTGGTGCGACCGAGTATTTCAGCCATGCGATCTCTCCCGTTCGCCGTGCTTTTCGCCCTCCCCCCCAGCCCCTCGCCCGCCGGCGGGCGAGGGGAGTACGTGCCAAGGGGCGGGCCGCCGCACCGCCTCCCAGACCGGATTTTCCAGAGCACGGGTCAGTTGTCGCGCCAGCGTCACCATGCCCCGGTAACCGGCGTAGCCGTGTTCCCGCTCCTGATTCACATCCAGGAACGGTAGCCGCGCCTTGAGGGCGGTGTACATGTTTCTTCCGCCGGCGATCAGAATGTCCGCCTGGTATTCGCGAGCCAGGTTCAGCAGCGCACGGGCGTTGCCGTCCTCGATCATTTTCGCGTCCTCGCCCATCAGCGCGCGAATCCGTTCCTTGTCTTCCGCGGTGGATTTCTTGGTGCCGGTCGCTACCACGGTCATGCCCAAATCCTGCAAGGCGGCGACGATGGACCAGGACTTGACCCCGCCGGTATAGAGCAGCGCCCGCTTGCCGCGCAGCCGTTCGCGCCAGGGGGCCAGTTCCACGGTCAGCCGCGCTTCCTCGCGGGCGATCAGCGCCTCGGCGCGGGTGCCGAGTTCGGCGTCGTCGAGCAGGCGGGCGAAGTCGCGCAAGGCGCTGGAGACATCGCCGATGCCGTAGAAACTGCCCTCGAACCAGGGCGTGCCGAAGCGTTCCTGGAGTTTGCGGGCGACGTTGAGCATGGCGCGGGAACAGACCACCATGGTGGCCTCGGCGCTGTGCATGGTCTGCACTTCGCGGAAGCGGGCGTCGCCGGACAGGGCGCACAATACCCGCAGGCCCAGTTCGTCGAACAGCGGCAGGGTGTGCCACAGCTCCCCGGCGATGTTGTATTCGCCGATCAGATTGATGTCGTGGACGCGCAAATTGGGACGGGCGGGGTCCATCGGGGGCGGTTCCGGCTCGCGCCCGCCGACCACGTACTTGACCATCGCCTCCCCGGCCAACCGGTTGCCGAGGTTCTTGTTGCCGTAGAAGCCGGCGGCGTCCACCGGAATCACCGGCACGCCCCAGCGTCGCGCCGCCGCCTTGCACACCGCCTCCAGATCGTCGCCGATCAGCGCCGTGACGCAGGTGCTGTAGACGAATACCGCCGCTGGCGAATAACGGTCGATGGCCTGCTTGACGGCGTGGAACAGCCGCTTCTCGCCACGCCCCATGATCACGTCCTGTTCGCTCAAGTCGGTAGTCATGCCGAGCTTGAACAGGGTCGGTCCGCTGGAGCGGGTGCCGCGATTGTCCCAGGAACTGCCGGCGCAGCCGCTCGGACCGTGCACGATGTGGGCGACGTCGGCGATGGGCAGCAGGGCGATCTGCGCGCCGTCGAAGGTACAGCCGCCAGCGGTGGCGCCCGGCGTCGGGCGGGCACAACCGGATTTGCTTTTGAGGTTGTGCGTGCAGGCCGGCTCGTTCAGCAATGCGGCGAGATCGCGGGCTTTCATCGCGCTGTCTCAACCCGCCACCGTCGCACCCAGCAGTTCGGGTTTGACCTGCTCCAGCCATTCATCGAGGCGTTCGTCGGTCAAATCCGCCTGATTGTCCTGATCGAGCACCAGGCCGACGAAGGCACCATCGTGCAGCGCCTTGGATTTCTCGAACTCGTAGCCGTCCGCCGACCAGCTTCCGATCAGGTGGGCGCCCAGCTTCCTGAGCTTCTTGTAGGTGATGCCGAGCGCGTCCACGAACTCGGCGGGATAACCGACCTGATCGCCCAGACCGAACAGGGCGACGGGCTTGCTGTGCAGGTGGCTGCTGTCCAGTTGGCCCAGAAACTCCGCCAGCGGTTCCGGCAATTCGCCATCGCCCAGGGTCGGAGTGCCGACGATGAGGGCCTCGCAGTCCAGCATGGCATCGGGTGTGGTTTTGGCGACATCGAACAGTTGGATGTCGTCTCCCCCGAACCTCTTCTTGATCTGCTTGGCGATCTTGCGGGTGTTGCCGGTATCGGTGGCGTAGAACAAGCCGATCTTGGCCATGATGATTACCTCGCTGAATTGAAGAATGCGTTCAATCGGAATCCGCGCATTCCGCGGTAACCGCGAGGACGATCCCGGTCGCGGTCTGAAAATCCTCGGTCAGGCGCAGGCAGCGTTGCCGGCCATCGACCAGATACAGGTTGATTCCCGCGCCGCGCAGCACCGGCTCCACGTCGTTGACGTCGTCGTCCAGACAGTGGGTGAAGTACAGACCGGGGTACACCTGGCGCAGCTGGGTCAGCGCGGCGTGGTTCACGCCCCGTTTTTCCGCCAGATGGGCGATGTCGCTGAGATGGCGCGGGTTGATCATGACGCAACCTCGCTGGCTGGAATCCGTCGTTCGCCCGGGTCGCGGGCCAGGCGCTTGGCCAGCCACGGCGGCGGATGATCGCTCGCCAACACCCGTTGCAGTTCACCCAGCAGCACCGAAATATGCTCGGCTTGCGGCCGCTTGAACGGATGAATGCCGCTGTTCACCACCCGCGCCGCCGCCGGGCCGCCGATGGACAGCACGCACAGGAGATCGCAGTCGTCGATCAGCGTCACCCGTTCGGCGCTGTGATCCGGGCCGAGCCTGGCGGTGGTCGGGGCCGGCCGCACGGCGATCAGCCGTGCCGCGGTCGCCGAAACCTGGTAAACCAGAAAGCGGGCGCAGGAGCCGAAGTGACCGTCCAGCCGTTCGCCGGTGTTGGACGCGCAGGCGATCCGGATCGAGGCCGGCATCGGCTCGGTGGAGTCGGCGTGCGGCGTCGGGACAGCGGCGTGCGCCGCCGCATCGTCTTCGCCGTGCAGAAAGCGTAACGCCTCCCGCAGCGCCGCCACGTTGTCAACCTCGCTCAACGCGCCGCTGGTCCCGGTCTTGAGGTCCCTGATTTTCAGGCCGTTCAACTTGGTCTCGGTCAGCGGTTCACCCAGCACGGCGATCAGCACTCGCACCAGCTCGTCCGGGCTGGTGTCGGGCAAGGCCCGCGCCGCCAGGCCGATCCGCAGCGCCAGGCAATCGGGAAGGGGACTGGCGTCGGTCATAGCCGTTTCACCCGCACCGTCAGCGGCAGCTTGGGCGCCTGCTCGAACGGATCGAGATAAAACCGTGACCCGTCCGCCAATTCGATTTCACCGCCCCACTGACCAGGGCCCGGGTGTTCCAACGCGACCACGGTTTCCTCGTGATCCTTTTTGGTGATGTAGAACACCAGTTGGCCGGCGGCGTTGTTGCGCAGCATTACGGATGGCATGGCCGCAAGAACTCCTGAAATGGATGCGGCGGACTGGACGCCCGCCCGATGATGGATTAGCGAACCAGATCAAAGCCGTAATCGGTTTTGCCCATGATCATGGTTTCCTGATCGAGCCGTTCCATCACCGCGTTCACCAGGGTCTTGAGGATGTACATCGCGCCCTCGTAACCCAAGGTGGTGTCGCGGTGCAGGTGGTGGCGGTCGAACAGCGGGAAACCCAGCCGGATCAACGGCACTTCATGTTCCTTGCCCTTGTGCAGGGTGTCGCGCTGGATGAACTTGCCGTAGGAATTGCCGATCAGGAAATCGGGCTTCTTGCTGAACACTAGCGACCGCAGATGCCACAGGTCCTTGCCTATGTACACTTCGGCGTCCTGGCCATAGGGCGAATCCTTGAGCAGTTTGGTGATGTCCTTCGCCCATTTCTTGCTGCCGTTCTGACACAGCACATGCAGCGGTTCCGCGCCCAGTTCCATCAATACCTGGCACATGCCGGTCACGAAGTCGGGATCGCCGAACACGGAATATTTCTTGCGGTGCAGCCATTGGTGCGAGTCGGCCATCATGTCGATCAGGCGGCCGCGCTCCTTTTCCAGCGATTCGGGAATCGGCTTGCCGGTGAGCTCCGACACCTTCATCAGAAACGCATCGGTCCACGCCAAGCCCATCGGAATGTCGATGCTGGACACCGGATGGTTCCAGGTTTCCTGCACGAACTTCTTGGTCTTGGTCAGATGCCAGGGTTGCAACAGCAACGTGTCAATGGCGTTGGGTGCATCCTTGATTTCGGCTTGGGTGGTGCCGCCGGCGTACATGCGGAATTCGCCGTCGGCCGGGGTGTCCAGCACTTCCTCGGGATCGCTGAGGAAGGTGTAGTCCACTCCCATTTCCTTCAGCATCCGCTTGATGACCCGGAAGTTGCCGAGATAGCTCTCGAAGCCGGTCACGATGTTGAGTTTGCCATTGCGACCCGGTTGTGGTTCATTGACAGCTCGCTTGCCATCATCGGCGGGCGCGGATTGAAACAGGGTGAAGTAACGCAGGATGCCTTCCAGCATGTTGTCCCAGCCATTGGTGTGGCTGCCGACGAAGCTGGGGGTGTTGGCGAACGGGGTGGGGAAATCCATCGGCACTCGTCCGTCTTTCTTGGCGTTGGTGATGAAGGCGTTGAGGTCGTCGCCGATGATTTCCGCCATGCAGGTGGTGGATACCGCCATCATTTCCGGTTCATACATCTTGCGGGCGTTTTCCAGACCCTCGAAGATGTTGTTCTGACCACCGAACACCGCCGCGTCCTCGGTCATCGAATCGGATACGGCGGCAATCGGTTCGCGGAAATGACGGTTGAAATAGGTGCGGAAATAGGCCACGCAGCCTTGCGAACCATGCACATAGGGCAGGGTCTTGTGGAAGCCGAGCGCGCACAGCACCGCCCCGGCCGGCTGGCAAACCTTGTTGGGATTGACGCCCAGCACCTGCCGTTTGAAATTGAGTTCCTTGTATTCCTCGGTGGTGGTCCACCGGAAGACTTCCTCGATTTTCTCGGGCGAGTGCGCTTCTTCAAACACCCGCTTGCGGGCGAAGGTGTCCTGGTATTCCGACTTGTTGAACAGCGGAAACCCTTGTTGGATATCGGTTACGTCTTGGCTCATGTTGAGCTCCTTGGCCACGAACAGGCGAATGGAGGGTTGGGCCGTCAGGCGGGGCTATATCTGGAGGCGGGTCTGGTCCGGCCCGTCTCTCGCCGCGCCGATCAGGCGGCTTCGGCAACGCCCGTACCGACTGCTTGCGCTTTCTGCTTCCAGGGGGCCGTCATCTTGCCCCAGCAGGGATTGTTGATCGCCATGTCCATGTCGCGGGCGAATACGGCGAAGCCGTCGTAGCCGTGGTAGGGGCCGGAGTAATCCCAGGAATGAAGCTGGCGGAACGGGATGCCCATCTTGTGGAAGACGAACTTTTCCTTGATGCCGGAGCCGATCAGGTCCGGCTTCAGTCGCTCGGCGAAGGCTTCCAGTTCAAAACTGGTGGCGTCGTCGTAAATCAGCGCGCCGTCCTGCAATTCCTTGAAGGTGCGGTCGTAGTCGTCGTTGTGGGCGAACTCGTAACCGGTGCCGATCACTTCCATCCCCAGATCTTCGTAAGCGCCGATCACGTGGCGTGGCCGCAGCCCGCCGACGAACAGCAGCACCCGCTTGCCTTCCAGCCGAGGCCGGAACTTGGCGATGATCGCGTCCATCTCGGCCTGGTGCTGGGCGATGACCCGCTCGGCGTTGGCCTGAATGGTTTCGTCGAAGCGGGCCGCGATCTTGCGCAGGCTTTCCGCGATCTTGGTCGGCCCGAAGAAGTTGTATTCCAGCCAGGGAATCCCGTACTTCTCTTCCATGTGCCGGCTGATGTAATTCATCGAGCGATAGCAGTGCAGCAAATTGAGCTTCGGTTTCAGGGTGGCGATCAACTCCATCTCTGAAAGCGTCCCGTCGCCCGACCACTGGCCGATCACCCGCAGGCCAATCGACTCCATGAGAACCCGCGATGACCAGGCGTCGCCGCCGATGTTGTAGTCGCCGGTCAACAGCACGTCATAGGGCGTACTTTCGATGCTGGCTTGCTGATCATCCCGATTGGGCAGCACCCAGTCCCGGATCGTGTCGTTCGCGACATGGTGCCCCAGCGATTGCGAGACGCCCCGGAAGCCTTCGCAACGGGTGGGCACGATGGTTTTACCGATGTCCTTGGCCTTCTTCCTGGCGACCGCCTCGATATCGTCGCCGATCAGGCCAATCGGGCATTCGGACTGAATCGACACGCCCTTGGTCAGCGGAAACAGCGTGTTGATCTCGTCGATGATGGCGGCCAGTTTCTTGTCGCCGCCGAATACCACGTCCTTCTCCTGGAAGTCGGAGGTGAAGTTCAGATCGGTGAACACGGTAATGCCGCTATAGCCCGTGACGTAATTACGCCGTCCACCCCGCGAGAGCTGGCCGCAGCCGACCGGCCCGTGGGAGAGGTTCACCATATCCTTGATCGGTCCCCACACCACGCCCTTGGAACCGGCGTAGGCGCAGCCGCGCGCGGTCATCACCCCCGGCAGCGCCTTCTTGTTGGCGACGATGCATTTGTTGGATTTCTGCAGCGTCGGGTCGTTGGCCAGCAGATGCTTGGCGCGTTGCTTGCCCGTCGCCTCCGGGTAGACTTCCAGCACTTCCTGGATCAGTTTTTCGCTTTCCTGACGATTCATGGTCATGGCGGATTCCTCAGAACGTGTCCCGAATTCCCTCTTCCCGAACCGGTGGAGGGTGGTGTTGCGCGCGGCTCTGGATCAGGCGGCGGCCAGCCTGGCTTCATCGGCGGCGGTCTTGCCGACGATGGACTCGTCTTCGCCGTCCAGAATGCCGAACTCCAGCAGCAGGTCTTCCAGTTCGTCCATGGTCAACGGCTTGGGAATGACCAGTTTCTTGTTGTCAATGATCTTCTGTGCCAGCGCGCGGTATTCGTCGGCCTGCTTGCAGGTCGGGTCGTACTCGATCACGGTCATCCGGCGGATTTCGGCGCGTTGCACTACATTGTCGCGCGGCACGAAGTGAATCATCTGCGTGCCCAGCCGCTCCGCCAGCGCCTCGATCAGCTCGGCTTCGCGGTCGGTCTTGCGCGAGTTGCAGATCAGGCCGGCCAGCCGCACCTTGCCGGAGGTGGCGTACTTGACGATGCCCTTGGCGATGTTGTTGGCGGCGTACATCGCCATCATCTCGCCCGACACCACGATGTAGATTTCCTGCGCCTTGTTTTCGCGGATCGGCATGGCGAACCCGCCGCAGACCACGTCGCCCAGCACGTCGTAAAAGACGAAATCCAGTTCTTCGTCGTAGGCGCCTTCTTCTTCCAGGAAGTTGATGGCGGTGATGACGCCGCGACCGGCGCAGCCGACCCCCGGTTCCGGGCCACCGGATTCGACGCAGCGGATGCCGCCGAAGCCGACCTTGAGGACTTCGTCCAGTTCCAGATCTTCGACGGTGCCCGCGTCGGCCGCCATTTGCATGATGGTGCTCTGCGCCTTGGCGTGCAGAATGAGTCGGGTGGAATCGGCTTTGGGATCGCAACCCACGATCATGATTTTCTTGCCTTGGGCGGCGAGGCCGGCGACCAGGTTTTGGGTGGTCGTGGATTTACCGATGCCGCCTTTCCCGTAAATCGCGCATTGACGTATCATCGCCATGGAACTGCTCTCCTGTCGCTGAATGATGAATCTTGCTTTCGGTGAGGGTGGTTCAAGCGGCGTGCCAAGGAAAAATATCGAGCAAGAGCATGATTTCCATGCCATTTTTATTGATGATCCGACGGGGAGGCAGGTGGCATAGATGACAAACGCAGCCGCTTGTCAGGTTGATAACAATCCTGGCGCGGCGCCCGCCAGCGGGCCTCGTCTGCCCAGGAGCGCCTGTCTGCCGATCAACCGTTGCAATCTGCCGGCGGCGATCCTGGGCGGTCTCACCTTTCAGCACTATCCAACGCGGTTGCTGCTCGATGGGGTGGCGGAACTGCACCACCAGCTGTTCCGCTTGCTGGAGCTGTTGACCGAACCCGTCGAGCGGGCGCGACAGTTCATGGATTACATGACGGTGTATTTCCGGCTGGAGGCGCTGGAGGAGGTAGGTCTGGCGCCGGGCCGGTCGCCGGACGCGCGTCCGGGTCGGCCCAGGTTGCGCGGACGGGCGGATTATCTGCGCATGGCGCGCGGCTGGGCCTTCGATCCCAACAGCCGGGAAGGCGCGGTGCTGAAGGCGTGGGTGGAATCCCGGTTCGGCCTGCTGACCCGTTATCACGGCGGCTTGTTCGATGATCGCGCTCAGGATGTCTATCCGCATTTTCTGGAAGCGCGCAGCCGGGGGCTGTACAACACCAATGCCCTGGAAGCGCAACTGGACCTGCTGTACACCTACTGCCAATACGAGCAACTCCGCCAGCAACCGGAATTGACCCACCTGAGCCTGTATCGCGGCTTCAATCGCTTCAGCGACGACCAGGTGCTGGCCAAGCTCGAACCCCGCCGGTGGATCGTGCTGCTGAACAACCTCAGTTCCTTCAGCGTCCATCGCGAGCGCGCCGAGGAGTTCGGCGATCATCTGCTGCGGGTCCAGGTGCCGGTGGCCAAGGTGTTTTTCTACAACCGGATGCTGCCCGGCATGTTGAAGGGCGAGGACGAGTATGTGGTGATCGGCGGGATTTATGAGGTGGAGCGGTTGGCGTGATTTGTCTGGAATCGCGCGAGGGTTTTAGGTTTGCGAGGATGTTAGACCCCATGAATCATCATCAAGGCGGGTGTCTACGAAGTAGTCGGGTCTGGCTCGCTGCCGCGCTCTACTTCGGCATCGTGTTCGGTGTCGGTTTCTTGCTCGGCGCTGTGCGCGTGCCATGGCTTGTCCCACGCCTTGGTGAGTGCGTTGCCGAACTTGCGGAGATGCCGCTGATGTTCGTAGCCATCTTCCTGGCCGCCGGCCACGTCGTCAGAAAGGGCGGAGCCTCGGTTACTCCGCGTGGCTGGGTGCTGGTTGGCGCCCTATCCCTGGTGTTCCTCGTAATCGCCGAGCTTCTTCTGGCCGTGGTACTGGCGGGTCGCGGCATCGGTGAGTACATCGCCAGTCGAGACCCAATCTCTGGCTCCGTGTACCTTGCCATGCTGGTGGTGTTCGCGGCGATGCCGTGGTTGCGGCATAGGCTGGGCGCCCCTGTTGCGGGCGGGTAGCCCCATGGAACCTAACCCTTTGCCCAAACGGACGTGCACGGCATGCCGCCCCTGCGGTTTGTTCAGCTCAAATACTCCGCGTTCAAAGAGGGATGGCCTATGGCCATGATGACGAGAAGAATGTTCATCACCACTGCCGCAGCGACGGGTCTGGGCGCCGCAGGAGCCCTTACGTTCCACTCCTTCAGCCAGGGCCGTTCGGACTACGAGCAGGCCGTGAAGCAGATATGGCGTCATGGTGAACGCGGTTCGAGCGACGCGCCCGCCGTACTGCGGGAACTCGTGCGCTACGCCACCCTCGCACCGTCCAGTCACAACACCCAGTGCTGGAAGTTCAGGCTGGGTGACCAGTCGGTTTCAATTCTTCCCGATTATCAACGCCGGTGTCCGATTGTTGATCCAGACGATCACCACCTCTTTGTCAGCCTCGGCTGCGCCGCCGAGAACCTGGTGCAGGCCGCGTCCGCCATGGGCTTTCGAGGCGAGGCCGTTTTGAATTCGGGAACGAACGAATCATTGGAAATCTCCCTGGTGCGCGCAACGGCGGTGCGAACGCCGCTGTTCGAGGCCATCCCGCGCCGGCAGTCGACCCGGGTTGAATTTGATGCCAAGCCCCTTTCAAACGACGAATTGAGGCGTCTGGAAACCGCCGGCTCAGGAAATGGCGTACAGATTCACCTGCTCACCAACAAACAAGCCATGGAGAATGTCCTTGATTTCGTCGTTCAGGGAAACACCGCACAGATGCGGGACCCGGCCTTTGTGCGCGAACTCAAACACTGGTTACGTTTCAACGGTGGGCAAGCGGCGAAACAGGGCGACGGACTGTTTTCAGGCTCTTCCGGCAACCCAACGGCCCCCGGTTGGCTGGGCGGCCTGCTGTTTGACTGGTTCTTTACCGAAAAGGCCGAAAACGACAAGTACGCGCGACACGTTCGAAGTTCCGCCGGCATCGCGGTGTTTGTTTCAGAGCGTGAGGACAAGCGTCACTGGATCGCGGCAGGTCGCGCCTTTCAACGGTTCGCGTTACAGGCAACCGCCATCGATGTTCGCACCGCTCACCTGAATCAACCGGTGGAAGTCGCATCGCTCCGGCCGCAGTTCGCCCAATCCATCGGCATGTCGAGTGGAAGACCTGACCTGGTCATTCGCTTCGGTCGGGGTCCCGAAATGCCCAGATCCCTGCGTCGCCCGTTAGATGCCGTTATTCTCTGAGGAGTCCCATGGAGGCAAACCCCATGCAGCACAATGCTTTCATCAAAAACCTCATGGTTTCTTTTGTCACTGTTGTTGTTCTGGCGGGCTGCGCCAGTACACCACCACCGCGATCCGGGTTCCTGGTCGATTATCCCGATCTCAAACCGGATCCTGGCAATCCGCAGTTGCTCTGGTGGGAAAAGCCCGACTTTGACTGGAAGCGCTATCAGAAACTGATGATCGATCCAGTGGTTATGTATTACGACCCAAAAGCCAAAAATCAGGAAATCCGACCTGACGACCTGAATCGGCTTGCCGACGAGTTTCGAGACGTCGTCACTGCTGAACTGGGGAAAAATTTTCCTGTAGTTAATACACCAGGTCAGGATGTTCTGCGTATACGCGCCGCCATTACCGAAATCATTCCCGCAAACCCGGCGTTGAACGTGGTGACGACGGTGGTAGCCTTTGTACCGCTCGACATGGGGGGCGCTGCGATCGAGGCCGAGTTCATCGATTCAATGACCAACGAACGTGTGGCTGCCATGGTGGAGCGCAAGCTAGGCACGCCTTTTGATTTGAAATCCGGCTTCACTTCGCTGGGTCATGCCAGAGCTTCGTTCAAGTCCTGGGCAGCGGAACTGAAACGAGCACTTGAGACCGGGCCGTGAAAACTCCGATACAGCGTCAGTGACCAAATGCCTAACGGGGCGGCGGATAAGCCGCGACGGGCGGGAAAGCCGCAGGCTTTTCCGCCCGGAGTCGGCTTCATCCGCGGGTTGTGCTGCGCGGAGCACCAAGCAAACCGGCGGATGTTTATGCGCCGCCCCGTTGTCGCGGGCGCGAAGCGTCCGCGACAACAAGTAGTTCCAGCGGAGCGTCAACAGTGGTCCTTGGCGCCTTTCGCCGCCGCCCCGTTAATGGCACAACTGATTGCAAGCTTTGATGGATTTTGAATTTGTTGGAAACATCACTAATATCGAACCCATTGCGACAGGTCGGGGCATACGCGATTTAGTGCGGTTACAGAGGCAATATGGCAAAGGTAATTGGAGAAAATTGAAGGGATTTGCAAGTGTGCGACTTATAGATGGTACCATTCATACGGCTGAAGTTCACTGGTATGAAGCGCACGGCATAGGCAAGAAAGAGTTCAAGATAAAGTTCCCTCTACTTGATTAGTTAGACTATGAATACCGGCAATAAAGAACAAATCCGCTTTGCTGTTTGCGTCAGCAATGAAGGTTATCCAGCATCCTTGGAGGTTGGCAAGCTTTATCAAATTATTCCCGATGACACGGCGGAGTCTCACGGCTACATCCGTGTTATTGACGAGAGCGGTGAGGACTATGGTTACAGTAAGGATCGCTTTTTCCCAATTGAGATTCCTGTCGCCTTGCAGAAAGCCTTGCTGAAGGCGGCGTAGCAAATGGTGAAAAACACCTAACAACCGACTCAAAAATGAGGCGCGTAGCGAGCATGCGGCTCAAGTTGAGTGTCGGATCCGGCGTGTCCGCGACAACAGGGCGGCGGATGTTATCCACTGGTTGCTTGCTTCAGGCGAAAAAGCCTACAGCTTTCCCGCCCGTCGCAGCTTATCCGCCGCCCTGTTATGCCACAAATTATTTACAGCATTGATGGATTAAAAATATGCTCCGCTCGTTATTAAAATGCTCGCGAATTCAAGCGCAGCGAAGAAAATTAGAAACCAATTTTCTGCCAATAAAAAAATATAGCGAACCTCGAATGCACTCGGCCACTGATTTTATCGTTGCACCGGATATTCGACACGAAGCGCCTCACGACCAGTGGATAAGCGGACTCCGAGCGAAAAAACCCCGTGGCCTATCGCCACTGCCTTAGTATTTCTACAGAATCCGATTTCTTTCCGGAGGCATTTTGGGAGTGAGAAAACTAAAGACCGTGGATGATCTGCTGCAATCCGGCGACGAGCACGTCGAGCTGATCAGCGGTGAAATTGTCAAGCGCCCGATGGCGCGGGCCGAGCACGCCCTCATCCAGTCGAGCATTTCTGATGAAGTTTCGCTATTTAAAAGAAAAGAGGGTCCGGGAGGATGGTGGATAATGCCCGAGATCAGTGTTAAGTATAACGAAAATCAATGTCCCAGCCATGACTTGGCGGGATGGCGGAAAGAACGCGTACCACTTAGACCCAAGGGGATAATGAATATCATACCCGATTGGGCTTGTGAAATTACCTCACCACGGCACGAAAGGAAGGACCTCTTTCACAATTTTTTACTGTTGCAACGTAGTAAGGTTCCCTATTACTGGGTGATTTCTCCGGAAGACAAGACACTGATTGCCTACAGACTGATTGACGAGAAGTATCAGGTGACCTTTTCCGTGGAATTTGGAGTTGAACAGGATTTCGAAAAGGCCAGAATCCCGCCATTCGAAGAAGTGGAAATTGATTTGAAGTATATTTTTGGCGATGAATAGTCATTTAAAGGAAGGCGGGGTACAGCCGCAAGCTTCATTCTCTAGGGCCGGGTACTTGACTCTTCCGGCCCAAAGCAAAGCGGGTAATCGCGGCAGACCGCGCAGGAGGGTGCGCGACAAAGATAGACGCCTTCCCGTTCGCAGAGCTGCTTGTAGAGGAACTTCTTCCATTTCATGTCGCGGTCGTTTTTCGCCGCCAGCGCCGGAAAATTGCGAACCATGAGTTCGCTCAAATCCCGCCGCGACCACAAGCCCAGATCCTCCCACAGATGATCGTTGGCCATGCAGCCGGTGGCGACGATCACGCCGATCCATCGCTCGGACGCATCCCGTCGCGCCCGGCAGGCATCGAGCAGCTTGATCAATTCCTCCTTTTCCTCCAGCAGGCGTCGATCCCAGGCCGGTGGTGGCCGGGATGTGACCGGCAACGTCACGCCCGGAAAGTGCCGCCCCAGCAGAGCAGAGAACTCGCCCGGCGCTAGCCCCAAGCCGACGGGCAACGAACCACCACCACCGACCTGGGTCGCCAGCATCTGCGCCAAAGTGTCGTCGTTGGGCAGGCCACGGCTATGAACCAGCAAATAGCGATAGACCGCCTGCCGGGAATCGACTGGAAGCGGCGGGGCCAGTTCGTCAGGCAGGACGTACGGTAACATCGCCCAACACCTGCGCCTGACAGGCCAGCCGAAAATCCCGCCCGACAAGGTGTTCCCTGAGAATCCTGGCTTCCAGCACCGACGGTTCGCTCGGATTCTCCATACCGCGTACCGCTTTCATCAGGGATCCCGGCGACAAGTCGATCAACGAGCCCGGAGGATTCAAGGGTTCACCGGCGCTGTCGACGATGGCGCCTTCCACCGGGCAGATGCTGGCGCATTGCGGATCGGCGTAATCGCCGGCGCATTCGGTGCAACGGGCGGCGTCGATCCGGAAATGCGGCACGGCGGGACGAATCGCGCCGCTGAGGCAGAGCGGCGGACACGCCCAGCAATTGATGCAGCTTGCGACGATGCGAAACGCCACGACGGAGCCTCAAGCGCAAAGGCAGGTCGAGGTTGCTTCGGCCGCGCGCCGGCCGCTGTCGCGCCATTCGGCGTAGACCGTCAGCAGGGCATCGATGATCGGTTCCCTGGCGTGCTCGCTGTTGGGCGAGATGCCGGCGTCCTCCAGAGCACGCCACGGCTCGAAACCGATGCGGGCACAGAGCAGCACCGTGCAATCACTCAGCGCCGCAATCGCGCCGGCCAGCGCGGGTGCTGCATCGCCACAGGTGGTCGGGCCGTTGCAATAGCGGTCGATATTCCGCCGCTCCACCAGTTTCGCGCCCACGGGCGAAATGTCGAAAATCAAGAACTCGCGAGCGCTGCCGAAATGGGCATCGACGTTATGGCCATCGTTGCTGGCTACCGCCATGCGCAAGGTCTCGCTCGCGTTGGGGCGCGAACGGCGGGCCAGCAGCGGCATGGGCTGCGCTGGATGGGCAATTTGAGAATGCAACGCCATCCGGCGCTCGATGGCGGCGCGCACCGTCGCCCGTTTCGCCAGAGCCGCCCGCCAGTCGACCTGCATGGCCGCGACCTTGTCCAGCGTGAATTCCGCGCCGCGATCCTGTCCCACTATCCCCACCGCATCGGCGCGGCACTGTTGGCAATGGCTCATCATCCCCGTTCCGCCACTATCGCTGGCGCAGGCGTCTCGCAAGGCGCGCACCTGCTCGGCGGTCGGTTCGGCCTGTCCGGTCAAGCCGTAATACGTGCCGTGTTCCGGGCGGGCGATCAGCGGCATGATGTTGTGCAGGAACGCACCCCTGGCCTTGACGACCCGGTGAACTTCGTGAAGGTGTTCGTCGTTGATTCCCGGAATCAGCACCGAATTGACTTTCACCAATACTCCACGCGTCACCAGCATTTCCAAACCCTTCTGCTGCTGGGCGATGAGGATTTCCGCCGCCTGGCGTCCCCGGACGCGGCGATGGTTCCAGAAAATCCAGGGATAAATCCGCGCGCCGATGTCGGGGTCCACGCAGTTGATAGTGATGGTCACATGGCCGATGCGGTATTTGACCAGCTCCTCCACCTGTTGCGGCAAGGCCAGCCCATTGGTGGAAATACACAAGCTCAGGTCGGGCGCCTTGGCCGCCAGTTCGCGGAAGGTGGCGAACACCCGCTCGGGATTGGCCAGTGGGTCGCCGGGTCCGGCCACGCCCACCACCGCCAGGTGCGGAATCGCCGCGCCCACCGCCAGTGCTTTTTGCGTCGCCTGTTCGGGAGTCAGCAACTCCGACACCACGCCGGGACGCGATTCGTTGGAGCAGTCGTATTTGCGGTTGCAGTAGTGACACTGGATGTTGCAGGCGGGCGCGACCGCCAGGTGCAGACGGGCGAAATGGCGGTGCGCCTGTTCGGAATAGCAGGGATGCGGTGCTGACGAAGCGCCGGCGGCGGTCGGCTGGCTGATCGGTTCCATCGGCGTTTCCCCGGAAGTATCGGATCGGATAAGGCGAATCGCGGCCCGCGAGCGGACGGCATGGATCGTGTAGCAACCGCCGTGCCCAATTGGGAAATCAGTCAACTGGTTGTCAAGATTGGTTTTTTGTCGCATGGACCCGGTGGGCTGTGGTGTTTGCCACATCGCGGCGGCGGCGATTGTCGGTAATGGCACAAGGTAGGATCGGAACAAAATCAGCGTGTGTTCGCGTTGGGCGCCGGGCTGGCTGGAGCGACCCGCTGGGTCAGCGCGGGAGTGGTGGATGCCGGTTCTGGACCCACGTAGCCGTCCGTGCCGAATTTCAAGCCTGATTCGGCAGCCAGACGCGGGAGTCGCGCCGCCAGATTCCGGCCAGGGCAAACGGTCTTTCCCGGTTGAAAATCCCGATGGCCCGCCAGGTGAGTGAGCGGATGTTTTCCGACCAGATAGCGAATCAGCGATTTCAAGCTGGCCAGTTGTCCGGGAGTCGGCTCCGTTTCCTCAAAATTTCCCAGCAACACGATTCCCAGCGTGCCGGCGTTATGGCCGCTGGCGTGCGCGCCATGCACCGCGAGACTTCGCCCTTCGTAGATGTAGCCCCGGTCATCGATCACGAAATGGTAGCCGATGTCCAGAAAGCCTCTGCCGTGCATGTGTCCGGCTTGAATCTCGCGCGGACCGTCGGTCCGCGGCAAGGCGGAGTGATGCACGACGACGGTGTTGAATAGTTCGGGACCCTGCTCGTCGCGGAGGCTCGGATCCGGGTCCTCGGCCCCCCATTCCGAGCGGGAAATGATGTGTGGCGATTCGCCGGTGGCTGCCGGGCGGCGCGAACGATACAAAAGAGAGGATAGGGCGCCGATGGCGGATAATCCCGCCAGCCATTTGAGCAGCGCGCGGCGGGAAAAGCCGTTGGGCTTTGTCGTCATGATCCGTCGTCACTCAAGGCGATGGGTACACAGCCACTGCTCGTCGAAACCGGTCCACATGCCGGCCACGCCAAGTAAATTCGGTGAAACCACGGGTGCGACCTCGATGAGATAAATCTCGCGCAAGACTTCAATGCTGAGGCCGGAATCGGCCATGACCCGCGCGATGCGCTCCAAATCCAGATCGGTGAGTTCGGTATCCAGCCATAAATCGGACAGGGCTGCCCAAATCGGCTGGCGCTTTTGGAGCTGCTGCTCGTCGAACATCATCGGGAAAAGCTCGAGCGTCCGCGTTGGCGCCCGAGTCGGACATCGGTTTACTGCCGAAGCCGAAAAGCGCCTTTTTCCGGATGCGACTCATCCCGCTTGGACCTGACGGTTTGCGTTATTCTTCGCGTCCACCCGCTTGAACAAAGGAAAAATCGTCATGCTGACCCAGTCCCTGGCCGGTCTCCCCTCGTTTCTGGCCTACTTCGCCACCGCCATCGGCCTGCTCGCGCTGTTCCTGCTGGCGTATCTCTTCGTCACGCCCTACCGCGAGATTGCCCTGATTCGTGCGGGCAACGCGGCGGCGGCGGCCAGCCTGAGCGGCGCCATTCTCGGTTTCGTCCTGCCGCTGGCCAGCGCTATCGCCCACAGCGTCGGCCTGCTGGACATGACCGTCTGGGGGTTGGTCGCGCTGGTCGTGCAATTGCTGGTCTATCTGGCGGCGCGGCTGCTGCTTCCCGATCTGGTCCGCGATATTCCCGCCGGCAGGATTGCGTCCGGGGTCTTGCTTGGCGCGCTGTCGCTGGCGGTCGGCATCCTCAACGCGGCCTGCATGACGTACTGAGCGGCAGCCAGGTCAGCGGGCAGGTGTCGATACCGCGGGCGGAGCTCCAGCGGAAAAGACAGGCAGAAACCGGTAGGCCAATACCACCGCCAGGCCGGTCAGCATCGCGACCAGCAGCCAGGGCAACCACCAGTGCCGGAACGGTAACGGCCGGGGGATCGATGGCCAGGAGAGTCGCCGTCGGGACGGCAAGGGCCGGGACGCGCCGGCGCCGGCGAAACCCGGTCGGGCGTCGAGATTCCGGATGGCCTGTACCAGTTCGGCGGCGCTGGCAAAACGGTTCCGAGGGTCCTTGGCCAACAACCGGTCGAGAATCGGCTGAAAGCGGCGCAACGATTCCGGCAGGGTGGGCGGCGGCTCCCTGACGTGCATCAGCGCGATTTCGAAGGTATCCGTGCTCTGATAGGGCCGGGCTCCGGTCAGCATCTCGTAAAACACCACGCCCAGGCTGTACAGGTCGCTGCGCGCGTCCAGGGGTCTGGCCAGCGCCTGTTCCGGGCTCATGTAGTTGGGCGTCCCGATCCGCCAGCCGACGGCGGTCAACTGCGTCTTGTCCTCCAGATTCTTGGCAATGCCGAAATCGGACAGGACCGCCGACTCCGCGTTGCGAAACAGGATATTGGCCGGTTTGATGTCGCGATGAATGCAATTTTGCAGGTGCGCGCAGCCGAGCGCCTGCGCAACCTGAAGCAGAATGGCCACCGCCTGTTCCGGGGTCAGGCCGGCCTTGATTCGCTCCCTGAGCGTGCCGGCCTCCAGGTATTCCATCGCGATGTAGTACAGATCCTGATCGTTGCCGGCGTCGAAGATGGTGACGATATGCGGATGGCCGAGTTTGCCGATGATCCGCGCTTCCTTGACGAAACGTTTGTTGAACGTGGGATCGGTGGCCAGTCTGGGGCTCAGGACCTTGAGCGCCACACGCCGTTCCAGCGATTCCTGGACCGCCAGATAGACGGTGGACATGGCGCCCTTGCCAATGATCTTTTCGATCCGGTAGCCGGGAATCCGGGGCGGTTCCATGGTGTATTAAGTGTCTTGCGCGGGGAGCTTGGTCGGTAAATTAGGATAATGGGCCAGGCTGACGCAAACGGCAAGCCGGCGTCCGGGCAGACGGTTAACCCCATTTTGTCGGCGACGACGTTTACAGCGATGCATCCCCAATCCTGGCGGAGCGTGTTCCATGGCGAAATCATCGCGCCTCGCGTTCATCGTCGTCGCCCTGCTGGCGGGGTGTTCGCCCGGCGGCGGGCAGCCGGGAAAAACAGGGCCGGCCCGCATAAGTGCGGCATGGGGGGATGCGGGTCCCGGGCTGGGGGTGAGGGTGGGGCTTCCCCGGCGCCGACCAGGCGGGTAAAGTGCCGTCCCCATGCGCACCGACAACGCTGCCGATGAAACCCTCATGCTGCGCTATCGAGATGGCGATGCCGACGCCTTCGCGCGGCTGTACGCCCGCCACCGGGGACCGCTCTATCGCTACCTGTTGCGCCAGTGCGGTCAGCCGGCGATAGCCGCGGAGTTGTTCCAGGACGTTTGGCTGAAGCTGATCGCCGCCCGGTCCGGTTACGCTGCGCAGACCCGGTTTGGCGCCTGGCTTTACCGGATAGCCCACAATCGGTTGATCGACCATTACCGCGCCAGCGCGCGGAGCCTGCCGTTGTCCTACGCCGACGACTGTCCGGAGTGGGCGGAAATACCCGCCCCGGAAGAGGTCCAACCCGAGGTCAGGGAAGATCGCCGCCGCCAGGCCGAACGATTGCTGGAACTGCTGGCCGAACTGCCGGAAGCCCAGCGCGAGGCGGTGCTGCTGAAGGAAGAAGCGGGATTGTCGCTGCAGGAAATCGCCCAAGTCACCGGAACCGGCCGGGAAACCGTCAAAAGCCGCCTGCGCTACGCGCTGGCCCGCTTGCGACAAGGTCTGGGAGGTGCGTCATGAGCGACCGATACGACGAACTCCACGACGAGCGCTTGTCCGCGTTGTACCGCGAAACCCGCGAGGTCGAACCGCCGGCCTGGCTGGACCGGCGCGTCTTGACGATGGCTGGGGCGGCGGTCGGACCGCGTCCGGCGCCGGCGCCCAAGCGACGGACGATCCGCTGGGCCGTGTCGCTGGCATTGGCGGCGACGGTGATGCTGACCGTGGGCGTGGTGCGAATGGTTCGCGAGTCCGGTGAATCCGACATGGGGTTGAGACAGGAAGCGGTCCGGTCCTTGGCCGAGCCCGCCGCCGAAGCGGGCGCCACCGCGACCGGATCCGCCGGATCGCCGGCGGCCGGCGCCTTGCAATCCGCGCCTCAGCCGGTTCCCGCCCCGCCGCCCGCGTCGCGCCGCCCGCCCACCCTATCGGCTGAGCGAAAGCTACAGGAATCGATTCCGGCGGAAGAACCGGGGGAAGGGAAATCGGCGCCAGTCCAGAACCCGGCGCTCCATCGCCCACCGGCGGAATGGCTGGCGGAAATCGCCGAACTCCGTCGTCAGGGCCGGACCGTGGAAGCCGAGGCCAGCCTGGCGGAATTCCGGCGACAGCATCCCGATTATCCGCTGGATGCCGAAGCATCCCCGCGGTGAGCGACGCGGGTCCTCCAGCCGTGGCGCGGACGACCCGGACCAGGAACCGAACCGTTCCCGGTGGCAATCGGGAAGCGGAGAGGTCGAAGCGTCATGGGGGGAATGAAAGGGGATCGGTATCGGAGCGGTGGCGCGGGACGGAAACGCGACCCGCGCCTGGGGTTCACTTCTTGGGGAGAAACGGCTTGATAGTTTCGATGAGCGTCGCCTCTTCCACCGGTTTGACCACATACCCCTTGGCTCCCTGCCGCTCGCCCCAGATCTTGTCGGTTTCCTGGTCCTTGGTCGTGACGATGACCACGGGAATATGTTTGGTGGCAGGGTTCTTGGTGATCTGTCGGGTGGCCTGAAACCCGTTGACCTTGGGCATGACGACGTCCATAAGGACGAGGTCCGGCAATTCCGCCTTGGCGACTTCGACGCCCTCCGCACCGTCTTTGGCCGTCAGGACGTCGTGTCCATGTTTTTTGAGGATCTTGGCGAGACTCAGCGTCTGGGTGGGCGAGTCATCGACAATCAGTATGCGGGCCATGCTGCCACTCCTGGAGTGATCTTGCGTATCTCATTCGTGCGTCGTTGTCGCCGGCCAAAAGGCAAAACAGAACGATCCGCGCCGCCATCTGAAAAATTTAACCGACTTCGCCGGCGACCGACAACGCCATCATAAGCCAAATTCGCCGGATTCGGGGATGGTTTTGTGGTCGGCGGCGGTTCGGCGGCGCATGATAGGATACAAGATCAGTCCGTTCGATTCGCAGGAGTTTGCTTCATGAGTGCTTCACAACCGAGTTTTTTCACCCGCCTGACCCTGGCGCTGCGCGCCTTCTGGCGGATTCTGGCCGATAGCGAATTCGCCGGGAGCGTGCTGCGACTGGAGCGGGGCGAGCCGACGCTGTCCGCGCCGACCGGCGCGCAGCCCAAGGCCGCGCCGTTCAGGGAAGCCCTGCCCGATTCCGCTCTGCAATTGCTGGCGCTGTTGCAACAGGAGGGCCGGTTCGTGGACTTTCTGGAGGAGAACGTCACCGCCTATTCCGACGCCGAAATCGGCGGAGCGGCCCGGGTGGTGCACGCGGGTTGCCGCAAGGTGGTGCGCGATTATCTCCAGATCGAGCCGGTGCGGACCGAGGCCGAGGGTGCGCGCCTGACGCTGGCGGCCGGTTTCGACGCCGCGACGGTGCGCTTGACCGGCAACGTGGTCGGCCAACCGCCGTTCACCGGCACGCTGATGCATCGGGGCTGGCGGGTGGCCCGGATCACGCTGCCGAAACTGGCCGATGGCCATGATGTTCGGGTGCTGGCGCCGGCGGAGGTGGAGCTATGAGCGAGGTTCGTTATGCCGTTGGCATCGATCTGGGCACCACGCACTGCGTGATGGCGGCGGTCGATCTGGCCGCCAGCGACCAGGACCAGGTGGCCGGGGAAATCGAAGGCATTCCGCAATTGACCGCGCCCGGCGCGGTCGAGGATCGACCCATGCTGCCCTCGTTCCTGTACCTGCCGCATCCCGACGAACTGAGGCCGGACGACCGCACCCTGCCGTGGGGCGAACTGCAACCGTTCGTGGTGGGCGAGCTGGCCCGCGCCATGGGCAGCCGCACCCCGATCCGGCTGGTTTCCAGCGCCAAGAGCTGGCTGTGTCATCCCGGCGTGGACCGGCGCGCGGCCATCCTGCCGGTGGAAGCGCCGGCGGAGGTGACGCGAGTCTCGCCCCTGCAAGCCTCGATGCGTTATCTGGAACATCTGCGCGCCGCCTGGGATCACCAGCATCCCGACGCGCCGTTGGCCGAACAGGACGTGGTGCTGACGGTGCCGGCGTCCTTCGATCCCGCCGCCCGCGAATTGACCGCCGAGGCGGCGGCGGCGGTCGGCCTGGGACACCTGGTGCTGCTGGAGGAGCCGCAGGCGGCGCTGTATCACTGGATCCTGGCGGCCCAGGGCGAGTGGCGCAAGCAGGTTCGGGTCGGCGACATCATTCTGGTGATCGACCTCGGCGGCGGCACCGCCGACTTCTCGCTGATCGCCGTGACCGAACGCGACGGTTCGCTGGAACTGGTGCGGGTGGCGGTGGGCGACCACATCCTGCTGGGCGGCGACAACATGGATCTGGCGCTGGCGCACGCGGTCCGCACCAAGCTGGCCGAACAGGGAACCCAACTCGATCCCTGGCAGTTGCAGGGGTTGACCCACGGCTGCCGCAACGCCAAGGAAATCCTGCTGAGCGATGCGGCGGTCGAGACCGTGCCGGTGGTGGTGCCAAGCCGGGGCTCCAAACTGATCGGCGGTACACTGCGGACCGAGTTGACCCGCGATGAAGTGACCCGGAATCTGGTGGAGGGGTTCTTTCCATTGGTGGAAGCTTCGGCGCGGCCCGCCAGCCGGGCGCGGGCGGCGTTGACCAAGCTGGGTCTGCCCTACGCGCAGGACCCGGCCATGACTCGCCATCTGGCGGCGTTTCTGGCCCGCCAGGTGGGCGCGACCCGCGATCTGGCCGGGTTCGAGGACCGCTTGCCGGCGGACGCCAGCTTCCTGCATCCGACCGCCGTGCTGTTCAACGGCGGCGTGTTCAAGGCCCGGTCGCTGTTGGCGCGGACTCTGGAAGCGCTGAACGGCTGGCTGGCCGCCGAGAACGCGCCGGCGGCACGCCTGCTCGAAGGGGCCGATCTCGATCTGGCGGTGGCGCGCGGCGCAGCCTATTACGGGTACGTGCGGCGTGGGCGGGGGGTGCGGATTCGCGGTGGCACCGCCAAGTCCTACTACGTCGGAGTGGAAAGCGCCATGCCGGCGGTGCCGGGCATGGCGCCGCCCA
The DNA here is from genome assembly GCA_002391525.1 of Competibacteraceae bacterium UBA3908. Classification (GTDB taxonomy): domain Bacteria; phylum Pseudomonadota; class Gammaproteobacteria; order Competibacterales; family Competibacteraceae; genus Competibacter_A. The sequence continues at coordinate 23,195 of DGFE01000100.1, forward strand.
TCGAGGCGCTGTGCATCGCCCCGTTCGGGATGGAGGAGGGCACGCAGGCCGAACTGCCGCCGCAGGAAGTCGGGCTGGTGGTCGGCGAGCCGGTGCGGTTCCGCTTCTTCGGCTCCTCGGTGCGGCGTACCGACCATGTCGGCGCGGTGCTGGAACAGTGGGAACCGGACGAGGTCGAGGAACTGGAGGAGATCGAGGCCACCCTGCCCGCCGAGGGCCGGCAGCCGGGCGAGGTGGTGCCGGTGCGCTTGCACGCGGCGGTGACCGAGGTCGGTACGCTGCGGCTGGAAGCCGTGCCGCGCACCGGTGAGGAAAGCTGGAAAGTCGAGTTCGACGTGCGCGGGGAGGGTTGAACCATCGCTCGATCCAGCACGCCCCGCTATCTGGTCGGAATCGATCTCGGCACCACGCATACGGTCGTCGCTTACGCCGATCTCCACGCCGCCACCGACATTCGTCTGTTCTCTATCGAGCAACTGATCGCGCCCGGCGCGGTGGCGGCGCGGCCGTTGCTGCCCTCCGTGCGTTATCACCCGGCGGATGGCGAGCTGGCGGCGGCAGACGTGCGACTGCCCTGGCCCTTCGCCGATCCGGGCGGGGTCGCCGACGTCATCGTGGGGGAGCTGGCGCGGGAGCGGGGCTCGCGGACGCCGGGTCGATTGGTGGCCAGCGCCAAGAGCTGGCTGTCGCACGCCGGGGTGGATCGTACCGCGCCGATTCTGCCCTGGGGCGCGGCGGAGGACATCGCCCGGGTCTCGCCGGTCGCCGCCAGCGCCGGCACGCTCGCCTACAGCCGCGCGGTCTGGAATCACCGGTTTCCCCGCCAACCGCTGGAGCGGCAAGAGGTGGTGCTGACCGTGCCGGCCTCGTTCGACGAAGCGGCGCGGGCGTTGACGGTGGAAGCGGCGCGGCTGGCCGGACTGCCGCAACTGCGGTTGCTGGAGGAGCCACAGGCGGCCTGTTACGACTGGCTGCGCCGCCATCGCGGCGATGTGGTGGCGGCGCTGGGCGAGTCGCGCCTGCTGCTGGTCTGCGACGTGGGCGGCGGCACCACCGACCTGACGCTGATCCGGATCGAACCCGATGAAGCCGAACCGCGCCTGACCCGCATCGGCGTGGGCGAGCATCTGATGCTGGGCGGCGACAACATGGATCTGACCCTGGCGCGGACCGTTGAAACCCGGTTGGGCGGCGGACGCCTGAGCGCGGGCGAGTTGTCGCAACTGTTGCAGCAGTGCCGGAACGCCAAGGAACGGCTGCTGGCGGCGGACGCGCCGGAACGGGTGTCGGTGACGGTGCTGGGCGGCGGCGCGCGGCTGATCGGCGGGGCGCGCGCGGCGGAACTGAGCCGCGACGAGGTGCGCGCGCTGCTGGTGGATGGCTTTCTGCCACGGGTCGAATCCGAAGAACGCCCCCAGAGCCGGCGCGCGGCGGTGGTTGAATTTGGTCTGCCCTATGCCGCCGATCCGGCCATCAGCCGCCATCTGGCCGCGTTTCTGGCCCAACATGCGGAAGCCTGCCGGCGAGCGCTGGGCGAGCGGACGCCGGCAAATCGTCCGCCGATGCCGGACGCGGTGTTGCTGAACGGCGGCGTGTTCCACGGCGCGGCCCTGACCGAACGGCTGCTGGAGATTCTGAGCGACTGGCGCGGGGGGGTTCTGTTGCGGTTGGACAATCCCGAACCCGATCTGGCGGTGGCGCGTGGCGCGGTGGCCTACGGGCTGGCGCGGCGCGGTCAGGGTTTACGGATCGGCGGCGGTTCGGCGCGGGGTTATTTCCTGCTGGTGGACGGTGGACGCCAGCAAAGGCGGGGCGTCTGCCTGTTGCCGCGCGGCGCGGAGGAAGGACGGGAAATCCGGCTGGATCGGATTTTCTCGCTGCGGCTCGGTGCGCCGGTACGGTTTCATCTGCTGTCCTCGACCGGGGACGCCGTGGTTGCACCGGGTGAAGTGGTCAGCCTGGATGGAGAGGATTTCGCGCCGCTGCCACCCATCGCCACGGTGATCGAGGGCGAGACCGCCGGCGAGATTCCGGTGCAGCTGGTCACCCAGTTGACCGAGGTCGGTACGCTGGAGGTGGATTGCGTCGCGGTGGACGATCCGGCGCGACGCTGGCGGTTGGCGTTCCAGTTGCGCGGCGGCGACGCGGCGACGCTGGCCCGCCTGCATCCGCGTTTCCCGGACGCGGCGGCGCGGCTGGAGCGGTTCTACGGTTCCCGCGCCGAAGTGGAGTCCAGGGAAATCAAGACGTTGCGCGCCGACTTGGAGCGCTTGCTCGGCAAGCGTGAAAACTGGGAGACGCCCCTGCTGCGCGAACTGTTCGGGGTATTGTGGACGGGAGCGCGGCGGCGGCGGCGTTCGGTGGAACACGAACGGCTGTGGTTCAGTCTGGCCGGTTACTGTCTGCGACCGGGATTCGGCTATCCGCTGGACGACTGGCGGGTCCGGCGGTTGTGGACGCTGTACGGGCAAGGCGTACAATTCAGTCAGGAGGCCCAGAACTGGGCGGAATGGTGGACGCTGTGGCGGCGGGTGGCCGGCGGGCTGGATACGGCGGCGCAGGCGCGGTTGAGCGATGAGCTGCTGCTGGATTTGCGTCCGCCGACCGGCAAGGCGGCCAGGGATCGCCGGCCGGGCGTCGAGGACATGGCGCGGCTGGCGGCGGTGCTGGAGCGGGTACCGGCGGCGCGCAAGGTCGAACTCGGTCAGATGTTGCTGGCGCGGCTGGCGCGCAAGGGTGAATCGCCGCACCTCTGGTGGGCGGTCGGTCGGCTGGGAACGCGGGTTCCCGCCTACGGCAGCGCGCACGATGTGGTGCCGGCGGTGCTGGCGGCGGCCTGGCTGGAACGGGTGCTGGAACTGGACTGGAAGGCGGTGATCCCGGCGGCTTTCGCCGCGACGCTGCTGGCGCGGCTGAGCGGCGACCGGGAACGGGATTTGGACGAGGCGTTGCGGACGCGGGTGATCCAGCGGCTGCGAACGGCCAGGGCCCCGGCCTCGTGGCTGCGGATGGTCGAGGACGTCGTGGAGTTGGACGAGGTCGACGCCGGACGGCTGTTCGGCGAGACGTTGCCGCCGGGTTTGAGACTGGTTGACTGAGTTGTTGTTTCATATTGTTAATACAGCGTAATCCGCCGGAACCGGAAGGGTGGTGTTCCGGGCGTTGAACCCGTCTGGGAGGAGGCGACATGGCTTATCAACACGTTCTCTTCGCCGCCGATTTTTCCGATGAAGGCTTGCGGGTCGGTGAGCGCGCCAGGGAAATAGCCCTGCGATGTGGGGCGCGGTTGAGCATGCTTCACGTGATCGAGGATGTAAACGTCAGCCTGGGAGGCGGCTATGAATTGTTGCCGGTGCTGCCGGAACTGCCCGACGAGACGTTGCTGCGGGAATCCCGGTCGGCGCTGGAAGAAATGGCGCGCCGGCTGGGCGTGGAAGACGCCGAACTGTGGGTCGTCAGCGCGCTCTCGACCAAGGAAGGAATCATCGGCGCCGCCCGGGATCATCGGGTGGATTTGATCGTGGTGGGCAGCCACGGCCGCCACGGGTTGGCGCTGCTGTTGGGCTCGACCGCCAACGCCGTGTTGCACGGCGCGCCGTGCGACGTGCTGGCGGTGAGGATTTGAAGCTCAGGGTTGCGGAGCGACATCCACCGACACGTCCAGCGAGTGCGAGCCACCGCCGGTCATCACCCCCGTCAACGGCGCGACATCGCCATAGTCCCGGCCCCAGGCCAGCGTGACGTGCCGTTCCTGGGGCATGCAATCGTTGGTCGGGTCGAACTCCGCCCAACCGGCGCCCGGTACGTATACCGCCAGCCAGGCGTGCGAGGCATCGGCTCCGATCAGGCGAGGCCGGCCCGGTGGTGGCAGGGTTTCCAGATAACCGCTGACGTAACGCGCCGCCAGTCCCAGGCCCCGCAGGCAGGCGATGGCCAGATGCGCGAAATCCTGGCAGACGCCGCGCCGCTGGCTCAGGACCTCGTTGAGGGGGGTGGCGACCGTGGTGAAGTGCGGGTCGTAGGTGAATTCCCGGAAAATCCGCCGGTTCAGATCCGCGACCGCCTCCAGCAACGGTCGGCCCGGCGAAAAGCTGGGTTGGGCGTATTCCCGAAAACTCGGATCGAGGGTCACGAAGCGGGAGTCCAACTCGAACAGGCGGGCTTCGATGATTTCCGGGTCCGGGTCTTCCCGCAGCGTCCGGCGCACCTGCTGCCAGGGTGGGGAAGAACTGGTTTCGTTGAACGGCCGGGTATCCAGTACCTCGACGTCGGTGACGATCTTGACTTCCAGGCGTTGATGAATGTCCTGGATGGCGAAGTACAGCACCCGGTTACCGAAAAAATCCTCCCGCTCGGCGGACAGCGCGGGCCGCGGCTTGATGGCGACGCGGCTGGGCTGGCACCGTTGCCAGAGCGTTTGTCGCGGCAACAGCCGCGCCTCGTTGTGACACAAGGCGACCCCGCTGCTGTAGTGATACAGGGTGCGGTGGGTGATGGTGTACTTCACGGCTGCATGATGATCAGTTGGCGGGGTACTTCGGCGTGGCTGAAGTGGCTGTGGGTCAAGGCGTCCGACAGTCCCCGCAGCGGCTTGTGGATGGCCTCCAGCAACCGGGTCAGTTCGGCGCTGGAACTGGTGCTGTCGTGAGTCAGCGTGGACAGCGCCTCGATGTCGGCCAGTTGCAGGGTGGTGAAGGCTTCCAGAATCAACCGCTCCTCGGCGTTGCGGTAGGGAGAACTGTCGGGGCGGTGCAGCCGGCCGATGTTCCGTTGCAGCCGCCGCAGCTGATAACCGACGGCGCGGGGATTGTCGGTGTCGAACAACAGCAGGTCGATGATCGCGGTCGGGTGCAGCGCCGAACGGTAGCGACGCCGGTAGGCGGTCAGGTTGTCGGTAATGGTGAGCACCACTTCCCACAGCGGCAGCCCTGGGTTTCGCGCGGTGATGAAGGCCAGATTGAACAGTTCCAGGGTGCGCAGCACCCGCTCCAGGTAACGACCGATGTCGAAAAACAGCCAACCCTGATGGTGTGGCATGGTTTCGTTGTTCAGGCCGCAGAACGCCGCCATCAGCATCAGCTCCTCCTCCAGCAGCTCCCGCGCCTGCCGGGCGCCTAGCCCCGAGGGCGGTTCCTGGATGCTGTGCTGCAAGCGGTTCAGCAACCGCCAACTGTCGTCTCCCAGATGGTTGCGCACGGCGCGTCCGGTCCGCAACATGCCAGCGAACAGCGCTTGCATGCTGCCGGGATGCTCCGAATCCAGGATGAGATTCAGCAATTGCTGGCGCAGGGTGAAGAAGCGGGCGCGCGGCGATTCCGCCACGGGGGGCACCGGGATTTCCAGGGCATCGAGCAGATCGTCCAGACAGCGTTCGTCGGTGTTGTCCTGTTCCCACTCCAGCAGTCGCCCGAACGCTTCCCGCAACAGCCGGGCGGTGCTGTCGAGCCGCTCGCCGTAGCGGCCCAGCCAGAACAGATTGTCGGCCACCCGGCTGGGCAGATCGCTGCCGTCGCGGGTGACCACGATGGGACCGTAAGCCTGGCGCAGCAGGCTGACGTGACGTTGCGGCGTGGGCGCCAGCACCCACCAGTCCTTGCTGATGCCGCCTTTTTGCAGCGCGGCCTGCAGGGTGTCCAGCCCCGACGAAACCCGGGCCAGGCCGCCCGGCATCACCCGGTAGCCATCGTCCTCCGCCACGACGAAGCCGCGCAGCATCACTGGCCGCGGCACCAGCCGGCCTTCCTCCAGCACCGGGGCAGTGGACAGCGGCAGCGATTCCTGGCCGACGAACAGATGGGGGGCGGCCTGAATTCGCTCGATCAGTTGCGCGCGGGTCGCCCTGTCCAGGCGGGCGCCTTCCCAGCAGGGCCCGTTCGGCAGGATCGAGCGCACGACCAGCCGATCCAGATGGTTCAGGACATGACTCTGTTGGCTGGAATCGCCGCACCACCAGGTCGGCAGCGAGGGTAGTTTGAGAGCTTCGCCCAACAATTGCCGGCACAGCAGCGGCAGGAAAACGACGAGCCCCGGATTTTCCACGATGCCGCTGCCCAGCGCGTTGGCAAGGGCGACGTGACCGCCGCGCACCGCCTGCAGGAGGCCGGGCACGCCGAGCAGGGAATCGCCGCGCAGTTCCAGCGGATCGCAGAAGTCGTCGGCCACCCGTCGCAGGATCACGTCCACCGGCCGCAGCCCGCCAAGGGTTTTCAGCCAGACCCGGCCGTCGCGCACCACCAGGTCCTCGCCCTCGACCAGGCTGAGCGACAGATAATTGGCCAGATAGGCGTGCTCAAAATAGACCGGGCTGTTGGGGCCGGGAGTCAACAGCACGACATGCGGGCTTTCGGGGTTGTGGCGCGCCAGACCGGCCAGGGTGGCGCGTTCGGTCTCCAGAAAACTGGCCAGGCGGCGCAACGGGGCGTCGCGATAGATCATCGGCAGGGCGCGCGCCAGCAGGATACGATTTTCCAGGGTGTAGCCGGCGCCGGACGGCGACTGGGTGCGGTCGCCATGAACCCGGAACGCGCCGTCCGGTCCGCGCGCCAGATCGACCCCGTGAAAAATCAGCCAGCGGCGGCCTTCGGGCAGGGAGCCATGGCAGGGGGGCAGAAAACCGGGATGGGCGAAAACCAGCTCCGGCGGCAGCCAGCCTTGGCGGATGGTCAGCCGTGGGCCGTAAAGATCCGCCAGCAGGGCGTTCAGCAGTCGCGAGCGCTGTTCCAGTCCCGCCGCCAGCGTGCTCCATTCGTCGCCGGTCATCAACAGCGGGATGTTGTCCACCAGCCAGAGCCGGGGCGAGCCATGAGGGTCGTCGTAAGTGTTGTAAGTGACGCCGTCGGCTTGCAGCAGTCGCTGCACCTCGTTATGACGGCGCTCCAGCTCCTCGCCGCCGATTTCCTCCAGGGTTTTCGCCAGATCGCGCCAGTGCGGGCGCAGCACGCCGGGCGCCGAACACATTTCGTCGTAGCCCGAATCGGGGACCGGATAGTCGGCCAACAGCGTATCGCCCGGCGGGCTTGAGTAATCTTGATAGGCAACGGACGCTTCAATCATGAAGAACTCCATGGACGGGACCACCGCGATGCGGATTGCCGGACAGCGCGATCATGGGTGAAGCATCGCTCACAGATTCCTGACGGATGACGGGTCGCGAGGATTCGGCGATAGTACGGAAGCAAACGGTATGCCTTTGCCGCGGGAGAGTGGTTTTATTGGAACCCGGGAGTCGGATGGCGACCGCATGTGATTTTAGTCGCGGAGCTTGCCGGTGGTGCGGCGCAGCCGGTCGGCCATCACGCGCATGACCTGCAGGGCAAAGCGCGGCGTGTGCTGGATCAGCGCGAGAAAATGCTCCTGGTTGACGGGAGCGAGCAGGCAGTCGGTGCGGGCGATGGCCGTGGCGCTGCGCGGCTTGTCGTCGATCAGGGCGATTTCGCCCACGATGCCGCCGGGATGCACCGTTTCGAGGAGCCGGTCGCCGACCCTGATGTCCACCTGGCCCTCGGCCACGATGTACAGGTTGTTACCCGGCTCGCCCTCGCGGAAAATGGTCTGGCCGGAGGCGAAGGATTGGTATTCCTGAATTCTGTTGAAAAGATTCTGGTCTTGCATGGGGCGATTCCTCGTCGTGCCAGTGGATCGACAGGGACGATGCCCGCGCCTTGGCGCGCCGGCTTGCTGGTGCGATACTTTTGTGGCAGTTTAGCCGACTTTCCGGGGCCTTGATAGCGTGCCCGCCGGACGCTTCCCACCCTCGTCCCGGGATGCCAGCGTCGTTTTTTGCGTCACGTCGACCCCGTCATGCGCCCCGAAACCGCCGAAACCCACCAACCCCTGCGTTACGGTTACACCACCGGCGCCTGCGCGACCGCCGCCAGCGTGGCGGCGGCCTGTCGGCTGTTGGCCGGGACCGGGCTGGATCAGGTGGAAATTCTGTTGCCGCGCGGCCAGCGGACGCAGTTCCGGCTGGCCTATTGCCGGCTGACGGAGACGGGCGCCGAGGCGGCGACGGTCAAGGATGCCGGCGACGACCCCGATGTCACGCATGGGGCATTGATTTTCGCCCAAGTGGCTTTGAGCGAACCGTTGGGAGTGCGGTTCCATGCCGGGCCGGGCGTGGGAACCGTGACGCGGCCCGGCTTGCCGATTCCGCCGGGCGAACCGGCCATCAATCCGACCCCACGCCGGATGATCACCGAACACCTGACCCGACTGGCGACGGAATATGACCATCGCGGTGGGTTCGAGGTGACCATCGGGGTCGAGAACGGCGCGGAACTGGCGCTGAAAACCCTCAATCCTCGCTTGGGCGTTGTCGGCGGGTTGTCCATTCTCGGCACCACCGGCATCGTCCGACCGTTTTCCTGCTCGGCTTACATCGCCTCCATCCAGCAGGCCATCGACGTGGCCCGCGCCAATGGCTTGACGCACATCGTCGCCTGCACCGGCGCCACCAGCGAACAGACCCTGCGCGCCCATTACTCGCTATCGGACATGGCGTTGATCGAGATGGGCGATTTTGCCGGGGCGGTGCTCAAGCATCTGCGGCGGGCGCCGGTTCCCCGGCTGAGCCTGGCCGGCGGGTTCGGCAAGATCAGCAAGCTGGCGGCGGGCCATCTGGACCTGCACAGTCGCAGTTCCAGCATCGATCTGGCGCTGTTGGCGGTGGAAGCGGCGGCGCTGGGCGCAGAGGCGGGGTTGCAGGACGCCATGCGAGTCGCCAACACCAGCCAGCGGGCGCTGGCGCTGGCCCACGCGGCGGGCTTGCCGCTCGGTGATCGAATCTGCGCCATGGCTCGCGACCAGGCCCGCGCCATCCTGCCCCCCGCCGTGGCGGTGGAGGTTTGGGCCACCGACCGCGAAGGCCGACCGGTCGGTCATGCCGGTTTCGTCTGAAATGCGCATCCTGATTCTGGGCGGTATCGGCGAAGCGGCGAAGCTGGCGCGGGCGCTGGCGCCGGTTCATGCCGTGACCTACAGCGTCGCCGGTCGGGGACGCGCGCCGGACGTGCCCTGTCCAGCGCGTAGCGGCGGTTTCGGCGGCGGCGAAGGCCTGGCGGCATTCCTGCGTGATCATGGCATTGAATTGCTGATCGATGCCACCCATCCCTACGCCGCACGCATCAGCCGGAACGCGGTGGCGGCGTCTCGCTCGGCGGGAATTCCGCTCTGGGCCTACCGGCGACCGGTATGGCGACCGGAGCCCGGCGATGACTGGCGGCGAGTAGCCGACTGGGCGGGGATCGTCGCGGCGCTGCGGCAATTCAAACGGCCGTTTTTCACCATCGGTCTGGAACCGTTGCGCCATGTCGCCGACATCCTGCCGAGGCAGCACTGGCTGGTGCGCTGTCTGGTGGCGGAGCCCCCGACCACGCCGCGCCTGACCCTGCTGCGCGCCATGGGTCCCTTTTCGCTGGAGCACGAAACGGCCTTGCTGCGCGATTATCGAATCGACGTGCTGGTGGCCAAGAACAGTGGCGGCGGCGCGGTCGAAGCCAAATTGACGGCGGCGCGGCAACCGCGAATTCCGGTGGTGATGTTGGATCGCCCGGCGTTGCCCGAGGCGGATCGGGAATTTGCCGACGTAGAGCGGTTGGCCGCCGAGCTTTCGGAATCGGGCCAGGCGTCGATTGCTGCCCAGCTGTTGGAGAACGGATTGGTATGACAAAACGCGCCGATTTCTTGTCTGAGTGACGATACTTTGTGTAAAAAGGCGGTACGAATACCGGTATCCCGAAAATCACGATGAGGAGGACCGAGGATGGACGTTCGCGCATTGTTTGATCAGCTTTTGCAATCGGGTCGCGAGTTGGCGAGCAAGGGCCAAAGTCTGGCCGAGCAGAAGCTCAATATCCCCAGCGAGGGACCGCAACGCGAAGCAGCCTTGTCGGGCATGGGCAAGGGTGCGGCCATCGCGGGCGTGGCGGCGCTGCTGCTCGGCACGAAAGCCGGACGGGGTCTGACCGGCGTGGCGTTGAAACTGGGCAGCGTGGCGGCGGTGGGCGGGCTTGCCTACAAGGCTTTCCAGGACTGGCAGGCCAGGCAGGGAGGAGCGCCGGTCACCGATCCGGGTCCGGCGGCCAATACCCTGAGCGGGCCGCAACTGGATCGACGCAGCCTGGTTCTGCTGAAAGCCATGCTCGCCGCCGCCAAGGCGGACGGGCATATCGACGAGAAAGAGCAGGGCGCTATCGATGCTTACCTGCAAAAACTCAATCTCGATCCCGAAGCGTTACATTTCGTCAAGGATGAAATAGGCAAGCCGGTGAGCGCCAGGGAGGTTGCCGCGGGCGCGGATTCGCCGGCGGCGGCGGCGGAAATCTATCTGACCTCCTTGCTGGCGATCAACATCGACAACGATCAGGAACGGGCGTATCTGGACGAACTGGCCCGGGAACTGAAGTTGTCGCCGGAGCTGGTGTCGGAACTTCTGAAGCAGGCCAGGGCGTAGAGCCAGGAGCGGTAAGTCCGATAGCTTGCGAACTTGCCGTCCGGCTAACCTGCCTCTGAATTCCGCCGATACCATTCGGCATGTTCGGCGCTGTAAAGGTAGGACGGCGGGAATCCCTCCGGCTGGATCACCCGCCCGACCAGGATCAGCGCGGTGCGGGTGAAACCCTTGACTTCGACCTTGGCGGCGATGTCGGCCAGCGTGCCGACCACGCCGTCCTGATCCGGCCACGACACCCGGTGCAGCACCGCCACCGGGCAGGCCGCGCCGTAATGCGGAATCAGTTCCGCCACGATCTCCCGCAGTTTGTCCACGCTGAGGTAAATCGCCAGGGTTGCCCGATGCCGGGCCAGTTCCGGCAGGCTTTCGCCTTCCGGCATCGGCGTCTTGCCGGCGTGGCGGGTCAGGATAATCGTCTGGCTGACGCCCGGCAGGGTCAGTTCCCGGCGCAGCATGGCGGCCCCGGCGAACGCGGCGGTCACGCCCGGCACGACTTCGTAGGGAATCTCCAGCCGTTCCAGTTCCCGAATCTGCTCGCCGATGGCCCCGTACAGCGCCGGGTCGCCGGTGTGCACCCGCGCCACGTCCAGCCCGCGTTCGTGCGCGGCGCGGATGCGGGCGATGATCTCCTCCAGGTTCAGATCGGCGGTGTTGACGATCTCCGCCGTCGGGTTGGCGGCCAGAATCAATTCCTTCGGTACCAGCGAACCGGCGTACAGCACCAGCGGGCATTCTCGAATCAAGCGCTGGCCCTTGACGGTGATCAGTTCGGGATCGCCGGGACCGGCGCCGATGAAATAGACCGTCATTCGAATTTCCCCTGGTCGAGCTGTTCCAGCAACGCCGGGGTGACGTCGTCGAAGCGGACGATGCGTTTGCCTTGATGGTCCTTCAGGAACTCCTCGGCCTCGGCCTGGGTCGCCAACGGCACCAGTTCGTGACCCATCGGCCCCAGCACGTCGGAGCCGATCACGTACCAGGCGGCTCGGGCGTCGATCCGGGTCACGCCGTAGTATTCGGTGACGCCGATGGCGGCGATGTCGGCCCGGGTGTGGCCGGGCGCGTACTTGGGCAGATTCGACAGGTATTTGAACAGGTCCTTGGCACCGTCGAAGTGGTGGAGGTGGCCGTCCTGGTACAGCGCCGTCGCTACCCAGTCGGGATAGAGGCTGACGAACATCCCGCACACCGGGCAGGTGTCCTTGGGTCCGGGGACGGGCCACTTCGACTCCTCGCTCCAGGCTGGCGACAGGGCGAACGCCAGTAGCAACAGGAACGGCCAGTCGCGACCGATCCGCGTCTTATGTGTCCGTAATGTTTTTAGCATTTTGTCGTTGCCCAGAAGTGGCGGGCATTTTGCACTCCATCTTTTCGACAAGTTTATCGCGGGGCCGATGGAGTTGGCGAGGAATATCCACCCAACAATCACAAGTCTATTGCCAGGTTTATCGAGTAAAAGGAAAAAAGCCGGCGGGAAAAAAGCAATGATGAAACAGGGTGGTTTGAGGCTGTTTCACCTTGAAACATCATCGCCGGATATTGGATTTTGGATAACGTCCAACCAGTTGCATGACGGAGCAGGGAAATCGGGAAAATCGTTTGGGAATGAATGGTCGTAATCAGAGAGGACTGGCGGATCGTCCTTGCCCATCCAGGATGGCGGATGGCCGCCAGCCAAGCCAAAGCCGCTCGAGGCTAAGAGATCGTGATGAGTATCGCGGAACTGGCAGAGAAGATCACCACCCTGCTGGCCCCGGCCATGCCCTACCTCCAGAAAGCCGAAGGCGAAGCGATGGCGGAAGTTGTCACGCGGGAAGATGCCGATGGCTGGAGGCAGCGGACGGACGTGTTGTGGCAATGGCTGCAACCGAAACTGGGGACGAGACCCGCCGCCATGGAAGCGGTCGCCGATCTCGCGGGCGAGCCGGAAAATCAGGATTTTCAGGCTACCTTCCGGGTGCAGCTCAGGAAGGTTCTTAGCGAGGATGCAACGTTTGCATCCAACCTGGCGCGCTTTCTCGCGTCCGTTTCCATTCCCCTCGCCCAGCCGGTGAATCAAGCGATGGCTATCGGAAATGGGAGTATTGCCCGGGATGGAGGGGTTGCCGCCGGCGCCGGTGGAGCGGCCATTGGTGGGAACGCCGGGAATGTGCACGTGGTGAATATCGGTCCGGGAGCCAATTTGTTTCTGGATCGTCCCCCGGCGCGAATGACCGATGTCGACCGGGATACGGCGCTGGGTCGCTACCTGCGGCACATCATCAGCCATAACCGCTATCTTCAGCTTCAAGGCATCCGCTCGGGTGGCCGGCTGGTGCATATCGAACTGGAGCGCATTTTCATCTGCCTGCGCGCCACCCAGCGACGCCTGATCGTTGCCGGGGAACGCTGGCCGGGCAAGGAAAGAATGCCGGTCTCCGGGGAAAGAAGCCAGCCTGATTCCCAGGCGACGTTGACGACCGAGATCGTGACGGTCTCGATTGGCAAGGCGCTGTCGAAGCATCCGCGCCTGGTGGTGTTGGGTGATCCAGGCAGCGGCAAGAGTACCCTGCTTCGTTACCTGGCCCTGATCTCCGCGCGGGATCTGGCGGAGGGTCGCCGCCTGGTTCAGGACAGGCTGGGATCAGCCGAACCGAGGCGACTGCCGATCCTGTTGCCACTTCGGCAAATCGGTCGTTTTCTCCAGGCCCGACCCGATGAAGGCACTGAAGGCCATGCCCGGTTGATCGAGTATCTCATCGCCGCGCTGGCCAGCGAGCGTATTGAACTGCCCAAGGATTTTTTCGACCCGTGGCTGACCGGGGGCGACGCCCTGATCCTGCTCGACGGCTTGGATGAGGTCGTCGATCCCGGACTGCGCCGGCGCGTCTCGCGACTGGTGGAAAGTTTCACCCAAACCTACCCCCGGTGCCGCTACGTGGTGACCAGCCGGATCGTCGGTTACACGGACGCCGCGCGGCTGGGCGAATCCTACGCGGTTACCACGATGCTCGATTTCAGCCGGGAAGACATCGCCCGGTTCCTCGGCAACTGGCACCGGCTGATCGCGGTCGCGCAGATGGGCGAGGGCGAGAGCACGGATGCCCACGCCGCCAGACAGACCCGTCGGTTGCTGTACTTTATCAACCACAATCCGCGCATCCGCGATCTGGCTATCAACCCCTTGCTGTTGACCGTGATCGCCATGGTTCACCGGGACCGGGTGAAATTGCCGGATCGGCGGGCCGAACTCTACGCCGAGGCCGTGGAGGTATTGCTGGGCAAGTGGGAGGAGGCCAAGGGGATGTCGGAGGCGCCGGTCCTGCTCAGGGGCCAGCCCTTCGACACCGGCGACAAGCGCCTGCTGTTGCAGGACCTCGCGCTGTACCTGCACGAGCGGAACCAGAAGCAGATCAAGGTGGAGGAACTGCATCATTTTCTGCGCGCCCGGTTCAAGGGATTGCTGCGCGAGGACCACGCGGTCGAGCAGACGGTCATCCGCTTCCTCGCGATGATCGAGGAGCGCACCGGCCTGCTGGTGGCGCGCGGCGAGGGAGTCTATGCCTTCTCCCATCTCACCTTCCAGGAATACCTGGCGGCGCTGGGCATCGCCGCCCGCGACGATTATGTGGCCTACACGCTGAAACGGGCGGGCGATCTCTGGTGGCGGGAGGTCATCCTGCTGGAAGTCGGCTACCTCGGCACGCAAAGCAAGGAAAAAACTACGGCGCTGATTCGCGCCATCGCCGAGCGGAAACGGGAACCGGAACCCTATCACAACCTGGTGTTGGCGGCGGAATGCCTGCGCGACGTGGGCGACAATCGGGTTCAGGGCGACCTGCGACAGGAAGTCCAGCGCCGGCTGCGCCAGGATCTTGAAGCGCCGCCGCCCCTGTTCGTGCGCTGGTTCAGGAAAGCCGGAATAAAAAACTGGATCGAACAGCGCGCCCAGGCGATGGAGGCGCTGGTGCGGACCGGCGCGGGCTTCTGGACCATGCCCCATGGCGAGCCGGAATGGGTGAAAATTCCCGCCGGAACGGGGTGGATGGGAAGCAGGCGCGGACGGACCAACGAACGGCCTTTGCACCAGGTCGAACTCGATGCCTTTCTGATCGCGCGGGTTCCGATCACCAACGCCCAATACCACTTGTTCATCCGGGCCACGAGATACGCGACGCCGCGACACTGGCGGGAAGAGCGCCCACCCAAGGGCCTGGAGAGTCATCCGGTGGCCTGCGTAAGCTGGCATGACGCGCTGGCTTACTGTCTGTGGCTGAGCCGGGAGACGGGCAAGCCGATTGCCCTGCCGAGCGAGGCCCAGTGGGAAAGAGCCGCGCGGGGTGATGAAGACCAACGCGAGTATCCATGGGGTGATCGCTTTGAAGCAGCCTGGTGCAACAGTGAGGCGCTGGGGTTGGAGGCTACCACCCCTGTCGGTATTTTTCCCGAGGGCGCCAGCCGATATGGCTGCCTGGACATGGTCGGCAATGTATGGGAATGGACGAGCAGCCTCATGGATGACTATCCCTATCCCGGCCAAGGCGCCGCGCGCCGGGCGCGCGAAGATCTGACGGCACGGGGTGATCGCGTGTTGCGGGGCGGTGCGTTCGGCTACGGTCCCGTCCTCATGCGCTGCGCCTCCCGATCCAACGGCAATCCCGATGGCCTCGGCCCTGTCGTCGGATTTCGGGTGGTGACATCGTGTTCCGATTGAAGACCACAAGCGTTATGGAGGTTCGAGATGGATATTCCGGCTCTTGCAACGGCGGTGACCAGTTGTCTTGCCCCGACGCTGCCCTATCTGCTGAAAGCGGGCGAGAAAGGGATCGAAACAATCGGTTGCGAAATGGGTGCGGGAATGTGGGAAACGGCCAAGGCAATCTGGCGGAGATTGAGTCCGGGTCCGGCGGTCGAGTCGGCGGCGCGGGAAGTCGCGAGCGCGCCGGAGGACCAGGATGCGCAGGCGGCTCTCCGCTATCAGCTCAGGAAAATGTTGGCCGCTGATGAGCAACTGGCGTCGGCGCTCGCGCGGTTGCTGGAGGAAGGCGGCAAAGTCGCGAGTCCTCATGCCGAGGTTCACGGCGAGGGCGCCGTAGCTCAGGGACCGGGGGCGGTGGCCGCCGGAAAAGGCGGGGTCGCCGTGGGCCGCGACGTGCATGGCGGCGTGCGCATCGGTGGTACGGAAATCATCGGGACGGTGGTCAAACCTTAGCCTACAGCCCCGACCAGGATGTAGGTTGGGTTAGCGCGCGGCGCGTAACCCAAACGACCCAACCGTTGGGTTAGGCCGTAGGCCGTAACCCAACCTACTAATCATCCGGGAGTGCCGTAGGCTCTGAATTCCACTGACCGTGCCCGGCTTATCCGGCGGCATGTCGTTTCTTCTCCGCCCGCTTCTTCCGGATCATCATGGTGTCGCCGGCCATGCTTTGATAGGCGGCTTGCAGGGCGGCGTCGAAATCGCCCAGTTCGCCGCCCTGTTCAGCCTTGGCGGCTTCGGCGTCCGCCTTGGAAGCGAAGGCGACCTTGCTTTGCTTGGTCATGACGCCCGGCAGTTTGGAGCCGATCAGGTAGGTGGCCGCGTCCACGTTCACCAATGGCTTCGGGTCGGCTTTCGCGCCGAAATCGGCAGCGTAAATGGCTTTGGGTCCCCGGTCCAGGTTCAGCGCGAGGCTGAGCGCGGCGCAGTGCAGCGAGCAGGTGGCGTCCACCCGGTCGTCCTGGTAATGGACCAGATGGCGGCTGTGGTGGTATTGCTTGCGATCCATGCCGCAGTAAGGGCATTTGGGATACTTGGCCAGTTCATTCTCCAGCGGATTGGGGTCCGGCGCGGTTTTGGGGACGAATTGCAGCGGGGTGCCGTCGGTTTCGCACTTCGCGGCGAGGGCGGGCGGACTCAGGGTCGCGACGCCGGCGCTGACGCCCGCCACGGCGAAAAGACGCAGGACTTGTCGACGTTCGATCTGGATGGAATCGTTCATGAGTGCGGTTTCCCCGATTGTGGTTATGGAAGAGGTCACAATTGTAGGACAGGAGCGCGCCAAAGGGATTGACAATGATCAAAGCAGGCCGGCTATCGCCTGTGTAAAAGCCTCGGGGGTGGATTCGCCGAGGAATCGCCCGCGGACGATGCCCTGCCGGTCCACGATGAAGGTTACCGGCAGGCTCATCACCTGATAACGGCGCGTCACTTCGCCCTGGCGGTCGAGCAGCACGTCGTAGGAAACGCCGAGTTGCTGGACGAACGGTGCTACCGTTTCCGGCGGTTGCAGCACGTTGATGGCGAGAATGGCCAGGCCCCGGTCGCGGAATTGGCGATAGACCGGCTCCAGCGCCGTCATTTCGGCCCGGCAGTACGGGCACCAGTCGGCCCAGAAGCGGATGGCGACCACTTGGCCGCGGTACTGCTCGGGAAAGCGGACGCCGGCGCCGTCCAGCCGGTCCAGCGCGAAGGCGGGAGCGGGCGTGTTGACCTTGATGACCGGCGACTCCGGCTCGCAGCCGGCCAGCAGCATCAACAGCACGATACCCGGCAGGATTCGAAATGGGGTCATGAGACCAGCACGCCTCGTCGGGAATTATGTGGAATTATGGCGGCCATCATGCCTTTAACGGCGCGGTACTCGTACCGTGGCCAAGGCGGCGCGGATCGCTTCCGGGTCATCGATCCGGCGCATCAGTTTACCGATGA
This sequence comes from Competibacteraceae bacterium UBA3908, assembly GCA_002391525.1. GTDB lineage: Bacteria > Pseudomonadota > Gammaproteobacteria > Competibacterales > Competibacteraceae > Competibacter_A. The sequence continues at coordinate 40,315 of DGFE01000100.1, forward strand.
ACTGCAATTGTCGCTGGTGCGCCCCCCGCTGCGGCATCGCCTGCGCCGCCCGCACCGCCACCAGCAAGTCTTCCGGCAGCGGCAGCCGGCTCAGTTGCGTCGGGGTGAGTTTGACCAATTGCGCGCCCAAATCCTGTAGCGCGGTCGCTTCCCGCTTGCGTTGGCTTTTACTGGGTGGTCGCGGTTCTTCCGGACGGAAATCGTCGTCGAATGCGTCGTCATGCATGGCGATAGTCTCCAGCAAGAGCTTTTGATGAGCCGGGCTCGGCCAAGCCGGTACACGCCGGCTTCGGCATGGCCGATCCTCACTCCAACCCCAGTTTCTTCAAGCGGTAGCGCAGCGCCCGAAAGCTGATGCCCAGCTTTTCGGCGGCGGCGGTCTTGTTGTAGCGAGTCGCTTCCAGCGCCCGCAGGATCGCCGCCTTCTCCAGACCCTCCAGATAACCTTCCAGATTGTTCACCATCGGCAGCATGGGCTGGGTCTTCGGCTCGTCCGGCGCGCGGGCGGACAGGGGGGCGGGCGCGGCCGGTTCCGGTCGAATCGGCGCGGGACTCGGTGGGGGGGACGCGGCCAAGGGCATCGACAGCGAGGCCGCGGTGACCGGCAATGACAGGTCGTCCGGTTGGATGACCGCGTTCTCGCACAGCGTGAACGCTCGTTCCAGGATGTTCTCCAACTCGCGAATGTTGCCCGGAAAGGCATAACGCTGCAGCGTCAGCAACGCCGACGGCGCCAGCGCCGGTCGCGGCAATCCGGTTTGCTGGTTCAGTCGGTCGAGGACCGCCGCCACCAGTTCCGGGATATCCTCGGGATGCTCGCGCAGGCTCGGCATCCGCAACTCGATCACGTTCAGCCGGTAGAACAAATCCTGGCGGAACGCACCGTTGCGGACCAGGGCGGTCAGATTTTTGTGGCTGGCGCTGAGGATCCGCACGTCGATGGCCACCTCGGCCGACGCCCCCACCGGCCGCACCGCCCGCTCCTGAATCGCGCGCAACAGCTTGACCTGCATGTGCATCGGCAGCTCCGCCACCTCGTCCAGGAACAGCGTACCACCCTGCGCGGCCTGGAACAGTCCGCTTTTGTCCTGGTTGGCGCCGGTGAAGCTACCCTTCTTGTAGCCGAAAAACTCGCTCTCCATCAGCTGCTCGGGGATCGCGCCGCAATTGACCGGCACGAACGGCTTGTCGGCCCGCGGCCCGGACAGATGAATCAGCCGCGCCGCCAGCTCCTTGCCGGTGCCCGATTCGCCGCTGATCAGGATCGGCGCCTGACTGCGCGCCAGTTTGGCGATCAGCGCCCGCACCCCGTCCATCACCGCCGAGCGCCCCAGCAGCAGGGGAGGACGGCTGTCGCCGCCGCGGCTGTCGCCGCCGCGGCTCAACCGCAGCGCGGTCGCCACGATGTCGCGCAGCACCGACAGCTCGAACGGCTTGGAGACGAAATCGAACGCGCCCAGCTTCAGCGCCTCCACGGCGTTTTCCACGTTGCCGTGCGCGGTAATCACCGCCACCGGCAAATTGGGAAAGTGTTTCTGGATATGCGCGACCAGTTCCAGGCCGCTGCCGTCCGGCAGGCGCAGATCGGTGATGCAGAAACTGAGCGGCTGGCGTTTGAGCAGGGTGCGGGCCTCGCTCAGAGTCTCGGCGGGCAGACAGTTCACCCCCAGCGGTGACAGGGTCATCTCGATCAGTTCGCGGATGTCGGCTTCGTCATCCACGATCAAGGCATTGCAGGCATCCATCAGTCCATCTCCGTGGCAAGGCTCGTGGGAGCGAAGGTGATGCGGAAACGGCTACCACCCTCGGGAACGGACAGGTATTGTAGATGGGCACGGTTGGCCTCGCACAGTTCCCGGGCCAGATACAGGCCCAGGCCGGTGCCCTTGGCCCGGGTGGTGAAGAACGGCTCGAACAGTTTGCCGGTGTTTTCCGGCGCCACGCCGGGACCCGCGTCGCGCACTTCCAGGAATGGCCGGCCGTGTCCGTGCTCCATGCCGGCGCACAGTTCGATCCTGGCGGGCTCGCCGGGCGCCGCGCCGTGCTGGCAGGCGTTGGCGCACAGGTTCCACAGAACCTGCCGCAGCTGGTGAGGATCGAAAAAGACCTCCATGGCAGCCGGCTCGACGGTCTGGCGCCACTCGGGCGGCGTTCCGTCCAGACTGCGCCGAAATTCCTGACCGAATGTTTCCAGCCATGGCGTCAGCGCGAGCCGCTCCGGCCTGACCCGGTCGCGCCGGGCCAGATCCAGCACGTCGGCGATGATGCGGTTGGCTCGTTTGACGTTTTCATGCACGATCCGACCCAGCCGCCGGTCGCTGGCGCTGGCGCCCGTCGATTCCTGCAGAAGCTGGGCGGCGTGACCAATCGCCGCCAGCGGATTGCGGATTTCGTGGGCGATGCCCGCCGTCAGCCGGCCCAGCGCCGCCAGCTTGATCTGTTGCAACCGTTCGGCGGCCTGTTCGGAATCTTCCAGCAAAATCAGCACGTTCGTCGCCTGGTTGCCGCTGAGTCGGGTAAAGCGCGGGATCAGTTCCGGGCGATGCTCGGTCGGCCTGAAGGCCGGGATCTCGACGGCGCCGGCCCGCCATGCCCGCAGCCGCTGGTAGAGCGGCGGCGACAGTTCGGGCAACGCCGTTTCCGGTCGCGCCGCCGGGCAGCCCAGCAATTGGCGGGCGGTGTCGTTCAACAACTGGATTTGATCGGCGCGGTTCACCACCACCACTCCGTTCTGCAGATGGCGGATGATACCCTGGTTCAGTTCGGCGATTTCCAGTAATTCCCAGGTGCGCTGCCGGGCCAGCGCCTCGCCGCGCCGCGCTCGTTCCGCCAGCGCGTAGGTCAGCCCGGCGGCGATGAACAGCGCCGCGCCAATCACGCCCAGTCGAACCAGGTCGTCGGAGTTATGGCGCAGGGGTTCCAGCAAGGCGCTCCAGCCGGCGGTCGGTCGGTCGCCCCGCGCCGATGCGCCGGCGGCCTGCCAGTAGGTGGCCAGCCAGGAACCGGTCAGCAGGAAAAAACCCAGCGCAGCGGACAGCAGCGCCGAACTAAGCGGCAGCAGAATGCCGCTGGCGGCGACGGCGGTGATCAACAGGCTGACCAGACTGCTGGCCAGACCGCCCGAGGCATGGATCATGACGGTCAGAGTCACCAGGTCGACCAGCATCTGCCAGTGCGCCTGCACCTTCAGCTTTGGCCACCGCCAGTAACTACCGGCGATGGCGGTCAGCGCCAGCGCCATGTAAACCAGCGCCGCACCGAGGAACAGCGACGGGTGCTGTTTGCCGAACAGCCGGCTTTGTTCGTCCAGCGCGAACGCCGTCAGCAACAGCGCCGCCAGGATCAGCCGGTAGAAATTGGACACCCGAAATACCCGCCAGAGGTGACGACGATCCAGAAAACGGTCGGTGCGGAGCGCGGCGAGCGGGTCGGCGATGATCATGACGGGACGGAGCGGGAACGCGATTTTTACGGGAGGGGAGAACGATTCCACCTATAATTGTAAGCGCACCGGCGCCGGGATGGGCCGGCCATGGCCAACTTCATGGCGAGCGTGAAGATTGGGGCATTTCGGGGTACAATGACAACCTCACTGATAAAGGGGGATGTAATCCGCATGAACCTGCACGAATATCAAGCCAAAGAACTCCTACAGCAATTCGGCGTAGCGATACCCCGCGGGATCAAGGTCACTTCCCAGCAGGAGGCAGTGGAAGCCGCCAAGGAACTGGGCGGTCCGCTCTGGGTCGTCAAGGCCCAGGTTCACGCGGGCGGTCGCGGCAAGGCCGGCGGCGTCAAGCTGGCGCGCAGTCTCCAGGATGTCGAGGAAATTTCCGGGCGGCTGCTGGGTTCCACCCTGCATACCCACCAGACCGGTCCCGAAGGCGTCCCGATCCATGCCCTGCTGATTCAGGATGGCGTGGACATCACCAAGGAATATTATCTGAGCTGCCTGGTGGACCGCAGCAAGAAGCGCATCATTCTGATCGGGTCTTCCGAAGGCGGTATGGATATCGAGGAAGTGGCCGCCAAGACCCCGGAAAAGATCCTGACCCTCACCGTCGATCCGACCGCCGGCGTCCAACCGTATCAGGCCCGCGATCTCGGTTTCAAGATGGGGATGGGTAAGAAGGAAGTCGACCAGCTGGTCAAGGTGTTGAGCGGCGTTTATAACCTGTTCGTCCACAAGGATTGCAGCATGGTCGAGATCAATCCGCTGATCGTGACCACCGACGGCCAGGTGATGGCGCTGGACGCCAAGGTCAGCCTGGACGACAACGCCCTTTATCGGCACAAGGACACCGCCGAAATGCGCGATCCCACCCAGGAAGACGAGCGCGAGCACATCGCCCACGAGATCGGCCTCAACTACGTCGCCCTGGACGGCAGCATCGGCTGCATGGTCAACGGCGCCGGCCTGGCGATGGCGACCATGGACGTCATCAAGCTGCATGGCGGCGAGCCGGCCAACTTCCTCGATGTTGGCGGCGGCGCGACGGCGGATCGGGTGGCCCGCGCCTTCAAGCTGATTCTGTCCTCGTCCAAGGTCAAGGCCATCCTGGTCAATATCTTCGGCGGCATCGTCCGCTGCGATACCATCGCCGAGGGTATCATCACCGCGGTCAAGGAGGTCGGTCTCACCCTGCCGGTGGTGGTGCGCCTGCAGGGCACCAACGTGGAAGCCGGCCGCGAGATGCTGGCCAAGTCCGGCATGAACATCATGGCCGCCGACGATCTCACCGACGCCGCCAAGATGGCGGTGGCCGCCGCCGCCAAGTGATTCGGCGCGCATTCGGTTTCCACGATCCAGAGAGAACGAGACGACCATGAGCATTCTGATCAATAAAGACACCAAGGTCATCTGCCAGGGCTTCACCGGCTCGCAGGGCACTTTCCACTCCGAGCAGGCCATCGCCTACGGCACCAACCTGGTCGGCGGCATCAGCCCCGGCAAGGGCGGTACCACCCATCTGGGCAAGCCGGTGTTCAATACCGTCTATGACGCGGTCGCGGCCACCGGCGCCGATGCGAGCATGATCTACGTCCCGGCTCCGTTCGCCGGCGACGCGATCCTGGAAGCGGCCGACGCCGGCATCAAGGTGATCGCCTGCATCACCGAGGGTATTCCGGTCATGGACATGTTGAAGGTCAAGGCGGTGCTGACCAACAATTACCCGGACGTTTATCTGATCGGTCCCAACTGCCCGGGCGTGATCACGCCCGGCGCCTGCAAGATGGGCATCATGCCCGGCCACATCCACATGCCCGGCAAGATCGGCATCGTATCCCGCTCCGGCACCCTGACCTACGAAGCGGTCTATCAGACCACCCAGGCCGGCCTGGGCCAGTCCACCTGCATCGGCATCGGCGGCGACCCGATCCACGGCATGAGCTTCGTGGACGTGCTGACCCTGTTCAAGGATGACCCGCAGACCGAGGGCATCGTGATGGTCGGCGAGATCGGTGGCAGCGCCGAGGAGGAAGGTGCGGCGTACATCAAGGCCAACATCAAGAAGCCGGTGGTCGCCTACATCGCCGGCGTGACCGCGCCGCCGGGCAAGCGCATGGGCCATGCCGGCGCCATCATCATGGGCGGCAAGGGCACCGCGAAAGACAAGTTCGCGGCGCTGGAAGCGGCGGGCGCGAAGATCGTCCGCTCTCCGGCCGACATCGGCGCGGCCATGAAGGCGTTTTTCCCCGGCTAGCGACCTGACCGCGATCCGGTGAGTCACCAAGAGGGGCGCGCGAGCGCCCCTTGTGCTATCTTCAGGGCTCCATTCCCCTCAGCAATCCCGCGTCCGTCGAACCGCCCGAGGAGACCGCAACGACCATGGCCGCTCCCGCCACCTCCTTTCGGGTCGTCATGGCCCAACTCGATTTCCTGGTCGGCGACATCAACGGCAACGTCGGCAAAATCGCCGCCGCTGCCGCCGAGGCCCGTGACCGGTTGCGGGCCGATCTGATCGTGTTCCCCGAACTGACCATCACCGGCTATCCGCCAGAGGATTTGCTGTTGCGTCCCGGTTTCATCCGTCAGGTGAAGCCGGCGTTGCAACGGCTGTGCGGAGAAATTCAAGGCATCGCCGTCGTGATCGGTTGTCCGCTGCCGACGCCGGACGGATTGCGCAACGCCGCCGTGGTGCTGGACGACGGCGCGATGCGGGCGACGTATTACAAGCAATGGTTGCCGAATTACAGCGTGTTCGACGAGAAACGCTATTTCGTGCCGGGCGAGGATCCGGCGGTGGTGGCGGTGGCGGGGGTGCGGGTGGGCGTGACCATCTGCGAGGATGTCTGGTTGCCGGGGCCGGCCGCGCAAGCGGCCGAGGCCGGAGCACAACTGCTGATCAATCTCAACGCCTCACCCTATCACGCCGGCAAGAGCGACCAGCGGCTAAGCGTTTTGCGCGAGCGGGTGCGGGAAAGCCAGATTCCCATCGTCTACGTCAACCTGCTGGGCGGGCAGGACGAGTTGGTGTTCGATGGCGGTTCGATGGTGGTTGGCGTTGACGGTACGCTGGTTCGGCGGGCGCCGTTTTTCGCCGCCGGCCTGTATCCGGTGGATTTCCAGGTTTCCGCGGCCGGTATGACGCCGATTCCGGGCGAGGTCGCCGAGGAACCGGGGTTGGAGGAGGGCATCTATCAAGCCCTGGTGCTGGGCGTGCGGGATTACGTCGAAAAAAATGGCTTTCCCGGCGTGGTGCTGGGTTTGTCCGGCGGCATCGATTCGGCGCTGACCCTGGCCATCGCCGTGGACGCGCTGGGACCGGAACGAGTCGAGGCGGTGCTGATGCCCTCGCGCTATACCGCCGAGATGAGCAATACCGACGCCGAGCTGGAAGCCAGGGCGCTGGGGGTCGGGTATCACATCCTGCCGATTGAGCCGGCGTTTCAAGCCTTTCTACAGGTGTTGCAACCGGTGTTCGCCGGGCTGCCGCCGGATATCGCCGAGGAGAACATTCAGGCCCGTTGCCGGGGTGTATTGTTGATGGCGATTTCCAACAAGACCGGCAAGCTGGTGCTGACCACCGGCAACAAGAGCGAGACGGCGGTCGGTTATTCGACCCTGTACGGCGACATGGCCGGCGGCTTCGCTCCGATCAAGGATGTGCTCAAGACGATGGTTTACCGGCTGGCGGCTTATCGCAACAGCCTGTCGCCGGTGATTCCGCGACGGGTGTTCGACCGGCCGCCGTCGGCGGAACTGCGCCCGGATCAGACCGATCAGGACAGCCTGCCGCCTTACGAGCTGCTGGATGCGATCCTGCACGGTTACGTGGAGGAGGATCGCTCGGTGGAAGAGCTGATCGCGGCGGGCTTCGACCGGGCGACGGTGGAGCGGGTGGCGCGGCTGGTGATCGTCAACGAGTACAAGCGCCGGCAGGCCGCGCCGGGCGTGCGCATCACCCCACGCGCCTTTGGCCGCGACCGGCGCTATCCGATCACCTCGGGATTCCGGCGCTAGCGGGTCCCGGCGTCACGCGGGCGGCGGTCCGAACAGAAACGCGAATACCCGTTGTCCCAGTCGCCCGCGCTTCATGCTGGCCTTGAACGAATGGCTGGCGTGTGGCAGTGCCTCAAATTCGTAGGGCGTCGTCAGCCGATTGACCGCCGCCGCCGTCCGCATCGCCTCGATCCAGCGGTAGCCGCGCTCCAGCCGGGTCAAACCCTGTTGCGCGTCAACCCTGGAGGTCTGCTTCATCTCCGGACGCCCGGGGCCGCGCCGGACATCCTGCTCGCCGACGAACGCCGCCATCGGAACCTTCAGAAACGCTTTTGGCTTGAATCGTAACGCCAGCGCCTTGGAGCGCGTTTTCAGACCGCGCGGGAAACGGGCGGCCGGGTCGGGAAAGGTATACCAGCCGGCGGCGCCAACCGCGACCCCGGCCACCTGTTCGGGATGAGCCATCGCGTAGCGGTGAACGAACTGGCCGCCGCCCGAATAACCGAACAAGTACACCTGGCTGACATCGGCTCCGGTCAAGTCGCCCACTTCGCCGAGAATGGCTTGCAAGGCCCGATCCGGCCGTTCGCCTTTGCCGGATCGTCCCAGGCGCTGATAATCCGGGAAGCGTTCCCTGGGAAACAAGGGGGCGACCAGCACCACTCCGTATTGTTTCGCCAGCCGTTTGAAACGACGGGCGTGTTCCCCGGCGTTGCGGGAAACTCCATGTACGGTGACGAACACTCGCGCGCCGACGCCGCCCTGGGGGGGGACATAGAGAAAATACCGCTGTTCCGGATCGCCCGCCAAATGGCGCGATACGATGCCGGTTGCCGGTTGGCGGACGATTTTGGCCGTGGGATAAACCGCCGGCGCCAGCGGGCGGGTCAGTCCGGTTTCCGGATGAAAACCGCTTGATAAACCGATGCCAGTCAACATCGTGATCCTTGCGATACGGGTTGTCGCCTTATTCATTGGCTGCCTTGCGTGGAGTCGCGCCGAACAGGCGGCTGGTCGGGCCGTCGCCGTTGAGCAGCTTCAGCGGTGGCCCGATTTCCAGCAAACGGCCATCGGCCACGTGCCAGATTTCATCGGCCTGGAACAGGCGGTCGCGGCGATGGGTGATCATCAAGACCGTGCCGCGATAGCGCGCCACCACCTGGTCGATGACGGCGCTGGCTCGGGCGTCGAGATGGGCTTCGACCTCGTCCAGCAGGAGTAGCGCGGGATCGCCGAGCAGGGCGCGCGCCAGCGCGATCCGCTGGCGTTGGCCGGGCGAAAGGTTTTTGCCGTCTTCCAGCAGCCGGGTTTGCGCGCCTTCCGGCAGTTCCGCCAGCAATTCGTTCACGCCGCACAGGGCGCACACCCGTTCGACTTCTTCCTCCGGCGCTTCCGGCCAGCGATAACGCAGGTTTCTGGCGATGGGGCCTTTCAGCAGGGGAAGCTCGGCGCTGACCATGCCGACCGTGCGCCGCACCGAGGCGAGGCTGTACTGAGTGAGATCCTGGCCGTCGAGCCGAACCACGCCCTGGTCGGGATCGAGCAAACGGGCGGCCAGGGCCAGCAGGGTGGATTTGCCGGCGCCGTTCGGCCCCACGATGGCGATCACGCCGCCGGCGGGCGCGGTGGCGTTCAGATCCTCGAAGACCCCGGCGACGCCGACCCGCCGCAATTCCAGTTGACCGTGGGCGACCGCCAAATCCGGGGCGTTGGGACGTTCGCCGACCGGATTGGGAAGCTCCAGGAACTGCTGGATTCGCTCGGACGCCACGCGGAAGCCGTGCCAGTATTCGTGGACCCGCCCCAAATCGCGCAAGGCGGGAAGCAGCAGGCCGACGATGGTCATGGCGCCGACGACGGTGCCAGGCGTGGTTCTGCCGTGGGCGACTTCCACCACGCCCAGCAACACGACGGCGGCGACCGCCAGCGCGCTGGTGGCTTCGGTGATCGCCCGCAACCATCCGCCAATCCGCGCCCGGGCGACCATCGCGTCGCGCAGGCGCCGGCCCTGACGGGCGACATGGCGGCGTTCCCGTTGCGCCTGATTGCACAGTTGTATGGTCGGCATGGCCGCGATTTTCTCGTTGACGTTCGCGGCGAGCAGGGATTGGCGGCGGCGCGTTTCCCGCACCGCGGCCCGCAAGGGTCTGGCGACGGCCAGGGCGGTCGCCCCCCCGCCGACCAGGATCAGGCTGATCGCGAGCGCCAGGGTTGGATTCAGGTAACCCAGGGCCGCCAGGGCAACGCCGGTGGTTACGCCGGCGACGCTCAGGCGAGCTAAACCCAGGCTGACCCATTGCCGCAGCGCGCTCAGGTCGCCGATGAACCGCAACATCAGGCTGCCGCGCCGCCGCCGTTGCAGCACGCGAGGCGCGAGCGCGCCGAGCCGGTCGAAGATGGCCAGCCGCACCCGGTACACATACTCCTGACCCAGCAATTCGGCGTCGATGCGCTCCCGCGCCCGCAACCAGGCGCGCAGGGCAGCCACCGTGATCAGTCCCGCCCCGATCCACGCCAGCGCCGGCAGGGCGGCGGGCTGGGACGCGCTCAGCCAGTGATCGAAGGTATGGCGGACGAGCAGGGTGGTCGCTATCGCCGCCAGGGCTTGTGCCAGGCCATTGCCGACCAGACGCGCCCACAACAGGCGGCGCCGACCGCCGAGGATGCCGGGCAGGCTCATCAGCCGAGACCCGCCACGGCGGCGGGGATGCCCTCCCGCGGTGGTTGCCAGGTGTTCGTGACGGTCTCGCCGGCCACCCGGTCCGGTCGCCATTCGCCTTGCAGCAATTGCTGTTGCGACAATACGGGCAGACCGGTGGCGGCAGCCTCGCGGCTGGCCAGCGGAGAAGCGGTCAGCAGGCCGCTGACCGCCAGCACCGGCAGATGACGCCGGCGCAGCCACTCCACTCCGGCCAGCGCGCCCAGGGCATCGCCGGCGGCGAAGACGATTCCGTCCACCAGCGTGGCAAAGGTCGGCGAGGCGAGCAGGCGCGCGGTTTCCTCCTGGAACAGACCGTCGGCGATTTCCAGCACGATGAATTCCGCGCCTTCCACCGCGAGGTGACCGCAAAGCTGGGTCATGACGCTCTCGACCTGCGACGAGGATACGCGATAGGTGGACGCATAACCGGCGTCGGTGAAGTCCAGCACCGAATGCGCGCCGGCGTCCACCAGCGTCCAGCGGTCACCGCCGGCCCCGGTGCCGGTCACCTTGGCCGCGCCCACCTTGATGTTCGCCTTGACCAGGCCTTTGATCAGATTGGCCGCCGTCGTGGTCTTGCCGGCGTTCATCGCGGTACCGGCCACGGCGATGGTGTAGGGGCGGCTGGGGGTCGCGGCGGGTTTGGACAGCCCCCAGTCGGCCAGATTCAGCCGATGGCCGTCGGCATCCCCCACGAAGCCGAGGGGGATGATCGTGGTGGGCCGTTTCATGCCGGCGTGGCGGGACAGCATCCGCGCCGCGATGCCGCCGCCGGCGACCAGGTGGCATTCGTCCAAGTTATCGGGCACGGTGGCTTCAAACTGATCGGGTGCGTAGCGATTGCCGTAGCAAACGATGATTTCGTCGCCTTCGTAAAGCTGGGCGCGCCGACCGTGGGGCAGTTCGATGCGCTGGTGCTGGCCCAGGCGATCCACCCGGGCGAGAACCAGATCGCCCGCGCGTGGCTTGATGGGGCCGCGCAGCAACGTGGTCATTGCCTCCCGCGCGACCCGCCGGGCGCTGTAGGCGATTCTAACGTCGGCCAGCCGGCTGGGCGTCAGGGGTTCTTTCTCGATGGGGGTCCGGTTGATCCGGTTGAGCAGGGAAATCGGTTCGGTTCTCGGCATAGACATGATTTGCTTGACTCTCGCGATAAGGTGAAATGCGCCAGAAATTACGTAGAACGTGCTGAGGCAAGGCCGGTGCCAACTTTGAAAATTGATTTATGATATTGATTTAAAGCGTTTTTTATTTTGAACAGGGGGTTGGTCGAGAGATTGTAAAGAAGTGGGTGGGGGATTTGACCCAGTACTTGGGGTATCTGCCCCAGACGTGGGAAGAGAAAATGGGGGAAGGCTGCGCGGAATGGGCTGTAAATCCGCGGCAAGCGAGGGAGAAAGTGGCTAAGCCGGCGCGTACAGCCGGTATTTTTCCATGCGATAGCGCAAGGTATCCCGCGACAGTCCCAACAGCTTGGCGGCGCGGCTGATGTTCCAGCCGGTATGCTGCAACGCTTGCACGAGTAAATCCTGCTCCATCCGTTCCAGATTGACGCCTTCCCGTGGAAAGTGCTGACAAGGCAAAATGCCGCCCGCCGCGCAGGTCGGCGGCGTGAGCGTCAATGCTGGACACAGGGCAAGATGTTGCGGTTCGATCAACGTGGTTTCCGTCAGCAGCACCGCGTGTTCGATGCTGTTGCGCAATTCCCGCACGTTGCCCGGCCAACTGTAGTGGCGCAACGCCTGTTCCGCCGCCGGGGTGAAGCGCAGGCCGCTCTTGCCGTAGCGCCTGCCATGACTGTCGAGAAAGGCCCTGGCCAGCAGGATGATGTCTTCGTCGCGTTCGCGCAGCGGTGGCAGTTCGATATGGATAATGCGCAAACGGAAAAACAGATCGGAGCGAAACTGCCCTTGCCGCACCCGTTCTTCCAGGGCTTGGTTGGTGGCGGCGACGATGCGGATATCCACTTTCTGGTCGCGCAGGCTGCCCAGGCGGCGCACGGTTTTATCTTCCAGCAACTTGAGCAGCTTCGCCTGCAACGGAAGTTCCATCTCGCCGATTTCGTCGAGGAACAGGGTGCCGCCGTTGGCCATCTCCACCAGACCCAGCTTGCGTTCCCTGGCGTCGGTAAAGGCGCCGCGCTCGAAGCCGAACAGTTCGGCTTCCAGCAACTGGGCCGGGATCGCGGCGCAATTGATTTCGACGAAAGGCTTCTCCCGTCTCGGTCCCTCGAAATGGAACGCCCGTGCCACCAGCTCCTTGCCGGTGCCGGTCTCGCCGGTGACGAGCACGGCGGGCGGTTCGCCATCCACCAGGCGCTGCTCCGCTTCCATGAATTGATGGATTTTGTGCCTGAGGGCGAGCATCGACGGCGATTCGCCGAGCAGCTTGCGCAAGCCGCTCCGTTCCGCCTGCCGGTTTTGATAATAGGTCAACGCGCCTTCCAACCGTTCCTGACCCACCGCCTTGTCCAGCAGCAGCTTGAGTTCGCCGAGTACGACCGGCTTGGTCAGATAGTCGTAAGCGCCCGCCTTCATGGCCTCGACCGCCACCTGCACGCCACCGTGTCCGGTCAACATGATGACCTTGATATGCGCGGCCTCCACCCGAATCCGCCGCAACACCTCCAGACCGTCCAAACCCTGCATCTGATAATCCAGCAACACCACGTCGGGTTTGAAGCTGTCGAGTTGCGCCAAACCCTCTTCGCCGCTGGTGGCGACACGCGCCTCGTAGCCGTGACGAGACAGGTAGATCTTGATGTTTTTGGCGAGGGTGGCCTCGTCGTCGATGATCAGAATCGCGTTTGACATGATCTTTCCAACATGCCGCGGAAAAACCGCCAGGGGCAAGACAAGTCAACGGGTCATCGGCAACTGCAGCAGGGCGGTGGCGCCCCGTCCTTGTTGACTGCGCAATTCCAACTGTCCACCACAACGTTGCACGATGCGTCGCGCCAGCGCCAGGCCGACGCCCAAGCCATTGCGTTTGTCGGTGATCAACGGCTTGAACACCTCGACCAGCTTCTCCGGCGGGATGCCGACGCCGGTGTCGCTCAATTGCAAGGCGAACAGGGCTCCCCGTCGTTCGCCGCTGATCCGCAATCGGCCACCGTTGGGCATCGCTTCCAGGGCGTTGGCGATCAGGCTGTTGAGCGCTTGCGCGAGCAGATTGGGGTCGCCGCGCACCCATGGCGACGGTTCGGGCAAGGCGACATCCACGGTCACCGCTTGACTTTGCGCGCGCCGGGCGAAACTGTCCAGGCTGTTGCGCAGCACCTCGGTGACCGGCGTCATCTGCTGAGCGTCGCCGGGTTGGTAGGAGTAGATCAACAACTCCCGCACCCATTTTTCCAAATGATCCACCCTGGCGATGATTTCCGCCATGTATTCGCCCACCGGCGCGCGGCCTTCTTCTTGCGCCAGTTCGGCGGACGAACGAATGACGGCGAGAGGATTGCGCAGGCTGTGCGCCACCGCCGCGGTCAGTTCACCGATCACCGCCCATTTTTCCGCTTCCACCAAAGCTTGCTGTTGGCGCTGAATGGTCAAACTGGCGCGCCGCACGATCCAAAACAGCGCGCCGTAGAGGAACAGTCCGCCGAGCAACGCACTGAGCCAGACCAAACGGTTGCCCTTGGCGATGGTTTGCATCAGCACGCGCGGCAGTTTGTAGATTTCCACCACGCCGACGACGGCGCCACCGCGCGGATCGCGAATCGGGATGTAATTCTCCACGAATTCATCGACTTCCGGCGCGAATAGAATGTGTTCGGTTTTGACGGGATGTTTGACCTGACCCGTTTCCAATGCCAATTCGCCGGCCAGGGCACGATCCAGTTCCGGATTGTCGTCCGTAAAGTGCTTGCCGATCAGGTGCTCTTCGTTGGACCAGAGAATGGTTCGCTGCCGCGAATAGACGTTGGCGCGCACCACGTCCGGCATGTGCGCGATGCGGGTGAGAAAATCGGTCAGCGGCCCCTTGCGCTTGGCGTCATCCCGCTCGGCAAAGTAAATGCCGGTGTTTTGCGCTTGGGCGATGCTCTGGACGAATTGCATCGTGACCACGGCGTCTCTTTGCAGCAGGTTCTCCCGCAGAAACCGCGCCAACAGAGTGGCGGAGATTGCGCTGATCGCCACGATGGATAACAGGCTGAGGATGGAAAACGAGCGTAACAGGTTATAAGGCTTGAGCGTCATCGGCTCCATCATAAGATCCTCCGAATCCACTGCGCACCTGCCAAAGATTAAGAAGGTTCCAGATTAAAAACATTTCAGCGCGGAAATTATTCCGTCCGGCAGCGAATGGATAGCGGCAGGCTTCGACCGGGCGACGGTGGAACGGGTGGCGCGGCTGGTGATCGTCAACGAGTACAAGCGCCGGCAGGCCGCGCCGGGCGTGCGCATCACCCCACGCGCCTTTGGCCGCGACCGGCGCTATCCGATCACCTCGGGATTCCGGCGCTAGCGGGTCAGTTCCGGCGTCAGGTGCGGTTGCAGCTCCTGTAGCAATGCCTTGAAGATCTTGGGATTGCCGGCGACGATGTTGCCGGATTTCATGAAATCGTTATCGCCGCCGAAATCGCTGATCAGCCCGCCGGCTTCCTGCACCAGCAGCACGCCGCCGGCGATATCCCACGCTTTCAGACCGATCTCCCAGAAGGCATCCAATCGTCCGGACGCCACGTAAGCCAGGTCCAGCGAGGCCGCGCCGGCGCGGCGGATTTCCACGCATTTGCCGAACAGGCTGCCGAAGAAGCTGAGATAGGCCGTCTGGTGCTGGGGATGGCGGAATGGAAAGCCGGTGCCGAGCAAGGCGTTTTCCAGCGCGTTGACGCCGCTGACCCGGATACGTCGGTCGTTCAGTTGCGCGCTCTCGCCGCGGGAGGCGGTGAACATCTCCTGCCGGATCGGATCGTAAACCAGCGCCGCTTCGAGCCGGTTTTTGTGACGGAAGGCGATGGAGATAGCGAAATGGGGGATGCCGTGCAGGAAATTGGTGGTGCCGTCCAGCGGATCGATCACCCACTGATACTCGTCCTGGCCCGGTGCTTCGCCGCTTTCCTCCGCGAGGATGCCGTGATTGGGGTACGTCTTGCGCAGGGTTTGAATGATCTCCCGCTCGGCCTGTACGTCCGCTTCGCTGACGAAATCGTTGCGCTGTTTGGCGGTGACGTTCAGCCGTTCGAGGTGATCGAAATGGCGCAACAGGATGCGGCTGGCGCCGAGGGCGGCGCGCCTGGCGATGGTCAAGACTGGATGCATGGCGGTTCGGTCGCTTGAAGAACAGAGGCCGGGATATCCGGCGCGGGCGCGCCATGATAACAGAACGGGATTCCTCCACCCGCCCGCGCCGATCAGGCGCTTTGCAGCTCCACCTTGTCGTAAATCTCCGCCAGCGCCAGTTCACAGTCGATGGACTCCAGGCGCAGCGCGCCGTCCAGACCGCTGCATTCGGTCAGCAACCAATGATGGTCCGTTTGCCGCCGGTAGGATTCGACATGGGGCTGGTGCTGGGCGATCAGCACGTACTCGGCCAGCGACTCCAGCTTGCGGTAATGCTCGAATTTGCGGCCCCGGTCGTAGGCTTCGGTGGAATCCGACAGCACCTCGACGATCAGGGTCGGATTCAGCAAGGTGTCGAGATGCGCATCTTCCAACCGAGCCTTGCCGCAGACCACTACCACATCCGGGTAGGTGTACAGTCCGGTTGGATCGACCTTGACGCGCATGTCGTTGGCGTAGACTTTACAGGGCCGCTTCTTGAGTTGTTGACGGATTTCCGAAAGGGTGTTGGCGACAATGGTATTGTGTGGTTCGCTCGCGCCGGTCATGGCGAAGATTTCGCCATCGAAATACTCGCTCTTGAAATCGGCGCTGCGTTCGAGGGCGAGATAGTCTTCGGGGGTCAGGCGGGGTTTGGGCTGCAAGGACATGGCGGCACCTCGGCGGTTCGATTGATGGTGTGATTGTGCCATAAACCCGGGCTGGAGTTTCTCCGTCGCCGCCTGACTGGTGACGACGGAGAAGCGCTGTTTCAGTCTGAATAAAACGACCATTGTTCCGAAGCCATTCGTATCAGAATCTCCGCCGGCTGGAAACGTTCGCCCAACCGCTGGCGATACCGTTCCAGCTTCGCCACCAATTCCGCGATTCCGAGACTGTCGGCGTAGCGGAACGGGCCGCCCAGGAACGGCGGAAAGCCGATGCCGAACACCGCGCCGATGTCGCCGTCGCGGGGGCTGCGAATCACGCCTTCGTCCCGGCAGCGCGCGGCCTCGTTGAGCATCGGCAACACGCAGCGTTCGACGATTTCCTGCGCATCCATGGCCTTGTCGCCCGTCACGCCCAGCACCGGATAGACGCTCTTGTCCACCGGCTTTTCGCCCTTTTTGACGCCCTCGTAGCGATAGAAGCCCTTCTTGCTCTTGCGGCCGTAGCGGCCATCGGCCAGCAGCTTGTCGGCGACGCCCACCGGTTGCATCCGTTCGCCGAACGCCGCGTACAGGATCGGCCCGACCTTGGACCCCACGTCGATGCCGACCTCATCCAGCAGAGTGAATGGCCCGACCGGGAAGCCGAATCGCACCAGCGCCTGGTCGATGGCGTCAATCGCCACGCCTTCGCCGAGCAGATAGCCGGCCTCGTTGATATAGGGCGCCAGGATGCGGTTGACGTAGAAGCCGGCGCCGTCTTGGACCACGATCACGGTCTTGCCCTGTTGACGACCGAATTCGACCGCCGTGGCGATGACCTCCGGCGCGGTCCGCGGGGTGGCGATGATTTCCAGCAACGGCATTTTCTCGACCGGCGAGAAGTAATGCATCCCGACCACGTTTTCGGGTCGTCGAGCGGCTTCGGCGATGGTGGCGACGGGAATCGAGGAGGTGTTGGTGGCGAAAATCGTCGCGGGCGGACAGTGCGCTTCCACATCCGCAACCATTTGCCGTTTCAGCGCCCGATCCTCGAAGACCGCCTCGATCACCAGAGCCACGTTCTGGAAGCCGGAGAAATCCAGGGTCGGCGTGACCCGGCGCCGCTCCTGACCGGCCTCGAACGCGCTGATGGAACGCCGTTGCAGGCGCTTGTGGATTAGCCGGTCGATGCAGGCCAGGCCGCGGTTGAGACCGGCGGGGTCCTTGTCCTTGAGCCGGACCGGGATTCGCGCCTTGCTGGTGGTGATATAGCTGATGCCGGCGCCCATCAATCCTGCGCCGAGCACCCCGATCTTGCGGATCGGGCGGGGTCGCACGCCTGGATCGGCAACGCCGGTGTCTTTCTTCAGCGCCGTGGTGGCGAAATACAGGTTCATCAATTGCCGCGCCTGCGGGGTCATCGCCAGTTCGCCGAACGCGACCGCTTCCGCCTCCAACCCTTTCTGGAAGCCGTGGCTGGCGCCGGTTTCCACGCAGTCGATGATGCGCAACGGCGCGGGGTAATGGCCCCTGGTCTTGTTCAGCACTTGCTCGCGGGCTTTTTGAAACAGTACCCGTCGGCCCAGCGGGTTGTCTTCCAGCACCAGCCTGGTCAGGCCCTTGATCGAGAACAGGCTGCCCGAACGCGGGGTGACGGCGCGGTGGTGCTGAAGTTTCTTCGCCAGGGCGACGGCGGTTGGCAGCAGGATGGTAGCCGGCGCCACGTCGTCCACCAGCCCCAGCCGGCGAGCCTTTTGCGCGTTCAGATGCTTGCCGGTCAGCATCAAATCCAAGGCGGCGGGAATGCCGATCAGCCGCGGCAGGCGTTGGGTGCCGCCGCTGCCGGGCAGTACGCCCAGCATCACCTCCGGCAAGCCGAGCGTGGTCCTGGAATTGTCGGTGCAGACCCGCCCGTGGCAGGCCAGCGCCAGTTCCAGCCCGCCGCCCAGACAGGCGCCGTCAATCGCCGCGACCACCGGGATCCTGAAATTCTCCAGCCGGTCGAAGAAACGCTGGCCGGCCTTGGAGAGTTCCGTCGCCTCGGCGGCGGTGCGGCAGGCTTTCAGCATATTGATGTCCGCGCCGGCGATGAACGAGCCGGGCTTGCCGCTGATGAACACCACGCCTTGAACAGTCGCGTCCTGCTCCAGCCGGTCCAGCAAGGTATTCGCTTCGCCGACGAATTCGGCCTTGAAGATATTCTGGCTCTCGCCGGGCAGGTCGATGGTGACCACGGCGACGCCGTCCTCGCGCAACGCCAGTTGGAAGACGGTCGGATTCGGTTCGGTCGTCATGGGAGGGGTTCCTCCGGCTGTTTGCGTCGCCATCACGCCACCTCCAGCACCAGAGCCGCGCCCAGGCCACCGGCGGCGCAGGCCGTCGCCAGTCCCAGACCGCCGCCGCGCCGGCGCAGCTCGTTGACCACCTGCATGATCATCCGCCCGCCGGTGGCCGCGAATGGGTGGCCGTAGGCCAGTGAGCCGCCCCGCACGTTGACCTGGTCCAGGTTCACCTCGCCGATGGGTTGATCGCGACCGAGTCGTTCTTGCGCGAATTTCCGCGAGGGCCAGTTTTTGAAATTCGCCAGGGTTTGCGCCGCGAACGCCTCGTGAATGTCGATCAGCGTCAGCTCGCTCAGCTTGATCCCCGCCCGGTCGAGGGCGACGGGCGTGGCGTAGGATGGCCCCATCAGCCCGTCGTTGAAGGGATCGAGGGCAGCGAAGGCATAGGAGCGGATAAAACCCAGCGGCTCGAAACCGAGCTGCCGGGCGCGCTGCTCCTTCATCAGGATCAGGGAGGAAGCGCCGTCGGTCAGTGGGGTGGAATTGGCGGCGGTCACCGTGCCGTGCTTGCGGTCGAACGCTGGCCGTAGCTTGGCCAGTTGCTCCAGGGTGGAATCGCCGCGGATGTTGTTGTCGCGCTCGACGCAGTCCTTGAACGGCGGAACGAAGGCACGCATCACCTCGCCGTCCAGCTTGCCTTCGTCCCAGGCGCGCTGGGCGAGTCGATGGGAACGCAGGGTGAAGCGGTCCTGCTCCTCGCGGCCGATACCGTGGTTCTTGGCCATCTGCTCGGCGATGTCGCCCATCCCCAGGTTGGTGGAATAGTCCTTGATCGCGGGCGAGACCGGGATCAGGTCCGCCGGGCGGATTCCCTTGAACAGCGCCAGCTTGTCGCCCAGGCTCCTGGCCTTGCTGGAATGGATCAAGGCCCGCGACAGCTTTTTCGAGGTCTGGATCGGCAGCACCGAAGTGGAGTCGCAGCCGCCGGCCAGACCGATTTCGATTTCGCCCAGCAGGATGGCTTGGGCGATGTCGATGGTCGTCTGGAAACTGGTGGCGCAGGCGCGGGTGACGGTGTAGGCGTCGGTGCGCGGGTTCATGCCCGCGCCCAACAGGACCTCACGGGCCACGTTGGGCGCTTCGGGGATCAGCCCGACGCAGCCGTAGACCACGCGCTCGATCAGATCCGGGTCCAAATTGAGCCGGTTGAGCAGTTCGTTGGTGACGAGCACCCCAAGATCGACAGCGTTCAGGTCCTTGTACGCCGTCAGCTGCCGGGCGAACGGTGTGCGCAGTCCGGCGACGATGGCGACGCGCTGGCCGGACTTGTTCATGGGATTGACGGTGGCCACGGGGGTTCTCCTGTTCGGATCGGGGCGCGCGGGAACGGTTTCGGAAAATTCCCGTGCTTTGGGCTACAGTTCAGCAGAGAGTCGAATGACTTGCTTGTACGATATGGCGATACGGTTTTACGTTGCCCGCCTGTGACTGGAACGCAAGCGACAGCGGGCGGCATCGGTGAATGCAATCGTTTGGGTAGAGGAACCGACATGGCGGAAACGGTGGGTTTGATCGGCTTGGGCAGCATGGGGCTGTCGATGGCACACAATCTGCTTAATAAAGGCTTCGCGCTGCGGGTTTACAACCGCACTCCCGACAAGGCGTCGGAATTGATCGCGCGGGGTGCGCAGGAAGCGGCGACGCCGGCGGCGGCCGCCGCGCCGGGCGGGATCGTGATCAGCATGGTCGCGAACGATGCCGCCCTGGAAACGGTGACCCTGGGCGATCAGGGCGTGGCGACCGCGCTGGGTTCAGGGGGTATTCATGTCTCGATGAGCACAGTTTCACCGCAACTGGCGCGCCGGTTGGCGGACGCGCACCGGGAGCACGGTTCGCACTACCTCGCCGCGCCGGTGCTGGGCCGACCCGCGGCGGCGGCGGCTGGCAAACTGTTCATCCTGTTGTCCGGTCCGGCGGCGGCGAAACAGCGGGCGATGCCGTTGCTGATGGCTCTGGGACAGGCCACACGCGATCTCGGCGACGATCCGACCCAGGGTCACGTCGCCAAGCTGGCGGCCAATTTCATGATCCTGTCCCTGGTCGAGGTCTATGCCGAAGTGTTGACGTTTGCCCAGAAGAACGGGATCGGTCGCCAGGACATGATGCAAGTGCTGACGGGCACGATCCTCGATGCGCCGCTCTTTCGTCTTTATGGCGAATTGCTGGCCCGGGAGGATTACACCACGCCTGGATTCCGATTGGCGCTGGGTCTGAAGGATGTCGAATTGATTCTGGCGACTGGCGCGATTGCGCGAACGCCGATTCCCGCCGCTGATTTGGTGCATAACCGCCTGCTGGCGGCGGTGGCCAGGGACCGCGGCGAATTGGACGTGACCGCTCTGGCATTGGGTGTTTCGGAAGATGCCGGGTTGCGATGACCCTGGAAGCGTTGAATGTTTTTTGAATGGATCAAACCAATGAGACTAAAAAGCATGGTGGTTGCGGTTCTATGGATTTCTACGCCGGCAGTCCTGCACGCTGGACAGAACGATGCGGCGGCCATGGATGCCGTGATGGGGGTTATGCGGATGATGCAGCAGTCCGGGGGAGGCGGTCCGGGAGACGATGAGGTGATGGATGTCTTCGATAGAGCAGTACAGGGTTCCCGCGACCGTGATCGCGACCGGTCGGGGCGGAGTGGCAACCGGCGCGGCGAGCAGCGGCGTGGTGCGAATTTCGACGATGACGACGGTGGTGGCCAGCGGCGCCGCACGGGGTTTGACGACGACGGCGGTGGTCGGCGGCGGGGATCGGGCTTCGATGACGACGGTGGTGGTCGGCGGCGCGGATCGGGCTTCGACGACAACGGTGGTAGCCGGCGCCGCACCGGGTTCGATGACGACGGCGCGGGTCGGCGGCGCGGATCGGGCTTCGACGACGACGGTGGTGGTCGGCGGCGCGGATCGGGCTTCGACGACGACGGTGGTAGCCGGCGCCGCGGATCGGGTTTCGATGGCGACGGTGGTCGGCGGCGGGGATCGGCATCCGACGATGATGGTGGTCGACGCCGCCGCCAGAATCAGGATTAGAGGCAACAGAGCTTCCGTGCGGCGAACGGTCGCGCGTCAAGTCATGAGCGAAAGCCCTGTGCAAGCAAATCCGCCACCCGGCGGATTTTTTGTGGAAGGTTAATTGAACACTGTTCAAGAAAATTTTTCCTGACTATACTCAACCCGTCCTTTACTTAACCGTGACTATTCGGAGGCGACCATGGCCAGTTTGTTCAAACGCATCAGCGACGTCATCACCGCCAATCTCAACGATCTGGTGGATCGGGTCGAGGACCCGGAGCGGATGATCAAGCAACTCATCCGGGAGATGGAGGAGAACGTCAACAGCGCCCGCGAGGGGGTGATCGACGCGGTGGCCAGCGAGAAGCAGTTGGCCAGGGAATTGGACAGCCAGCGCCGGCAGGCCGGAGAATGGCACGAGCGCGCTCGCCGCGCCCTGGAGGCCGGCAATGAAGCGCTGGCGCGCGAGGCGCTGATGCGCAAAAAGGAACACGACGGCATCGTCGCCAATCTGGAAACATCCTGGGAATCGGCCCGGCGCACCAGCGAACGACTCAAGGCCCAGTTGCGGGCACTGGAGATGAAACTGGAAGAGGCGCGGCTGAAGAAGGGTAGTTTGGTAGCGCGACAACGCGCCGCGCAGGCGCGCGAACAGATGGATCAGGTCAGCGACCGGTTTAAGACGGGTCTCGATCTCGACAATTCCTTTGGCCGCATGACGGATAAGGTGGGAGAGATGGAAGCGCGAATGGAAGCGCGCGAGGAACTGTATGGGGAGTACAGCCAGATCGAGCGGGAATTCCTGAAGATGGAGGTGAACAGCGAGGTCGAGGCGGAATTGGCAGCTCTCAAGCGGGAAGCGCGTAAGGAATAGGATTCAAAGCAAAAGGCCAAAGGCGTTTCCCGTTTTTGCCTTGGCTGGAGAGTGGATCATGGACTGGACATTTTTGATACTGGTGGCGGTACTGTGGCTGATTTCGCCGATCATCCTCCTGGTCGCGCTCATCATCGCGCGCCGGCAGGTCAGGGTATTGCGCGAGCAGCAGCTTGATCAAGGCGCGGTCAAGCCGTCGCCGGTATCCGATCCAGCCCCATCCGCAGCCGGAATAGGCGGCGGCAATCGTCGTTACGCGCTGGTCGATCTGGAAAATCTGCTGCTGTTGCGTTTGGAACTGCAAAGACTGGCGGGTTCCGGCGCCTTGCCGGATGAACGATATCGGCAACTGGCCGCTGATCTGGACCGGCTGTGGGAAAGTCATCTGCGCGAAGGGGGCGCGCTGCCGGAAAGCGACATCTGGCAACGCCGGCGCGCCCTGGCTTGGCGCCTGTTGACGCAAGCGACGGATACGCCACCGGGGCTGCCGCCCTGGACGCCCACCGCAGCGACGCCAACCGTTCCACCAGCGCCCGCGCCACCGGCGAAGCCATCGATTGTCCCGCCGCCGCTGGAGTTGACGCCGCTGGAACCACCGCCACCCGTTCCGCCGAAACCCGAACGTCCACTATCGCCGCCGCCGATTCCCACCATCCGCCGCACGGCCAGCGAACAGCCGGCGTTGTGCCCGGCGCCCGAAACCATCCCGGCGGTGGACTGGCGGCCCGCGCCGCCGAATCCCCTGGAGAAAGCCCTGCAAGTCCTGTCCGGCTGGCCGAAACTGATCGCGCCGTTTCTGGCGCAGAACATCGGCTGGTTCATCGGCGGTTTCTGCTTCGTGGCCGGCGCGCTGTTCCTGATCGCCAATACTTCCGGTTTCATCAACGCCCTGGTCGTGTTCGCCAGTTTGTTCGGCGCCAGCGCGTTTCTGCTCTGGGCCGGTTATCAATTCCGTCGCCGGCGATCCGAACTGGTGGTCGCCAGCAGCATGTTGCTGACGCTTGGCATGTTGCTGGCGCCGCTGGTGCTGGCGGTCGCCGTGCGACTGGTGGCCGCCAGTAGCGGCGATGGTTTGTTGCTGATCGTCAGTCTGCTGATCACGGCGGGTACGCTGGTGGCCTTTGCCTGGGCGGCGGCCTTGGTCAGCGCGCTCATGGATCGGGTGCTGCAAAGTCGTTATGCGTGGCTGCTGACGGCGCTGGCGGCGGTGCAACTGGCCGCGCCGCTGTCCCTGCTTGCGCCAGACTGGCGGGGTTTGGCGGTGTTGCACACCCTGTTGCTGGGGTTGCTGGGCCATGGGCTGTGGACCTTCTCGGGCGAGTGGCTGCGACGGCTGTTCGTGGACCGGCGGCTGACGACCTATTACGCCGCCGGGATGCTGGTTTATACGGCGGCGGTGTCGTTCGCGCATCTGACCTGGCTGTGGCCGGAATCCCTGCCAGCCGGTTACGCAGGGCCGTTCCTGATGGCGCTGTGCGGGCTGCTGTTCCCGGTGGACGCCGCGTTCAGGGAGTGGGTCGGCAAGTACGCTTTCCTGTCCCGGTTCAGCTTCGCGCTTTATGGCTTGTCGGCGGTGGCGGTAGCGGTGGCGATCCGGTCCACGCCGGCGGTATTGCTGACGCTGACCATGGGCGCGCTGCTGTACGGCTGGATGACGTGGCGCTACCGGACCTTGCCGCCGTTGTATCTGCTGTTCGGCTGCGTCGCCGGGTTGTATGGATTCAGCCTGTCGCACTTCCTGTCGCCGGCCTGGCATGGACTCGCCGGGTTGCCCGGATTGCTGGCGCTGCTGGGATGTGGTCGCTGGGCCGGTTCGCGCTCGCGGGCCATCGCCCGGCAATGCCTGCTCGTGTTCGGCGTACTGCTGGTCGGCCTGATCGCCTGGGGCCTGGTTTGGATCACGCCGGGTTGGCTCGGCTTCGCCACCGCCGCGCTGGCGGCCTTGCTGGGATACGCGGGGGTACGGCTGGCGCTGGCGTTGCCGGAGGCGAATCCGCGTTGGGCCTATGCCGATGGCGGCGTGGTGGCGCTGGCCACGGTGGCGGTCGCGTATGCGCCGGACTGGATGCTGCCGGGTTGGGCCATGCAAACCGCTTTTGGTCTGCTGGCGCTGGCGGCGTTGTGGACCGGACTGGGCCTGCACGACCGGCGGCAAACTCCGGTCAGCCGTTTGGTGTTCGTGACCGGCGCGCTGGCGAATGTAGTTTTGGCGCTGGCGCTCGGCACGATGACGTTGTGGCCGGCGCTGCTCGGGCGGCTGAAACCGATCCTGCTGCTAGCGCTGACGGCTGCGTTGTCGTTGTGGCTTGGTCTGGGTTTGCGCTGGCGGGCGTTGTTTTACGGCGTGCTGGCGTGCGCCGCCGCTCTCGGCGTGCTGATCAAGCGCGGCTATTTCCCCGGCCCGAGTACCGGCTTGGGCGAATTCGCGCTGGTGCTGGCGCTCTGGTCGTTCCTGTGGTGGCTGGGATGGCGGTCTCGCATTCGCCAGGCGTGGTTGGCCGATGCGCGGAACGATACGCCAGAGCTGCCGAGTCTCGAGTCCCTGATCCGCCCGCCGCTGGAGCAGGCCATGGCCTTGCTGTGGGCGGTCGGACTGGTGCATTTGATCCTGCGATTGCTGGACGGCGCGGCGTCGGCGAAATGGTCGGCGACGGCGGGGCTGGGGGTTTTGACAGGATTGTTGCTGATCGGCTATTTCCATCGGTTCCGCTGGGTGGCGTTGCCGCTGCTGTTGGGGTTGGCGGGTTTGCTGGTCGCATTGGCGAGAGCCGGATTGAATCTACCGTGGCTCGGCGCGGTCGCCGTGCTGTATGCGTTGCTGGTCTGGCGGTTGGCAATCGCGTTGCTCGCCGAGCCGACGGTTTGGCGGCTGGCGCGGCTGTTGGGTTTCACCGCGCCCGGCGGCGCGGGTGGCCGCCAGCAGGTGGAGGAGAGCCTGCATCTCTGCGCGCTGTTGATTGCGGTCGTCCCGGTGGCGGCCAGTCCGGCGCTGGCTCTATTGGGGGCGCCAGTACCGGAACTGCTGCCGGCGCTGTTCCTCGGCCTACTGCTGTTCGTGCTGACGGGTTGGCATTACCGGTCCACGCCGCACGCCTACGCCGCCCTGGTCACGCTGACGGTCGAGGTTTGGCTGACCGGCGCGTGGCTGGCGCCGCCCGAGTTGCTCGTTCTGGGACAGCCGGTGCTCGACGCGGTATTGAGTGCGCTCATGGCGGTGGCGGCGATTGGGTTGGAGACGGAGCGGGCCGCGCCGCTGACGTACTGGCGCGCGCCATTGCACGGGATGAGCGGACTGCTGTTCGTGCTGGCGCTGGCGGGCGCGCTGCTGGCGGGCTTGACCGGCGATCCCCGTCTGCCGGGCCTGCTGGCGCTGCTCTGCGTCGCGTTGTTCCCGGTGGCGCGGTGCTGGCCGAATGCCGCGGCCTGGCGCGGTCTTGGACTGGCGGTGTTGCTCAGCGCGCTGGCCTGGAGTTTGGCGGCGCGGTTTGGCGTCGCGATGCGGGATGCGGGATGGGCCGCCATCGCCTGGGGTTACGCGCTCTGGTTCGGCGGCAATCTGTTGTTGCCGCGCTGGAACGCCCGCTGGCCGGGCTGGGCGGCGGCGCCGGATGTCTGGCCGCTGCTGGGACTGGTCGGCGTTCTGGCGGGGGGAACGGTTGGAATCATGGCCGGCGCCATGTCACTCGCTGTCGTGCTGGCGGGACTGACGCCCTACCTGTTCCTGCTGCTGCGCAATACGGCATGGCCCGGCATGGCCTGGCTGGCGGTCGCGACATTGACGGCGAGCGGTTTGCTGGCCGGCGGCGCGCTGGAGTGGAGCGGGTGGAGCCGGGACCATGGGTTGCCCGCCACACTCCGCGGATTCGCGGTCGCGCTGGGGTGGCTGAATCTGCTGTTCCTGTCGATTCCGTTGTGGCGGCGCCATGGCCGGATGCTGGCGCAAGGGTTGCGCTGGCGGCAATCCGATCTGGAGCCGCCGCTGTTCTGGCTGCCGTTCGCGGCGCTGCTGGTGCTGCTGGCGCGTCTGGGGTGGTTGGAAATCGGACTGCTGTGGGTTGGAGCGTCTCCAGCGGAACCGTTGCCCTGGACGCTTGCCGGCGTCGCATCGCTGCTGGCGGCGACCGCCGGACATGCGTTCAAGCTCCGCCCGGCATGGCCGCAAGCGCAGGCGTCGCTGCTGGCCTTGCATGGGGTGGTTGTCGCCGTTTCGCTGAATCTGGCCGTGCCTCTCGTCTGGTTGCCGTTGGTGGCCGCGCTGTGGAATGGCGTGCTGCTGCCGGTGTGGCGTTATGGACCACGCGGGCCGGCGGCATGGCGTGGGACGCTGGAACTCTGGCTGACGCTGCTGCCCGTGACGGGCATTGCATTGCTGTTCGTTGTCTCCGGTATCGGTTGGGCGGACGTTACCGCAACCCTGCTGGCGCTGGCGGCGGCGACGCTGGTCCAGGGTTGGTGGCAGGGGCAACCGTTCCGGTTGAAGGCGGGAATGCTGCTGGCGCTGGCTGGGGGGTACACCATCTGGCTGGCGGATACGGCATCGTTCGCCGTCATGGCGTTGATCGGTTTGGCCCCCTGGTACGCCGTGCAGACCGTGTTGCTGCTGATGGTGTTCATGACCGTTCGGCGATGGCTGGAAGCCGGCCTGGACTCCGCCGATTCCGGGTCGAATGAAGAACGGTTCAGCCGGATCTGCGAACTGGAGCAGGCGCTCAGCGAGTCGATACCCTGGCTGTTGCCGTTGAGCCTGCTGTGGCTGGGACTGCACGGTTACGCCGTGCTGGCGTATCAGGCCGGCTGGGGAGCGGCGCCGTGGCGTTTCGGCGGCGCCGCCGACCCACTGGCGGCGGGGGCAGCGTTACTACTGTTGGCCGGGCTGGCGGCGGTGAGGGCCTGGCGGCGGCCGAAAGAGCCAAGCTGGGTTTACGCAACCGCGCTGTGGCTGGGACTGCTGGCCGGTTACGGTCGGCTGGTCGTGCTGGGGTTGGCGCCGTTCACGGTCGGCGATACCACCGCGCTGTTGGCAGCTGCCTATACCGCGTTCCTGCTGCATCAGTTCACCGCTTCCCGACCCCTGTATCATCTGGCCCTGTTGCTGCCCGTGCTGGCGCTGGCGACCGCGCCATGGCAATTGGCCTCACCGTGGACCGGCGGAACCCTGCTGGCCGCCGCCGTGCTGTATCTGTCGCTGGCTGGCACGCTGCAAAATCCGTTGCCCATGTACCTGGGCGTGCTGGCGCTGAACGGCGCGGTCTATCTGTGGGCGCCGCTGTGGGCGGAGCGCTACGGGCTGTGGCAGTTCTACATCGTGCCGGCGGCGGTGTCGGTGTTGGCGCTGCTGCATCTGCACCGGCGGGAATTGCGGCCCGATGTGTTGAACGGGGCGCGATTGACGGCAACGAGCGCGCTGTATGCCGGGGCGGGCCTGGACGTGTTCCTGCGACCGGAGCTCGAGGTGTTCGTGCTGGCGCTGGCGTTGGCGCTGGTCGGGATCGTCGCGGGCATCGCCTTGCGCATCCGGGCCTTTCTGTATGCCGGTGTGGCGTTCCTGGTGCTGAACGTGGTCGGACAACTGGTCCGCTTCTATCCCGAACAAGCCATGAGCCGCGCGCTGATTCTCATCGGGCTGGGAGCGTTCATCACCGTCGGCATGGTGGTGTTCAATCTCCAGCGGGAGGCGATCCTGCGGCGGATTCGGATCATGCGCGCCGATCTGGCGGGGTGGGAATAGACTCGATTCCGCAGGCGGGCGAAAATCTTTCAAGGCAGGTTCGTAACCGATGAAAGCATTGTGGATTGCCGTTTTCGGGTTGGTTCTCGTATGGTCCGGAATAAACCCCAAGGACTACTTTACCTGGTTTCTGGAGGTATCGCCCGCCATCGCGGGAGCCCTCGTGCTGGCCGCCACCTACCAGAGGTTTCCGTTGACGACCCTGGTTTATGTCCTGATTCTCTTGCATTGCCTCATCCTGATGGTCGGCGGACATTACACGTATGCCGAGGTGCCGTTGTTCGAGACGTTCAAGGATCTGTTCGGCTTCGAGCGGAACAACTACGACAAGGTCGGGCATTTCGTGCAGGGCTTCGTGCCAGCCATAATCGCCAGGGAACTCATCCTGCGGAAGAACATCGTCAATGGCGCCGCCTGGTCGAATTTTTTTATCGTTTGCTTCTGTCTGGCGTTCAGCGCGTTTTACGAATTGATCGAGTGGGCCGTCGCGATCATGAGCGGCGAATCGGCGGAAGCGTTCTTGGGTACTCAGGGCTATGCGTGGGATACGCAATCCGACATGGGACTGGCGCTGCTGGGATCGATCATGGCGCTGCTGTCGTTGTCGAGAGCGCATGATCGCGCGCTCGAAAAGGGCGGTTACCTGATCCCGTCCCCGATCCGGCGCGGGTGAGAGGGCCGCGACGGGTCAGTCCCGGCCGACGAATCCGGCCAGGTAATTGTCCAGCAAGGACGTTGCGACCTCCTGAATCGGACGACCGCCGACGGTTTCCAGTTTCCGGTCCAGACTGAGCATACAGACGCCATGGATGCCGCTCCACAGCGCGCGGGCGGCCAGGGCGACGTCCTCCGGTGACCGCCGCGGACACAACAGCGCCACATGGTGCTGCACCAGTTCGAACATCCGCGCTACTTTTTCGGTGAAGGATTGCGGCACCGACCGCCCTTCCGGCATCCGATGCTGGTAAAGGGCCAGCCAGCGATGAGTCTCGAAGAGCGCGAAGTGCAAATAGGCTTGGGCGAGCGCCTGAATCGCCGCCGCCGGCGGCCGGTCACCGACGGCGGCGGCCAGCCTGGCGTACAGCGCGTCCAGCGTCCGCTCGTTCATCTGAGCGATCAGGTCGTCGAGATTGCGGAACACCATGTACAGACTGCCGACCGTGTAACCGATGCGGGCCGCCACCTTGCGGGCGCTCAACCCGGCCAGACCGTGGGCGGCGACCAGCTCTTCGGCTGCCCGCAGCCCGATCTCCCGCAGTTCATCGCGTGTGTGTTCGTTGCGTCTTCCCATCGGATCCTCCGGCCGGTCGCGGCTGTCTAGGGGCGATTGCGCCACCGCCAGATGGCGTCGAGACGCGGGTGGAAAACCCGCAGGTCGACTTGGGCCTGGGCTTCCTGCATCGCCTGGCGAATCAGGGCGATGTTGAGCCGGGCGCGCTGTCTGAGAATATCCGTCTTGATTTTAGCGAGTTCCTCGGGACCCGCCAGCAGTTCGCGCTCGATCTGGAGTCGGCGTTGAGCGTACTGTTGTTGCAGGTTGACGCTGGCGGCGGGATCGGCGCCTTGCCGGGGATCGTGGCGGAAGCGCTGTTCCAGCGCCTGACGCCAATCGAGCAGCGCCGCCGCCCGCTGGCGGCCAAGGCGCTGACCGAAGCCGGGAACCCCTGCCAACGCGGCGGGGGTGACATCGGCAGCGGTTTCGATGCCGTAGGATTCCAGCGCCACCCGGTCGGTGGCGCGAAGGCCGGGAATCTGGGCCGCATCGATGAAATGGCCTTCCAGGTACGCTTGCAGTTGCAACTGGCGCTGATCGGTTGCCAGTCGTTGCAAATCCCGCTGGAGGTCGGTCGACAGGTTCCGATAACGATCCCGCAGGGCGTGCAGGGCATGCAGCTTGCGCATGAATGGCTGATCCGTCGCGTGCCGCCGCCAGGCGGCCCGCAAATCCGTCAGTTCGTGGCGGGCCGTCAGCAGGGCCAACCGACGGCGCTGCCGTTCGCGGCGTACCGCGCTGTCCTGGGTGAGCGACCAGGCGGCAACGGCCAGCGGCAGCCACAGCCAGATCAAACCCGGTTGGATCAGGATGGCGAGCAGGGCGAGGCCGGCGATGGTCGCCGTTTTGACCAGGTTGTCGCGCTGTGCGCGCCGCAGCGGTTCCGGCAGGGGAGTCGGCGTGACCGGCGCTTGGGCGCCGGGCCGCGGCATCGCTTCGGCGCCGGGCGGAGGAACCGCCAGGATTCGGTTCCAGACCGGGTCGAGATGGAAATCGCGCCGGTCAGGACCCGGGCTGGCCGGCGAGTGGCGCGGCGGTGTGAAGAACGAGGTCCCGCTCGACTGTTCCAGCGCGCACCAGGGGCAGGCCGGCGACCGTTGTGGGTATTTGTGCGCCGGGTTTCGGTCGCAGGAGCGCAGTTCGCGACCGAGCCGTTCCAGCGCCAGCAGCCATTCCCGCGCCGTGGGGCGCTGGCGAGCCGGCGCGGACGGGGCGAAGGCGCGCTCGAACAACTCCGCGACGGTTTGAGGCAGGGCCGTGAACGGCAGCGTGTGTGGCGGCGGTTCCATCAGCCGGGCGGCGGCGTGCCGACCGAAGGCGAACCGATAGTCCTGGATGGCGCGTTCGATGGGCATGTCGCCCTTGCCCCGATAGCGACCGGCGAAGGGATGACGGCCCATGAACAGCAGATGAAAGCAGAGCAGGGCGAGGCTGAACGCATCGTGGTCGGGCGTGCGCCGCAGGCCGTGAAAGGGCCGGTCCTGCAATTCCGGCGCGGTGAACTGCGGCACCCCGACATCGCAGAGGAACAGCCTCTCGCCCGTGTCGATCTGAAACGAATCGCAGTCGATCAGCTTGACCAGCGCTTGGGGAGACACCACCACGTTGCCGGGATTCACGTCGCCGATGACGTGGCCGCGGGCGTGGATGGTCTCGAAGGCGCTGGCCAGGTTGCGAGCGGTGTGGATCAGAAACGACCAGTCGGCCTGCGGGAAGGTTCGCTTGCGGTGGGAAGGGCCGTAGAGACTGTGAATCTCGTGGTAGCCGTTGACCCGATGCATCACGAAACCCTGCGCCGGGCCGCCCGGCTGGATCCGCAGCACGTCCACCGGCCAGGCGGCGATTTCCAGCAGGCCGGGATGCGCCTGCCGGACCATGCCTTCCAGTTTGAGGGCCTTATCCGGGCTGACCGGTTGATGATAGATTTTGGCGACGAAGCCGGGCCGTCCGGCGATTTCGTGAACCGCGCCTTCGCCGCCGCGCCCCAGGACCTTGCCCGGTTCGACCGGATGACCCGCGCCGCTATACAGCCTCGTCACCGTGGCTTTCCCGAACGGGGGACGCGGACGTGGCGAAGTCGGGACGGGCGGCGGCGGTTTCGGTCGTGGAGACCGCGTCGGGTTCCGCCGGAACCGGCGGCGACGCGGCGGTGACCGGCTCGACCGTTGGCGCGACGGCGGCCGGCGGCGGCAGCCGGGTGGCCAGAATCAGGGTCTTGTCGTCGTGGGTACGTTGGTTGACCGCCGGGCTGACGAGAAAGCGTTCCAGCGCCGCCGCGAGCGCTTCCGGACAGCCAGGCTCCGGATGCGCGCGCAGGTGTTGGAACAGGGGGCGAAAGAACGGCGCGTGGGCCTGTCGCTGGTGGTAATGCAGGGCCAGCAGTTGCAAGCCGTCGGAGAACAACGCGATTTCGGCGACCGGTTCGGTCAGGACGAGGCATTCCAGGTGATCGGCGGCGTCGGGATCGGTCACGAACCGGGTTTCGTTGACGTATTCGCCGGTCTGCGGCCAGAACACCGGCCGGTAACCCTGGCCGGTCGCGACGACGATGGCCCCATCGCCGATTTGCAGAAACAACGCCTGGTCGGCGGCCACCACCGCGCCCAACAGGGTGCAGGCGAATTCCCGAACCGGCAACTCCGCCTCCACCGCTCGTTGGGTCAGGGCGGTTCGGACGCTTTGGAGCAGGGTCTCGGCGGCGGTTGGCGTCCAGTCCAGCGCGCCGGAATCCGCCAGGCGGACCGTGCATTCGGCCAACAGGGTCTGGCAGGCCAGTTCGGCGCCGGCGCGGGCGTGCGTGGCGCTGCCGGCCCCGTCGGCCACGGCCAGCACCAGCACCGGACCGGCGTCCGGCGCCGGCAGCAGCGCGGCGCCGCAGGCGTCCTGACATTCGACGTTGCCGGCGAGATGGGCCACGCCGGGGACGCTGGCGTATACGTACCGCCAGTCGCCCGTTTCGCTCATACCGAGGCCCAACCGTCGGGGCTGGCGGGATTGCGCAGCGGGACTTCCGTGCCGGGCACCGAGCGCGACACCGAGCGCATCGAGTTGGACAGCCACTGGAACAGTTCGCGGAATCGCAGGCCGCGCAGGCGCAGCGGTTGGCGGACGGAAATCTGTTGCAGGATATCCAGGTTGGCGCCCTCGACCCCGACCGCGAAGAAGGCGAACGCCCGGTTTTCCTCGCCCTTGCGCACTTCGCTGGCGGCGGCTTTCCAATCGTCGGTGGGCGTGCCGTCGGTGATCAGAAACACCCAGGGCCGGAAAAAGGGAATGCCATGTTCCCGATACAGCGTCTTGCGCTGGTGCAGCAGTTCCAATCCCTGGATAATCGCCAGCCCCATGGGCGTGTCCTTCCGCGCGGTCAATTGCGGCGGCGTGAAGTGCTCGGCGGTCTGGAACGGATTGACCACCTGAACCGGGCCGAAGCTGACGATGGCGATTTCGACCCGTTTGGCGGCGAGGCTGTCGGCCAGCAGTTCCTCCTTGAAGGCGGCCAGGCCCTGGTTGAGTTCGGCGATGGGCTGGCCGTTCATGGACCAGGAATTGTCCAGCAGCAGCACGCAGGGGCAGCGCGGTTCGGGGTTGTCGGCGAATTCCGCGACGCTGAAGTCCATGCCGAACGGAGTTTGCCGGGACAGGTCGAGTTCGTTCATCCAGGTGATTCCTCTTGGGAAACGCGGGTTCGGGCCGCGAGAATATACCTTATCCAGGACGGTTGTGGGCGGGGGGAGTCCGCGTCGGATGACCGGGCGAGGCGTGGTGGGTTCAAGAACTTTCAGATCGGGAACCAGAGATGAAGTTGACAGAGATTGGGCTGTTGCCCGCGCTGATCGCAACGTTGTCGTCGGGCTGCGCGGCGCTGGAGCCGCCGCCGGAAGCGGCGCCGGCGTCGGATCGGGTGGTGCTGGAAGCCAGATTGGTGGCGGTGGAATCGACCCTGGCGGAATTAGACGCGCGGCTGGATCGCCTGCGGCAGGCCACCGATGGGCTTGAAGACCAGCGGGAGCGGCTGACGGCGCAAGATCGGAAGTTGGCCGGGATCGAACGCGAACTCAAGGAAACCCGGACAGCCGTGGCGGGTCTGCGGCGCAAGCTGGCGTCGCCCCCGTCCGCGCCGCCGGCGCGAGGGGGCGGTGGGGCCAGCACCGGCGGCGTGGGAGCGGATTATCGGGCGGTCGATGTCGCGCTCGGCGGGTTGCCGGGCGGTGAGGGCGAGCGGCTGGCGCGCCCGATTCCAACCGCCGTGCCCGCCTCGGCGCGGGAGATCCTGGTGTATGTTCAGGTCGCCACCGGTTACGTCGAGGGTGGGCCGCATCGTTTTCGGATAGCGGCGCCGCTGGATGGAGGGCGGGAAGCGGCGTTTTATCTGTATGCCGTCGGTCAGCCGCAACCGGGCTGGGCCTACAATTCCGACAACGTGTGGCTGCCGATGCCCAGGAACCGGGAGTTGATCCTGCAGGCGGAGGGCAAGCCGTTTTTCGGCGACTGGAACAGCGAGGTGCGGATCATCGGCTATCGGTGACGCGATCTCGCCGAGGACCGGTCACCATCGCCCATGCTCGATCCACATTCGGTGCGGCAAGATCATCATGAACGACGATTCCACGATTCCCCCATCTTCCGGCGCCCTGCCGCTCGGCTTGCTGTTCGATCCTGCCGCGGAGCAGGCGGTGCGAGACAGAATCCTGCCGTTGCTGGCGGACCGGCCGGTGCGACCGTGGCCGTATCGTTTCGGCCAGTTGCCGGACTGGGCCGAAGGCACGACGGTGCTGGTCTATCTCGACGACGCGGCGCTGGCCGAACTGGCGCCCGAGGCGGTGGTCCGGTGCTGGCGGCTCGGCTTGCTGCCCCACCCCGGCCTGAACCAGGCCCGGTTGTGCTTCGGCGTGGCCCAGCGGCTGGAACACGCGCTGGACGACGCTCTGCGCTGCGAAAAAGACCGGCGCGTCGATCTGCTCTCCTGCAATGGGCGGCTGGTCTTCAACTCGGTGATCGTCGGCAAGGTCTTCACCCTCGGCGGGGCCGGCCAGGCGCCGAGCTTCCGAGACCGGTTCCAGGGCTTCCTGCGCATCCTGCGAGCGGGGTTCGGCGCCATGAAACCACGCCCCTACACGCTGACCACCGGCAAGGACAAGAGTCTGGCCACCGCCGCGCTGGGTATCGTGATCGTGGAGGAAGGGGGCAGTTCGCTGCTGTCGCGGCGGATTCTCGACGACGCGGGCAGCAACGACGGCATGCTTCACGCTCTGGTTCTGGCGCCGCGCAGTCGGATGGAGATGCTGCGCTTCCTGCTGGCGGCGCTGTTGCCGGCCAGCCAGCGCAAAAAACCGCCGCCGTTCGTGGGGCACCTCAAGACCGCGGCCTTGACCGTGACCAGCCCCGAACCGCTGGATTACCTGCACGACGGGGCCTGGACCAGCGCCCGCCAGCTCGAGCTGGCGGTGGCGCCCAAGGCCTTGCGCCTGCTGCCCGGTCGGCATCTGAACCTTCGCGAGGATGCTCCGCAAACCAAGGAACTCCATAAGGTCCAGGGTTTGCCGGTCGGCGAAGCCAGGGCGGCGCTGATCAGCAAACCCCTGCCCTGGTTGCACCGGGCCAGCACCGAGGAATTCAAGGATCTGTACCTGGCGCTGCGGGACAACGCCCGCCCTGCTCCGGCCTATCTCACCCTCATGGTGCTCGCCACGCTGTTGGCGACCATCGGCCTGTTCGCCGACTCGGCGCCGGTGATCATCGGCGCCATGATCCTGGCGCCGCTGATGGCACCCATCATCTCCCTGGCGATGGCGGTGGTCCGGCAGGACAATGTCCTGCTGGCCGACAGCCTCGGAACCCTGGGCATTGGCGTGCTGCTGGCGCTCGGCTGCGCGGCGGCGCTGACCTGGGTCATCCCGCTGCAGGTGGTGACCGGCGAAATCGCCGCCCGGCTCAATCCGACCCTGCTGGATCTCGGGGTCGCCATCGTCTCCGGGGTGGCCGGCGCCTACGCCCACGCCCGGGAGGAAGTGGCCCGCAGTCTGGCGGGCGTGGCCATCGCGGTGGCGCTGGTACCGCCGCTGGCGGTGTCCGGCATCGGTCTCGGCTGGGGCGATTGGACGTTGTTCCGGGGTTCCTTCCTGCTGTTTCTGACCAACCTGTTCGGCATCGTGCTGGCCGGCAACCTGACCTTTCTGCTGCTCGGATTCGGTCCGTTCGGCCGGGCGCGGCGCGGTCTGCTGGTGTCGCTGGCGCTGGTGGCCGTCGTCAGCGCGCCGCTGGGCGTGGGGTTCGCGCGCATGGTCGAGGAAAAGGCAGTCGTTCGGGCGCTGGAAGGCTGGGAGGCCGAGGGGGTGGTCCTGCGCGAGGTGGCCGTGCGTCCGGGCGACCCGCTGTACCTGTCGGCGCGGCTGCTGTCGTCCTCCACCCTGGACGATGCCGCCGTAGAGCGGGTGAAACGGGCCATCGAAAGCCGGCTCGACCAGCCGGTGACGCTGGAGGCCGACGTCGCGATCAGGCGGTGACCTCTTCCTGTGGTGGGCCCTCTTCGAGCAAGCGCGCCAGCAGGCTGGTATCGAACGCATCGATTGCGCCATCGACCGCCGGGCGTGGGCTGACCACGCGCCTCCCTCACCCGGTATTCCGCATCCCCGCCGCCAAGGCGTTGATG
Source organism: Competibacteraceae bacterium UBA3908 (assembly GCA_002391525.1). GTDB lineage: Bacteria > Pseudomonadota > Gammaproteobacteria > Competibacterales > Competibacteraceae > Competibacter_A. The sequence continues at coordinate 76,251 of DGFE01000100.1, forward strand.
GACCGTAGCAACGGTCGCAGCCACGTCTCCGCCTCCGGCGAATCCGCGCCTTGCTCCCGGAGCGCCCGCCGGTAGCGGCGCAGCACCGTGACCTGAATGTGATTGAGCGGGTCCAGGTACGGATTGCGCCGCTCCAGCGATTTGGCCAGGGTCGGATTTTCCTCCAGCAGCGTCGGGATTTGTGCCACGGCCAGAATCTCCTGGCAGGTCCGCTCGTACTCCGTCCGAAACCGCTCGTGAATGCGGATTTCGGTGTCGGCGTCCGCGCACAGGCGGGCGTATTCGCGGGCGATGCCCACATCCACCTTGCTCAGCGACATCTGGCTGTTGTCGAGCAGGGCGCGGAAGAAGGGCCATTCCCGATAAAGCTTTTGCAGGGTGGCCAGCCGTTCGGGGTCGTCGCCGCGCCAGGCCGCCAGCGCGCTGCCGATGCCGTACCAGCCGGGCAGGGTGTGCCGCGACAGGCCCCAGCCGAACATCCAGGGAATCGCCCGCACCGAATATTTGGAACGATCACCCTGGGCGCGGTGCGAGGGCCGGGAACCGATGTTGAGCCGCCCGAGCTCGGTGACCGGCGTGGCTTCGTAGAAGTAATCCATGAAACCCGGCGTCCGTTCGGTAAGGTCGCGATAGACGGCTTCGCCGTGCCGGGCCAGCTCGGCCATGACCGCCGCCGCTTCGGGCGGATCGGCGGGAATCTCCTGAAGCAGATGACGGCTGGCCTTGATCAACCCGGTGATGCCCAGCGTCAGTTCGTAGACGGCGGTTTCCAGATTCTGGTACTTGAACGACAGCACCTCGCCCTGTTCGGTGATCTTGATCCGGCCATGCACCGTGCCCGGCGGCTGGGACAGAATGGCGTCGTGGATGGGGCCGCCGCCGCGCCCCACCGTACCGCCGCGACCGTGGAACAGCCGGCAACCGAAGCCGCGCGCCGCGGTCAGGGCCACCGCCCGTTGCTGGGCCTGATACAACTCGCGGTTGGACGCCAGAATGCCCCCGTCCTTGCAGGAATCCGAATAGCCCACCATCACGTCCTGCACCCCGCCGGCGGCGGTCAGCAGTTCCCGGTAGCTCGGCTGGTCCAGCAGCCGGGTCAACAGGGTTTCCACCCGGCTCAGATCGGCGATGGTTTCAAATAGCGGGGCGACGCGGATTGCGCAATGCCAGCCATCGTCGGCGCGGCGGCCCGCCAGCCCGGCGAAACTGGCCAGAAACAGCACTTCCAGCACATGGCTGGCTTCGTGGGTCATGGAGATGACGTAATTGTCGAAGGCGCGCGGGCCGATTTCTCCGCGCAGTCGCGCCATGACCTGAAACACCTCCAGCGTCTCGCGGGTGGCGGGGCTGAACGAATCGCAATACAGCAGCGGCGTGCCGGGTTTGGCCAGCAGGTCGCCCAGTACGTTCAGCCGTTCCTCCTCGGTCAGCGCGGCGTAATCCGGCAGGTTGGGGGCCATGGCGAAAATTTCCGCCACCGCCGCCGTGTGCCGGCCCGACTCCTGCCGCACGTCGAGCGCGGTCAGATGAAAACCGAAGGTTTCCGCCAGCCGGATCAGGTCCTTCAGCTCGCCGTCGGCGACCGCGCCGTCGCCGTGGGCGATCAGCGAATCGCGGATCAGGTACAAATCCTCGAGAAACGCCTGTTCGGAATCGTAGCCCCAGAACGGCATCGGAACCGCGTCCGGGCGCTCGTCGATCCGGGCGTGGATGCGGTCGAGATTGTGTCGCAGCCGGTGATACATCAGAAAGAATTTGCGCCGATACGGTTCCTGGGCGTATTGCAGGGTCGGGTCGCGGAACAGGGCGGCCATGCGTTGCGCATCCGCGTTCAGGCTGGCGGTGAACGGGGGCGAAGGTGTGACCAGAGAGTCGGAATACGTCAGGCGCCGGTTCAGTTCTTCAACCCGCCGCAGGTATTCGCGCAGGATTTCCTGGGCTTGCAGGCGCAGCGCCAGCGCGGTGGTATCGGGAGTCACGAACGGATTGCCGTCGCGGTCGCCGCCGATCCA
>DGFE01000100.1:78464-97573 GCA_002391525.1 Competibacteraceae bacterium UBA3908
CGTCGCGGTCGCCGCCGATCCAGGAGCCGAACCGCAGCAGGCAGGGAATGCGAACCGCCGCCTTGCCGCCTTCGTCGCCATAGACGGCGGTCAGCGCCCGCTCCAGGTTGCGGTAGAGCATCGGCAGCGCCTGGAAAATGGATTCGCGGAAGTAGTAAAGCCCGTTCTTGACCTCGTCGCGCACCTGCGGCTTGTGGGCGCGCACTTCGTCGGTATGCCAGAGAATCTGGATCTGGCTGCGCAGGTCCTCGATCACCTCGGCCCGCTGGAAAGCGTTGAGCGCCGGATTGTCGAGCTGGTCGTTGGTCAGGAAAATCCGCCGTTGCGCGCCCAGCAGCACCCGGCGCTTGGCTTCGGTCGGGTGCGCGGTGAACACCGGCATGAAACTGATTTGATTCAACAGGGTTTGCAGCTGACCGGCGTCGATGCCGTCGGCGCGCAGGGTGCGCAAGGTCTCGTCGAAGGAGCCCCGCCACAGCGGTTTGCCGCGTCGGACCTGTTCGGAACGCTGCCGGTGCTGGAAATTTTCCTCGACGATATTGGCCAGGCTGAAATAGGTGCTGAAGGCGCGCACCACATGGTTCAGCATATCCGGGTTGAGAGCGGCGATGAAGCGCATCAGCCGCTCGCGGCTGTCGGGCGCGGGTTCGGGCTGGCGGCGCAATTCGATGAAGCCCCGGCGCAGGGTTTCCACGGCATCGAGCACGTGGCGGCCTTCGCGGTCGCGCAGGGTGTCGCCCAGCAGTCGGCCCAGCAGTTTGACGCGGTCGCGCAGCGGCTTGTCGGATGGGGTCGGCATGAATGGCTTTCCTTGGGTCTGGATGGAGAACCTCACGTGAAGTTGACCACGACCGGCGGCTTTGTTTCGCGCTAACCGACAGTCCAAATCACCTGCGCCAGGGCCGCCAGCAAGGCGGCACCGGCGGTGAACGCGAGGGTCGTGAACATCGCCGGCGTGCTGAACCAGCGACGGGGCTTGCGTTGGGTTTCCAGCGTTTCGACCGCCGCCTGGAGCAAAATAAGCTTTTGTTCGACTTCCTGCAGGTGTTCGCCCTGGGCGGTCTTGGCCGCGAGCAACTGGTTCTGGAATTCGTGAATCCGTTGGGCGACATTGGCCGCCATGGTCAGGACTTTTTCCTGCGTAGCCCGGCTGTCGGTCCGAATGGCTTCGACGGCGGTGGATAAATCGGTCAGTTGTTCCTGTTGCTCGTTCAGTCTCGCTGCCAATGCCGCGATTTTCAGGTCGTGGCTGTCCTGCCGAACCGCGTCGTCGATTTGTTGCGAATCGATTTGGAGTTGCTGTACGGCGTCCTGGAGTTGGGCGATTTCCTGTTGTTGAGCCGCCAGTCGCTGTTCGAGGACGCTCGATTGTTGTGGGGATTGCGGTTTGGCGAGCTGTTGCTGAAGTTCCCTGATGGCCGCGTCCAGGCCCTGGAATTGCGCGAAATTGCCGCTGAACGCCTGTGCCTGGCTGGTCAGGCGGGTTTCCAGCGCGGCCACCGCCTCCTGGAGAACGTCCAGATTCTGCTGAAGCTCCTGGGCATGCGAGTCGTCGGGCTCTACGCGGGGATGTTGCTGCTCGATGATCAGGGCTGGCGGGACGGGCTCCTGAGTCGGGGTTGGCGCTTGAGACAGGTTGCCGACGGCGGCTTCAAGCTCGTCGAGGCGGAGATGCTGGGCATGCAGTTGTTGCCGCATCGAGCGCTGTAGCTCGTCCAGAATCCCGGTCTGAGTCGTCAGGGCGTCGTGCAAAGGCAGCAGATCGGCCTCCGTCGCGGGAGCAGGGGCCTGACGCAGGGTGTCGAGGGCGGTTTCGAGGTCGCAGAGACGTTGCTGCTGGGTTTGCAGCTGTTCGGCCAGCAGGCCGCGCAGATCGGCAAGACGCTCGGCCTGGCTGGCGAGCGCCGTTTGAACGGTCGCCAGTTCCTGTCGAAGTTCCCACTGTTCCTCGCGCGCCGTCGCGACCAGGGTCGCAAGCTTGTCGAGCCGTTCCCGTTCGCTGGACGGCAGCGCCGGTGGGGTTTCGATGGCCTCGCTGGAAATGGCGGTCGGCAACGGCGGTTCCAGCGTGGCGGCGGTCGGATTGGCGCCATTCGCCGAAAACGAAGATTGCCGACCCGCGCCGGCGACGGTGGTTTCCAGATGGCTCAAACGGTCCTGGTACGCTGCCAGACCGTCCCGCCAGGTCTGGTCGAGTTCCCGCAGCGTGTCGCTCTGAGTGGTCAGGTCGGTTTGCAGGACATTGAGGATCTGGCGGGTGGAGCTGGCGTCCGCCGCCACCTTGCCCAGCAGGGTTTCCAGATGCTTCAGGCGTTCCTGCTGCTGTTGCAGGTCCTGCCGGGTCTGACCGGCGTCCTGGCTCTGGATCTTGAGGGAATCCAGCAGGTCGTGTAGTTGTCGGTTCTGGCCAGCCAGTTGTTCTTCCAGGATGGCTTCCAGTTCCTGGCGCAGGGCGGCGCTTCGGGTCCGCAGGTCGCCCATCAGCGTCGCGAGACTTTGCCGCATCTGCTGCTGATCCTGTTGCAGACAGGCGGCCAGGGTTTCAAGCTGGGTCAGTTGCTCGTCCAGCAGGCGGGCGTCGCTGCGCAGGTTGACCAGTTGTCCGGCTTGCGCTTCGACATCGCTGGCCAGAGTGACAAATGTTCGCTGGTCGGTTTGCCGCTCCTGTTGGAGCGTGGCGACCGAAGTGGCGATGGCGCGCAACTGCTCGTGCTGTACCCCGGTTTCCACTTCCAGCGCGCCCAGCTTCCGGCGCAGGTTCTGGAAAAAGCCGATTGCTCCCGCAAGGGAGGACTCGAATTCGGTCGCGTCGTTCATGGCGTCACGTCGCTCGGGTTGCGCGGGTAAAACCCCAAAACGGAGTTTCGCGAAAATCCTGCGAATATAATTGTGAGTATGACCGATTTTTGCCGGTTGGGGGGAGTGTGGCCCGGCAGGGATTCGGGCCGGAAACAGGCGAGTTCGATAGCCCGGTGCCGGGAAGCAGGCGGGGAGGACATCACCCGATTCGACAGTCAACCCGGCGGAAACTATAGTAACCCCAAGGCCATGCGCGCGGGCGGCGATGGCGCGACGGCGTCAGCCGGCACCCGGCGCGGATGGCCCTTCATGCTCATCCGGTTTCGCCAGCGTTTCAACAACCTGAAAAGGAAGCTGTCCATGTCCGTTCCCAGCAACCTGCCGGTCTGGCAAGAACTGAAAACCCATCACGCCGCCATCGCCGACCTGCACCTGCGCGACTTGTTCGCCGCCGATTCGGCGCGTTTCACCCGATTCTCCCGCCGGTTCGGCGATTTGTTGGTCGATTTTTCCAAGCACCGCATCACCGGGGAGACCTTCGCTCTGCTGATCGAACTGGCTCGCCAGGCGCAGGTGCCGGCCTGGATCGAGCGGATGTTCGGCGGCGAGATCATCAACCACACCGAGCAGCGGGCCGTGCTGCACGTCGCCCTGCGCAATCGGAGCAACCGGCCGATCCTGGTCAAGGGCCAGGATGTGATGCCGGAGGTGAACGCGGTGCTGGAGCACATGCGCAAGTTCGCCGACCAGATCCGCCGCGGCAAGTGGCGCGGCCATACCGGCAAGCGCATCCGGGACGTGGTCAACATCGGCATCGGCGGTTCCGATCTGGGTCCGAAAATGATCTGCCAGGCGCTGGAACCCTACGGCGATCCCACGCTGCGGATGCACTTCGTCTCCAACGTGGACGGCGCCCACATCAGCCATGTCCTGGCGGAGTGCGACCCGGAAAGCACGCTGTTCATCGTCGCCTCCAAGACGTTCACCACCCAGGAAACCATGACCAACGCCCATACCGCCCGCGCCTGGCTGATCAAGGAACTGGGCGACGAAGCGGCGGTGGCCAGGCATTTCGTGGCGGTGTCCACCAATGCCGAAGGGGTGAGCAAGTTCGGCATCGACACGGCCAACATGTTCGAGTTCTGGGACTGGGTCGGTGGGCGCTACTCGCTGTGGTCGGCCATCGGCCTGCCGATCATCGTCTATCTCGGCATGGAGCATTTTCTCGAGCTGCTGGAAGGCGCCCATGCGATGGACGAACATTTTCGTACCGCGCCGCCGGAGGAAAATCTGCCGGTGATTCTGGCGCTGCTGGGGGTGTGGTACATCGACTTCTTCGGCGCCGACAGTCATGTGATGCTGGTTTACGATGATTATCTCCGCTCCCTGCCGGACTATCTGCAACAGCTGGACATGGAGAGCAACGGCAAGTCCGTTGATCGCGACGGCCAGCCGGTCGCGGTCAACACCGGGCCGATTCTCTGGGGTGGGCTGGGCAACAACGGCCAGCACGCCTTTTACCAACTGTTGCACCAGGGCACGCATCTGGTTCCGGCGGATTTCCTCGCTCCAGCCAACAGCCCGAATCCGGTCGGCGATCATCACCCGATCCTGCTGGCCAATTGCCTGGCTCAGTCCGAGGCACTGATGGTCGGCAAGACCGAAGCGCAGGCCCGCGCCGAACTGGAGAAGCAGGGGCTGAGCGGCGAGGCGCTGGAGAAACTGTTGCCCTACAAGATCTTCCCCGGTAATCGACCCAGCACCAGTCTGTTTTATCGTCGCTTGACGCCCCAAGTTTTGGGCTCGCTGATCGCGCTCTACGAGCACAAGGTGTTCGTCCAGGGCATCATCTGGAATGTCAATTCCTTCGATCAGTGGGGCGTGGAGCTGGGCAAGCAACTGGCGAACGCCATCCTGCCGGAACTGAAGGGCGCCCGACCGTTGGCCGGGCACGACGCCTCCACCCTCGGGCTGATTCAATTTTGCCGCGGGGAGATCTGACGTTCAGGGAGCGGGCCGATGCGGGGTGGCGCACCGCACAGCCGCTCCGGCCACCGCCGCGCGGCGTCGGTTCTTACCGGCGGGAGGGTGTCGATAAGGCGCTTACGGAGGAGCGCCGCGCGGTCCGGGTTAGTAGGACTTTTTCTCTTCGGCCTTGCGTTCGATGGCCTGTCCGGCCGATTTGACGTCCTGACCGGCGCCCTTGACGGTGTTGCAGCCGCTCAGGCTGCCGCCCAGCATGATCGAGAGGCCAAGCAGAATAACCACATAGACGGATTTGCGCTTCATGGGTCCATGATCCTCTGTGAAAAATTTATCGATCTGGTCACTTTGCAACGTCACTTCCGGGGATTGGATTATAGCGAACGCGGCCAAGAGTGCGCGCCAGACCGGCGGAGACCGGCTGAGGCCGCTCGTCCTGACGTTGGCGCGGGATGCTTGTTATACTCAATCGTCACAAAACAGCCATCCGTCCGCAATAAAATCATGATTGGGAGGACACCCCGATGCTTGGAGAGAGCCACGATCTGTTCCACGAGTTTCCCGAGTACCAGGATCGCATCGCCGAGTTGAAGACCGCCGACCCCAAATTCGCGGAACTGTTCGCTCAGTACCATGTGATCAACGACGAAGTGGAACGCATCGAACTGCAAATCGAGACGCCCTCGGACATGTATACCGAGACTCTGAAGAAGCGGCGCCTGCATCTGAAGGACGAGATTTACGCGATCCTGCGCAAGGTGGCTCGCGCCGGAACGCTGGCCTGAAAGACTGCTCCCCGTTTGGAATATCAAGCAGTTGGCGGGGGCGGATCGTCGCCGGTGGCGATTTCGCCAGCCGGGTTCGATAGCGGTGGACCGCTGGCGGCCGGACGGCTGACCGGAGGCTTGACCCGGACGCGCCGGACTCGTTCGACCGGCATCGCCGTTTCCGCCGGACTGACCGGTAACCGCCGGTCGAAGCCGACCGGCGGCTGGGCCGCCGACGGAGAGCCGGCGCGGGCCCGGCGCAGCCAGCCCAGCAACCGGCGTTCCACGGCATCCTGACTGGCCGGGGACAAATCCCGGAAGATCAGCCCGCCGACGCCGAGCAGCAAGGTCAGCCCACCCAGAAACGAGACCAGCGGCTGCATGAAGGCGATGGCCAGTACGGCCAGCAGTGCGAGCAGCATGTGTCTGATTTTCAAGTGCTTATCCTCCATCAGAGACGGTTCGGGATCGCCTGCGCGGCTTCGGCCGGAACGGATTTGCGCAGGAGGATGACCGTGCAATTGTCGTCCGGCTGGCTTCGCTGTTGTCGAATGGAGTCGGCGAGATCGGCGAACAGCCTATCGAGCAGCTCTTCGAGGGAACACCGTGGCCGCGCCAGCAGCGCCGGCCAGCGCCGGATGAACGTTTGCGGGTTGGCGAGATGCCAGAGGCCGTCGCTGGCCAGGAGATAAATCCAGTCCGGTTCCAGTTCCAGGGCACGGCGGTCGCTCAGGCCGCGCAGAAACAACGGCAGGTTGCCGTCGTGCAGTTCGAACAAATCCGCGGCGATGGTTTCCGCCTGCAGACGTGGTACGCCCAGGGTGCTGCCGAGAATGAAGGCCTGGCTGATTTGCGAATTGGCTCGGACATGCACCTGTTGAAACCATTGCAGGCTGTCTAGCAGACCCAGCATCGCGAGGTGGGTGGCCGGTACGTGATCCACGGTCAGGCATTGCACCTGTTGGTGGTCGATGGCGTAGACCCGCGAATCGCCGACATGAAACAGCAAGGCCGGACCGCGGGTCGGGATTTCCAGGACGATCAGCGTACAACCGGTTTCCAGGCCGGCCGCCTGGAACTCCCGATAAAGTCGGCCATGCAGGGCATCCAGGCGGCTGGAGAGTTGGCCAAGATCGGTGGTGGCCGGCAGTTCGAGCAAGCCCTCGACGGTCTTTTCGGTCGCCTCCCGGCCATGGCTGTGACCACCCATGCCATCGAGCACGGCGAGCCGCCAGTGGCCGGGCGGCCAGTCCGGCAGCTGCCGTCGCATTTCCCGCTGGTCGAACAGAAAACGGGCTTGGCCCTGGCCATCGACTACCAGATAATTGTCCTGGTTATCGTGGCGCCCGCGGTCGGTGGGCGAGCGCAGCGAGCGCACGGCGACTTCCAGCGCCGGCCCAGGGGCGGACGGCGCCGCAGCGGGAGCGTTCGCGACGGGATTTCGGGTTTGAGTAGGCATCGGCAAGCGGTCTTATCATCGTCATGGCGGCTGACATACTGTCGCGCCGCGGACAAGGTCGAACCAGCCGGCGGCGGTAGCGCTCGACGGACGGGCGTGCCAGGCGGATTCATCATTCTGCTAGACTAGACAATAATTTGATTCACCGCTGCCGTTCAATCAATTCTTTTGGAGCCACTTGGCGAATTCATGGCGTATGGAACTCGAAGCGCGTCTTGAGGAACCCGCGGAAGCTTCCGCGGCTGGCCGACCGGATGAAGGGGAACCGGCCCGTCGCCAGGAGCAGGCACCGCGCGGCGTGGTGGCCGATGGCTCTCATGCCGTGGTGCTGGCCGGACCGGAAGCGAATTCCCTGAACGAGGACGCCGTGCTGGCGGCACCGGAATCCGGCATGGTGATCGGACCGCCGGAACGGCGGGTTCGCCTGCTGCACGATCTCGGCGGCAAGGGACGAGTCTGGCTGGCGCTGGCCGTTGCGCCGGATACCGAACGCGCCCGGGGAATCGCGGACGAGTTTCGAGCGATCAAGCTGTTCCTGCCGGCCAGCCAGGTACCCGGTCCGCGGGAACCCGGGCGCGACGAACGGTCGTTGCGCGCGGATCTCGTCGGGTGGCGGGCCTATCTGGCCAAGATTCGGTCCCGGGTCGAGCAGGCCATGAAACTCGCTCATCCGCACATCGCCAGCATTCATGGCTGGCGGCACGGCGCCGATGGCTGGCCGTTCGCCGAGATGGAATACGTCGACCATCAGCGCGGCCAAACCCTGGCCCAACTGCTGCGCGAACGCGGCCAGGGCGGCTTGCCCTGGGATACCGTCCTGAAGTGGCTGCGTCCCGTCGCGGACGCCCTGGATTACGCCCGTCAGGAACATCGCCTGGCTCACCAGCATCTCGATGCGGATACGGTCTTCCTGACCGGTCAGGGCGCGATCAAACTGTTGGGATTCGGACTGGCGACCGAAGTTCGAGAACCGCAAAGCGTCCTGTTCGGTTCCGGCGATTCGGTACGAGAGGCGGTCGCGGAGAGTCCGGTCGATTCGGTCCTCGTCGAAACTGCGTTCCGCCGCGACGTGTTCGCCCTGGCCTTGCTGATTTACCAGATGTTGATGGGCCAGAGCGCTTACGAGGCCAGGGGCCAGCTCGCGAACGTGGTGCCGCGCCCGCCCGGCCTGACGGACGAAGCCTGGCGAGTTCTGCGACGCGGCCTGGCCTATCCGAGCGAATTGTGTCCGACCGAGGCCGGCAAGCTGATGAGCGCCCTGGAGGCGGCGCAGCGGCCAGCGGAACGAGCCGGACGTGGCCGCGCCCCGCTCCTGGGACGGGGTGGGATGCGGATGGCGGGTTTGGGGTTGCTCATTGCCCTGGGTATTTATTGGCTGACCGAGCGGGCGGACAGGGCACCGGAGCCGGAGAACCGGCCGGTGCGAACCGATACCGGCGCGAAGGCGGGTTCCGACTTGGTCCCGCCGCCGGAAGCGCCGCCGGAGGCGGCCCTGACCGGGTTGCTGCAGGAAGCGGAACGCGAAGCCGACCTGCGCGCATTCGAATCCGCCAAGCGGGTGGATACGCAGGTGGCTTACCAACTCTATCTCCAGCGCTGTCCGCGCTGCGGTTACGGTCAGGAAGCGCGCAGCGCCATCCAGAATCTGGAAACCGAGGAAAAAATCGACAGGCTCAAGGTCGATTTCGAGACCTTGGCGCGCGCGCTGGAGCGGGAGAATCGCGATGAACGGGGCGACGAGGCGCTGGGCCGCCTGAACGCGCTGGCAACGCTCGCGCCCGGCGATCCGCTGATTGGCGCTGGCCGGCGGCGACTCGCGCTCTATTGGGTGGCTCGGGCGCAAGCGAGCGTCAAGAAGGGAGATCTGGCCACGGCCCGGCAGTGGGTGAAAAAAGCCGGGTCGATTCAGCCGGAACTGCCCGAACTGGCGGTTTTGGCCGCATCGCTGCAGCAGGCCGAGCTGACGCAGCAAACCCGGTCGCTGGATGCGGAAGCGTTCGCCGTCGCCCGGCGCGCCAACACCCGCAAGGCGTACTGGGCCTATCTCGAACGCTGCGCCACCCACTGCGACTATCGCGCCGAGGCGGAAGCCGCGCTGACCCGGCTGGCGCCGGCCAATCCGGTGCTGCGCGACCGTCTGAGCGATGGCTTTCAGGGTCCGGAACTGGTGGTGATTCCCGCCGGTGGATTCACGATGGGATCGCCGCCCCAGGAAAAGGGCCGTTACAACGATGAGCGGCAGCGTCCGGTGCGGATCGCGCGCTCGTTCGCCATCGGCAAGTACGAGGTGATGTTTCACGAATACGACCGCTTCGCGGCGGCGACGGGCCGGGCGTTGCCCAACGATCAGGGTTGGGGTCGGGGCCGGCGGCCCGTCGTCAACGTCGGTTGGCAGGACGCCAGGGACTATGCCGAGTGGCTGTCGCAGCAGACCGGCCATCGCTACCGCCTGCCGACCGAGGCCGAGTGGGAATACGCGGCGCGCGCCGGGGCGGGCGCCAGTCGTTACTGGGGCGACGATCCCGATCAGGGCTGCGCCTACGCCAACGCGGCCGACCTGGATGGCAAACAGATGTTCGTCGGCTGGACGGCGATGAAATGCCGCGATGGCCACGTCTATACGGCCCCGGCCGGCAGTTATCGGAGCAACGATTTCGGCCTGCACGACATGCTGGGCAACGTGCTGGAATGGACCTGCTCGCTCTATGCGCCGGATTTCGAGGCGGCCGTTCAGACCTGCGAGGAGCCGGCCCCGGATCGTCAGTTCGTGGTGCGCGGCGGCTCCTGGAACGATGAGCCGCGCAACGTCCGTTTGGCGGACCGGCATCGCAATCGACCCGACTTCCGGGATTATTTCCTGGGGTTTCGCCTGGTGCGGGAACTGCCTTGAGCGTTGCGAATCCTTGCTGAACGAACGGCCGTGGCAGGGGCCGCGCCGGTGCGTTGACAGCGCTCCACCGATACCACGATAGGATGCCATGACCAAGAAATCCAACACGCTACCCATCGGTTATCGCTTGCATCATTACCGCATCGAGGCGGTGTTGGGCGCGGGTGGATTCGGCATCACCTACAAGGCCGTGCATGAAGCGTTGCGCAGCCGGGCGGCCATCAAGGAATACTTCCCGGTCGAATGGTCCTATCGGGATCGCGACGACATCAACGTCGTGGCCAACACCCAGGGCGCGTTGCCGACCTCCGAGGCCGGCGAAGAGGCGTGCTACACCTGGGGACTGGAGCGTTTTCTCAACGAAGCCCGGGTGCTGGCGCAGGTCAACCATCCCGGCGTGGTGCGGGTGCGGGATTTCTTCGAGGCCAACGGCACCGCCTACATCGTCATGGATTACGAGGATGGCGAACCGCTCAGTCAGGTGCTTCAGCGGGAAAAGCTGTTGCCCGAGGAGCGCATCCGCCGGTTGCTCGGCGACGTGCTGCCGGCCCTGGAAGCCGTGCATGCCCTGGGTTATCTGCATCGCGACCTGAAACCGGCCAATCTCTACTGCCGCTCCGATGGCCGGACCATCCTGATCGATTTCGGCGCGGCCCGGCAAGCCTTGAGCCAGCGCAGCAAGAACATCACCAGCGTGTTCACGGTCGGGTATTCGCCAATCGAACAGTATCTGGTCGAGAGCAAGGGTTATGGACCCTGGACCGATGTCTACGCCCTGGGCGCGGTGCTGTATCAGTGCGCGACCGGCAAGCAACCGGTCGAGGCGCCGGCCCGGGTGCTCGACGATCCGCTGAAACCGGCCGTGGAGGCGGCGGCCGGACGGTACAGTCCGGCGTTGCTGCGGCTGATTGATCGAGCCATGGCGATCCGTCCCGAAAAGCGATTCCAGTCGATTGCGCAAATGCGGGCGGCGTTGGACGCCCCTCCGCCCGGTGACGACGAACGCACGGTCAAGCTGGAACTGCCGCTGCGTCAGGATGTGCATCGCGGCGGCGAGAAACCGCGTCCGGCGGGCGTCGAGCCGGTTCAGGAGCGGCAGCCGGAACCGCCCGGGACCCCGGAAAAACCCTGGTGGCTGGACTGGCGCTGGGGGGCTGGCCTCCTGGTGCTGGCGGCGGTCGTGGCCGGGATAGCGATCATTCCATCGTCCCCGCCGCCGGCGCCGCCGGTCGAGCCGGTCGTGACCGAACCGCCGACGGTCGCGCCGATCAAGCCGCCCGCGAGCGGACCCCCCGCCAATCCCCAGGCCGGCCAGAGCTATGCCGATCCGGTTGCCGGCATGGAATTCGTCTGGGTGCGCGCAGGCTGCTTCACCATGGGCAGTCCGGAAACGGAGAAGGACCGCAGCGCGAACGAAGCACCCCATCAGGTGTGTCCGCCAGGATTCTGGTTGGGCAAGTATGAGGTGACCAACGCTCAGTATCAGCGTTTCGACGGCGATCACGACAGCGGTGGCTATGAATCCCACGGCCTGAACGGTCCCGATCAGCCGGTGGTGCGGGTCAGCTGGCAGGACGCGGTCGCTTATGCCGACTGGCTGTCGGGCAAGACCGGCCTGCGCTTCCGCCTGCCGACCGAGGCGGAATGGGAATACGCGGCGCGCGCCGGTCAGACCCATTCCCGCTATTGGGGCGACGATCCGGATCAGGCGTGTCGGTACGCCAACATCTACGACGAAACCGCTCGCAGGGTCAAGCCGTTCAATTGGGCCAACTATCCCTGCGAGGATGGCCAGGCCGTGGCCGCTCCGGTCGGCAGATACGCGGCGAATGCGTTCGGTCTGTACGACATGTTGGGCAACGTTGCCGAATGGACCTGCTCCGAATACGACAGCGCCTACTCGGGCGGCGAAACCCGCTGCGCGGACCGGAACGCGGCGACGGGAAGCCGTCGGGTGCAGCGCGGCGGCTCCTGGTCCACGTATCCGGGCCTGGTGCGGTTCGCCTACCGCTTCTCGGTCGTGCCGGAATTTCGAAATTTTGACTTGGGATTTCGCCTGGCGCTGGAACCCTGAACGGGCCCCTGATCAAGAGTGGTGGAGCCGGTATGCGCAAGACCGTATTCGAAACGTGGAGGTTGATGCTGGCGCTGATGCTGGCGTTCTGGTTGCCGGTTGGATCGGTTCGAGCGGCGGCCGAGCCGGCCCCGGACCGGATGACGGCGACGGTGGTCGAGTTCAGCGTCAGGGGCGAACTGAACGAGCAGGCCGGGGCGATCATCGCCGATCTGATGATGTCGGCTATCGCCAATACCGGCCGTTTCACCCTGAAGGACCGGTTGCCGCTGACGGCGGCCGCCACGATTGCCAAAGCCCAGGAACTGGGCTCCACCGGTTTGCTCGATCCCGGGACCGCCGCCGAACTGGGGCGTCGGTATGGCGTGGACGCGGTAGTGACCGGCGGGGTCTACAAGCTGGGCGACCTGATCACGGTCACGGCGCGGTTGATCGACACCAAGACGGCTTCGTTGCTGCGCAGCGGCCAGATTCAGGGCAAGGACATCGATACCATTCAGATCAAGGTCAACGAGCTGGCGGCGATGATCACGGCGCCGCCGGAGCCATCGCGGACGTTTGCGTTGACCGTGCGGACCGAACCGGCCGAGGCCAGCGTCCGGCTGCTGAACAGCGCGACGCCCTATCAGCCCGGTGTTCGGCTGTCGCCCGGCGATTACGAGATCGAGGTGACGCAACCCGGTTATGTGGCGCATCGGGAGATCGTACGGATCGGCGACAGCGACGCGACGGTCGCCATCGTGCTGGAAAAGGCCCGATACGGCCTGACGGTGCGTCCAGAACCGGCCGACGCTCAAATCCGACTGCTCGAAAGTTCGGTCGCCTATCGACCGGGCGTACCGCTGGCGCCGGGAGACTACGAGGTCGAAGTGACGCGTGAGGGCTACGTATCCCGCAAGTTTCCGGTGCGGATCGTCGATACTCAGGTAACCGTACCGGTGACGCTGGAGAAAGCGCCGCCGCCTACGCAGCAGTATCGTCTGACCGTGCAGGTCGAGCCGCCGCAGGCCACGGTGCGGCTGTTGAACACGAGGACGCCCTACCGGCCCGGCGTGTCGCTGTCGCCGGGTCGCTATACGGTCGAGGTTACCCAGTCGGGTTATGAACCCACCCAGGTTGCGGTGCCGATCATCGACAGCGACGTGACGGTGCCGGTGAAGCTGGTCAAGCGATCCGAGCCGGAACGGCCGACGCTTTACCGGCTGACGGTGCGGGCCGACCCGACGGACGCCCGGGTCAGGCTGCTGGGGATCAGGGCCGCCTACCGACCCGGCGTATCCTTGCCGCCGGGCGGCTACACGGTGGAGGTTTCGCGGAAGGGCTACGAAACGAAACGGCTAACGGCGCGGATTACCGACAGCGACGTGACGGTGCCGGTGACGCTGGTCAAGCAGCCCGAACCCACGCAGTATCGGCTGACGGTGCGGACCGACCCGACGGACGCTCGGGTGCGATTGCGCGGCATCGGCACGGTTTACCGGCCCGGCGTGCCGTTGCCGCCAGGCAGCTACGCGGTGGAAGTTTCCCGTCCGGGCTACGAAACGCAGCAGGTGACGGCGCGGATCGTCGATGGCGACGTGACGGTGTCGGTGACGCTGGTCAAGCAGCCCGAACTCACGCAGTATCGGCTGACGGTGAATCCGAGTCCGCCCAACGCCCGGATTCGGCTGCTGAACTCCCGGATCGCCTATCGATCCGGCGTGGCGTTGCCGCCCGGCAGCTACACCGTCGAGGTGACGGCGAGCAGTTACGCGCCGAAGCGGGTGACGGCGCGGATCGTCGATGGCGACGTGACCCTGCCGGTTGAGCTGGAAAAGACGGCATCCGCCCCGCCGACCGCTCCAGCCCCCTCCCGCGCCGGCGAATGGCGGATCGGAGCGGTGCGCGTGGACAGCTCGCTCAGCGGCGTCGATCGCGCCGAAGTGGCGCGGCTGTTGAACGGATACGTCGGGCGGACCGTCACCCGCGATACCCTGCTGGATGGCGCGCTGCGGGTTCACCAGGCCACGGGCATCACGCTGAGTTTTGTCGTTCGCTCCGGGGCCGGTGGCGTGTCCGAACTGTACGCCAGAGCCGCCCGGCAGACCCGGCGAAGCTACGAAAGCGGCATTTCCATCATGACCCGCAGTCAACTCGAACGCTCGGGTTTCGGCGTATCGGTCGAGTGACCGGGAATCGGGACGCGCCGTCCACGATGCTCATTCCTCCCGCTGATAACCCGGATGGTCGATCATCGCGGTGTGATCGCCGCGCACGATGGGCAAATAGCGCGGTTTCCAGAACCGCGAGCGCAGATAGGTGTCGAGATCGCGTCCGGCCAGGCTGGTTTTGCCGGCCACGTTTTCCCTGAGCGCCTGCTCGATCACCCGCGTACCGACCCGGATGCTGACCTCGCGCAACTCGCGCACCGGCGGGTAAACCCGGCCCGTTCGCGAATGCGCGGCGGTGGTGTATTCGGCCAGTGCGTAGGCTGCCTCCAGCACCATGCCGTCGGTGATTTCACGACACTCGGCCAGGATGACGCCGAAACCCAGACCCGGGAAAATGAAGGCGTTGTTGCCCTGGCCGATATGATGGACGTGACCGTCCCGCTCCACGTCCGGGAAGGGGCTGCCGGTGGCGACGATGGCCCGGCCCTCGCTCCAGTCCAGAATGTCTTCCGGCAGCGCTTCGCAGGCCGAGGTCGGATTGGAGAGCGGGAAGATGACCGGTCGCGTCGTGTTGCGGGCCATGGCCTGCACCACCGGATGGTTGAAGGAGCCGGCCTGGCCGCTCAATCCCAGCAGAACGGTGGCCTTGGTATGCTCGATGGTTTCCAGCAGGGTCGGAATCTCGTTGGCGATCCGCCAGCCGGCGATTTTCGCGCGCGGTTGCGCGAAGGCTTGCTTGTAGGCTTCGACGTTGCGGCCCTCGACCAGCAGGCCCCGGGAGTCGATGACGCAAACCCGGTCGCGCGCGTCCTCGGGACTCAAGCCTTCGCGAATCAGCCCCTGGGTGATGGCCCAGGCTACGCCGATGCCACCGGCGCCGGCGCCATGAATGACGACGCGCTGCTCGCTCAGGGATTCGCCCTTGAGCCGGCTGGCCGAAAGCAGGCCGGCCAGCGCCACCGCGCCGGTGCCCTGAATATCGTCGTTGAAGGAGGGGAGTTGCTTGCGGTAGCGCTCCAGCACCGTGAACGCCACGTCCTTGGCTAAATCCTCCCACTGGATCACGGCGCGCGGCCAGCGCTCGTGGATAGCCTTGACGAACTTGTCCAGAAACGCCAGATAACGCTCACCCCGCAGCCGCCGCTGCCGTACCCCAAGATAAAACTCGTCGTTGAGCAGTTCCAGCCGGTCGGTGCCCACGTCCAGTTTGACCGGCATGGTATGGAAGGGATTGACGCCGCCGCCGATGGTGTAGAGCGCCAACTTGCCGATGGCGATGGCCAGCCCGCCGTAACCCTGATCGCCGATGCCGAGAATGGCCGACGAGTCGGTGGCGACGATCATGCGCACGTCGTTCCACGGGAAGTTACGGACCACGCCGGCGGCGCGGTCGATGTTGAGCGGCGAAAACGACAGGCCGCGAGGATTCTGGTACAGGTGGCTGAACTGCTGCACCGCCTGGCCGACAGTCGGGGTGTAGATGATCGGCATCATCTCTTCGAGATGTCGTTCCAGCAGAGCGTAAAACAGGGTTTCGGCGCGTTCCTGCAAAGCACGCAGGTACTGGTACTTGGCGATGGGGTCGGGTTCGCGCAGAAAGCCGCGATAAACCCGCTCGACCTGTTGCTCCAGGGTATTGACCTGGGGTGGCAGCAGGCCGTCCAGTCCCAGGGCAACCCGTTCGTCCTCGGTAAACGCGGTGCCCTTGTTGCTGAGAACCAGCCGCAACAGGGCGATGCCTTCCAGATAAACCTCCATGTATTCGTGACCTTCGGCGTCGGTTTTGATGTCGAAATAAGGACTGATGGGTGCTCGTTTCATCGGGTGGCTATGGCGGCAATGGTTCGGTTGGGGCGGTGACGGCTCGTTCACCGCCTGTTCATGAATCGGACGAAACAATATGACATGCTCATGTATCACGGTCAAACACGCTGGCCGGCTGTCCGGCATGTATGTCTGGGCTTTGTGCCGTATGTGTTTCAGCCGAGCGGTTCAAATTGAGCCGGTCCAGTCTGCATGGTGTCACTCCGTGATCGCCTGGTGGTCACTGTTGGCTGCGCTGGAGAGTCAGCCGCGGCGCGAGCGCCGAAAACACGATCAGGGTGCGGGCGCGGCGGTCTGTTTGACTGGACGGCCAGGGCCAGGATTGGGACTGGCCTTGCTGGAGACTTACCGGCTTGTGATCAAAAGAGAATTTTTCTTCCGGTTGCCTGCTTCCGCGTGAGATCGCAAGCCAGTCGCCTATCAACCGAAGACCTTTCGGATTTTATTTGTCACGAAAAAATTTACTAGTATCTTTTTTTGAGGCATTTCGACAGGATATAATTGTATTATTACATATAGACTTTTTCCTGCCCGGAAAGGGGTTTCTTGGCAAATAATATTTTTTAAATCAAATAGATAAAAACTCATGCAATGGAAAGTGTTCGAGGTGGAGTCTACTCGATATTTCGGGTATGACGATTGCATCAGAATATATCATGCCGTAGCTAAGCGTTTATTGGGATATACCTTGGATAGTGCCTTCAATGAACATTCAACTTCATCGCAAGCAGATCTTCATACTGATCATAGCCATGGCGTTGGCTATCGCGTCCTACTGGATTCCGTCGCCGCGGCAGCTGGCTCCCGTGGAAGCGGAATCGAGCTTATCCGAGCCGGTCAGGAATCCCATGTCGGTGGAATCGGCGACGACGCGGCGTTTTCCGGAAGCTGAGCGGGTTCCACCGACCGGGGTTCAACCAGCTTCGGCGGTTAAGACCGGATATTTGCCATCCGCGCCAGAACTGCCCCCGACACGGCTTCCCAAGTCCACCGGAGCCGGCCAGGCGCCACTTGGCCCGATGGGGTGATTTTGGCCACGCCGTTCAGTCCCGACCATCCTGCCAGCGGCTGATCGATTCGACATTCGATTAAGAGCGCCTCCCCGGGATTTGCGCGCTCCGGCTTGCTCCGACAGCGCGCCGCTGCGTAATCCACCAGCCCAACCGGCGCCCCGCGCTTCCACCCCGCCTCGATCCGCCCCGCCTCGATCCATTCCGCCCGTCCATCCTGAACAGGTTCATTCTGGCTTATACTTCGTTTAACGGCCAACCATCGGTCGCACGCGGCGTTTTCATGCAAGCCGCGCCGCCATGGTCTCCGCCACAATCGAAATGGCCTGTAAAACTTCGGGAGGATCAATCCATGAATTACGAGAATATCCGGGTCGAAACCCGCGGCCCGGTAGCCCTGATCACCCTCGACCGGCCCAAGGCGTTCAATGCCCTTTCCAACGAACTGATGGACGAATTGACCCAGGCGCTGGATGCGGTCGAAGCGGACGAATCCATCCGCGCCATCGTTCTCACCGGCGGCGAAAAGGTGTTTGCCGCTGGCGCCGACATCAAGGGCATGAAGGATTATTCCTACATGGACGCTTACAAGGGCAACTTCATCACCCGTAACTGGGAGCGGACCAGTCGCTGCCGCAAGCCGGTGATCGCGGCGGTGGCCGGCTACGCGCTGGGCGGTGGCTGCGAGCTGGCGATGATGTGCGATTTCATTCTCGCCGCCGACAACGCCAAATTCGGCCAGCCCGAGATCAAGCTCGGCATCCTGCCGGGCGCGGGGGGCACCCAGCGGCTGACCCGGTTGATCGGCAAGTCCAAGGCCATGGAGCTGTGCCTGACCGGGCGGATGATGGATGCCGAAGAGGCCGAGCGGGCCGGATTGGTCAGCCGGATCGTGCCGGTGGCCAGCCTGATCGAGGACGCGGTCAAGACCGCCGAGCTGATCGCCAGCCAGTCGCTGCCGGCGGTGATGATGACCAAGGAGTGTGTCAACCGCGCCTACGAAACCACCCTGGCCGAAGGTCTCCTGTTCGAGCGGCGGACTTTTCATGCCGTGTTCGCCACCGGGGACCAGAAGGAAGGCATGGAGGCGTTCGTCGGCAAGCGCGCGCCGGACTTCAAGCATCGTTGACCAGGGCTCGGAAAAAGTTCGAGCCAGCGATGCCGTCGAGCCAAGCGGACACGCTGGAATTCCATTATGATATTTGGCGATTTTGTTAATGCCGGCGTGTTTCAAAAGCCGGAAACCCATGTGTCAGTGTCCACCATAAGGGTTACGCGATGGAAATCAAGAAAGTCGGTGTCATGGGCTGTGGTGCGATGGGTCTGGGCGTGGCGCAGGTGTGCGCGCAGGCCGGTATCCCGACGGTCGCCGTCAAGGCGACGCCGGGCTCGACCGACAAGATTCGTTCGGGGCTGGAAAAGTCGCTCGGCAAGATGGTCGAGCGCGGCAAGATGACCGCCGAGCACAAGGACTCCACGCTCGGCCTGTTGCAGTTCACGACCAAGGAAGAAGATGTCGCCGGTTGCGATCTGATCGTCGAGTCGATCATCGAGGATCTGGAGACCAAGAAGGCCCTGTTCCGTCGCCTGGAGGGCATCGTGTCGCCGGAGGCGCTGCTGACCACCAACACGTCCACGCTGTCGGTGACGGCGCTGATGGCGGTCTGCAAGCATCGGGCGCGGGTGGCCGGCCTGCATTTCTTCAACCCGGCCCCGGTGATGAAGCTGGTCGAGATCATCCACGCCTTCGAGACCTCGGACGACACCATCAGCACTCTGAACGAGTTCTGCAAGAAGCTCGGCAAGGATCCGGTCACCGTTCAGGATACCACCGGTTTCATCGTCAATCGGCTGCTGACGCCCTACATGCTCAGCGCCATTCGCCTGCTGGAGATGGGCACCGGCACCATCGCCGACATCGACCATGCCATGAAGTCGGGCGCCGGGCATCCGATGGGACCGTTCGAATTGGCCGACTACATCGGTCTGGATGTGGTGGAGGCGATGGCGCTGAACATCTATCAGGACATGCACCAACCGCACGTCTCCTCGCCGCACACCCTGACCCGCCTGGTCCAGCTCGGCTATCTGGGTCGCAAGACCGGCAAAGGCTTCTATGACTACTCGGTCAAGCCGCCGGTCCAAAATCCGCA
>DGFE01000100.1:97935-98184 GCA_002391525.1 Competibacteraceae bacterium UBA3908
GTCTTGAGATTCCAGGCCATCAGGTCGAGGTGCGCCCACGGAATCCCGTCGGGCACGAATTCCTTCAGAAACAGCGCCGCCGTGATCGCCCCGGCGTAGGATGACTCCGAGGCGTTGGCGAGGTCGGCGATCTTGCTGTCGAGCATTTCCCGATAGGATTGATGCAGCGGCAGTCGCCAGACCGGATCCTGTTCCCGTTCCGCCGCCGCCAGCAGGCCGGTGGCCAGCGTCTGTCTCTTATACACATCT
>DGFE01000234.1 GCA_002391525.1 Competibacteraceae bacterium UBA3908
AGATGTGTATAAGAGACAGGGCCCGACCATACCAGTCGCCCGTGACCCCATACCCGCCCCCCAGCCACAACCGTCCATCCTTGCTGATCCGGGTCGTCTACTATTGAAAAGCCAGGCGTGAGCGGATCGCCGGTATTCGGCTACCTCGTTATCCGCCCCCCCTTACCAGCCTCATCAGTCATTCTTGTCCATGCAACCACCCTTTTTCGAGAGCGGCTTCATTCTCACCTGGCTGCGGATGGCCTGGGACTGGCTGCGCGCGACGCTCCTGACCCCGGAATATATCGTCTACACCGCCATGCAGATGCCGGCCCTGGTCGGCACCGGTTTCACCGCCTGGTGGATTCACGATTTTGTCCAGCCGTGGCTGGTCCGGCGTATCCAGGCCGACACGGCTGGCGACTATGGCCGTCATGCCCTGCGCACGCTGGTGTCGCTGATCTTTCCGCTGCTGTGGCTGCTGGGGCTGGCGATCACCGGTTCGGTGGCGGCGCGTTTCGGCTGGCCCAATCACTGGATCCGCATCGGCATCCACCTGCTGGCGGCCTGGATCGCCATCCGGCTGTTCGCCATGTTCGTGCGCGAGCCGGTGTGGGCGCGGGCGGTGGTGATCGCCATCTACAGCATCGCCGTGCTGGCGATTCTCGATCTGCTCGATCCGACCCTGGCGGTTCTGGACCGGCTGGCGCTCAATCTCGGGCAAGTGCGGCTGTCGCTGCTGACCGTGCTGAAGAGCATGTTTTATTTCGGAATCGCCCTGTGGGCGGCGGTGCTGGTCTCGCGGATTCTGGAGCGCCGGTTGCAACACCTGCCCAGCCTGACGCCGTCGGTGCGGGTGCTGTTCGGCAAGCTGCTCACGGGCGGGCTGATCACCCTGGCCGTGCTGGTGTCGCTGGCCAGCGCCGGCATCGACTTCGCCGCGCTGGCCCTGTTCGGCGGCGCGCTCGGCGTCGGTCTCGGCTTCGGCCTGCAAAAGATCATCTCCAATCTGATCAGCGGCGTGTTGCTGCTGATGGACAAATCCATCAAGCCGGGCGATGTGATTCAGATCGGCGAAACCTATGGCTGGGTGGCCTCGCTGGGTGCGCGCTACGTGTCGGTGGAAACCCGGGACGGCACCGAATACCTAATCCCCAACGAGGAGATCATCACTCACCAGGTCATCAACTGGTCGCACCGCAACGACCTGGCGCGACTCAAGGTCCAGGTGCGGATCTCCTATGACACCGACGTGCGCAAGGCGCTGGAGTTGATGGTGGAAGGCGCCCGCCGCCCGGCCCGGGTGCTGGCCGATCCCGCGCCGCGGGCGCTGCTGCTGGAGTTCGGCGAGAGCTTCCTGCTGTTGGAACTGCGCTTCTGGATTCGCGACGTGCACAACGGTATCCGCAACATCTCCAGCGACGTGATGCTGGAAATCTGGGATTTGTTCCGCGAACACGGCATCACCATTCCGATGCCGCAGCAGGGCATCCATATCAACAGCCTGCCGCCGCTGACCGTGAATCTGGGCGGCGGCTCCCAGCCGTCCGCTTGACGCCCGCATGGCGGCTTGTCCCGGCTCTCTGTATGCTTAGCGGCTGACTAACGGTCCTTTTGGCCAAGAACCTTGCGCCATCGCTCACTAACGATAATCGAGGAGAAGCGCGATGCGAGACATTCATCACGCCCTGGTGCTGAACATGCACCAGCCCCCCCGGAATCTCGAACACCTGCTCGATACCCACGAGTGGGAAGCCAGGGAAATCCTGTT
This sequence comes from Competibacteraceae bacterium UBA3908, assembly GCA_002391525.1. GTDB lineage: Bacteria > Pseudomonadota > Gammaproteobacteria > Competibacterales > Competibacteraceae > Competibacter_A. The sequence goes on from DGFE01000234.1 coordinate 1,751, forward strand.
CGCTTACGACCGCATGCCGCGCGTACTGTGGGACTATCAGGACATCGCTCGCGTCCACCTGTCGCTGTCCGGGACGCTGCTGGAAACGCTGTCGAATCCCGATTTCCAGAGCCGGGCCTACGGCATCGTGGATTGCGGCAAGCTGCTCTGGCATCTGCAAAACCAGCAACTGTTCGAAGTTCTCGGCACTGGCTATTACCACCCGGTACTGGCCCTGATCCCGGAAGCCGACTGGGACGAACACATCGCCCGCTGGCAGGCCATCGCCCGCCATTTGCTCTGGCGGACCCAGTTCAACGGTTTCTGGCCGCCGGAAATGGGCTTCGACATGCGGCTGATCCCACATTTGAAAAAGGCGGGTTACCGCTACGTCATGGTGGATTGCGAGTACGTGGACCCGGTGGGTTCGATGAGCTGGCAGGAACTGCGCTACCGACCGCATATCGCCGAATACGGCGGCGAGCAGATCGTGGTCGTCGTCCGCGACCGCGAGTTGTCCGACGCCCAACTGTCCGGCATGGACTATGGCTGGTTCTATCACGAACTGCACGAGCGGACCCAGTGGTGCGACTTTCCGCCGCTGGTGACCACCGCCACCGACGGCGACAACGGCGGCTGGTTCCGCAACCTGTCCGAAAAGGCCAATTTCTGGACGTATTTCTACCATGAGGCGCTGGAGGAAATCCGCGCTGGCCGTTCGTCGATGCGGCCAACCTTCATCAGCGACTATCTGGATCGCTTCGGCGCCCACGGACAGGTCACGGTGCGGCGCGGCGCCTGGAATACCGACACCCATCACGGCTGGGATTTCCATCAGTGGCAGGGCTCCTGGATTCAGCGCGACACCATGGTCCGCGTGCACGATCTCAGCCGCGAATTCCACACCGTGGCGGAAGCGGCGGCGCGAATCCAGGATCCCAATCCCGAGCTGGCGCGGGTGTTGAACGAAGCCCACTGGCATCTGCTGCGCGCCGAAACCAGTTGCAATTTTTACTGGGGCGAGGCGTGGGTTTACAAATCCCACGCCGACCTGGACGATGTCGCCTGGCACCTGGGCGAGGCCAAGGCCATCCTGGGCGACCGTCTGTTCGCCGTGCCGGACCCGGAATCACCCGTGGTGGCGGCCGCCGAGACCGCCGAACCCCCGGCGGAAAACGCGACGACGCTGATCGCCGAACCGGACTCCGCCCCGCCGGCGGCAAACGACCCTGCCTAGCGGCCAGAAACTGTCCAAAACACCTGATCGAACGCGGAGCCGGCTTGTGGACGATCCCCGCCGCATCGTCGGGAAGCCGATTTCCGCTCGTCCATATTCAAGTTCACGAGAGCCTGTTGTTCCACCTGTCCCGGAGAGTCATCCCATGCCCCTGCTCGCCCTGCAAATCTCGGTGCGCCTGTCCAACCAGCAGCGTTACGAGCTGCTCGCGCCGCTCTCGCAAATCGTCGCCGAGTGTATCGGCAAACCGGAACGTTACGTCATGATCACCGTCGGCGAGACGGCGATGCTGATGGCCGGCGCGGAAGGCCCGGCGGCCTACGCCGACATCCGCAGCATCGGCGGCCTGAACCGCGAGGTGAACCGCAAGCTGTCCGAACGCGTTTGCGGGTTGCTCCAGGAAAAACTCGGTATCCCGCCGGATCGGGTTTATCTTGGCTTTACCAACGTCAGCGCCGAAAACTGGGGCTGGAACGAAGGGACGTTTGGCTAGATTCCACCGATCCGCATCGTGAGGGGTTCATCATGGGACGACCACTCCGCGAATCCACTGCACCTTTTACCTACGCCGATTACTGCCACTGGCCCGACGACGAACGCTGGGAATTGATCGACGGTATCGCTTATCGGATGGTTACGCCCGGTCTTATCCATCAGGCGGTCGTCGGTGAGTTGTTTTTGCAAATCGCCAACCACTTGCGCGGCAAGCCCTGCCGGCCCTTCGTCGCGCCCTTCGACGTGCGCCTGCCGCGCGGCGACGAAGCCGACGCTGAGGTGACGACGGTGGTGCAGCCCGACATTTCGGTCATCTGCGATCCGGCCAAGCTGGACGAGCGCGGCTGTCGCGGCGCGCCGGACTGGGCCATCGAAGTGCTGTCGCCCAGCACCGCCGCCAAGGATCAGATTCAAAAGCTGGCCGCCTACGAACGCGCCGGCGTGCGGGAAGTCTGGCTGGTTCATCCCACCGATCATGTCGTCAGCGTCTACACTTTGAACGCCACCCGGTGTTACGGCAAACCCGCCATTCACGAAAC
>DGFE01000151.1:0-5351 GCA_002391525.1 Competibacteraceae bacterium UBA3908
TAGTAAGAACCCGTTGCGATGACGAACGTTACAAAAGTGCCAATGAAAATTACTGCCCAATCATTATATCCCAAGGCGATCATTGTTCTAAATATTGGATAATGCCAGAGATATAAACCATAGGAAATTGACCCCACCCAAACCAACCATCTCATTGCCAAAATTTTACCTATGACACTTTTCTTATTCGTCATTATATCGAAAATCAAAGTTACCGCAAAAAGCTCAACGGCGAAAAAACCAAAATAATACATTCTCAAATCCTGCCATTCGCTAAACACAAAGAAGCCAAGAAGACAGATCATAAAAGACAGAGCAACATATTTGAGCCATTGAGCAAGAATATCCTTGGCTCGTTCGCTGATCAGGCGCGAAGATGTCAGTATGCCAAGCACGCAGCCAACCATCAGCGCATCCGCTCTTGTATCCAATCCATTATACAAGCGTTCTACTGACACATCGTTCATGGCCATGAGGATTCTCAAGAACCAGGAAATCAATGCGACCACAGCCGCAAAAAAGACGACAACCCATCGATTCTTATTGATACGGAGCAGCGTTACCAAAACAATTGGCCATAGGATGTAAAACTGCTCTTCAATCGATAGCGACCACGTGTGCCCAAGAAAATCGGGTGGGTGAAGATCAAAAGCTCTTGCCCAGTTTGAAAGATATGCCAGAGCAATGAGAGCATCGACAAGGTTGGCGATGGCCTTTTCCTCACCCAAGAATATGAAACCAACGATACAAAAAACAACCAGCAACAACAACAAGGCCGGACCGAGTCGGAGTATCCGTCTCATATAAAAATGCTTCAGACTAACCGATCCCGTGTGCTCAAATTCCTTGATGAGCAACGACGTGATGAGAAAACCACTCAATACGAAAAAAATATCCACACCGATAAAACCACCCCCTAGAAAAGAGACATTGGCATGAAATAACATCACGACAAGGATTGCGACTCCCCGCAATCCATCCAATTCCGGAACGTAAGATAACTCATATCGACTACCAGTTATCGCCATTGCTCTCTTGCAGGATGGAATTTCAATATGTTGCACAATTGTTTGGTTCCAGCACACTGGCGACATCCAATTGGATAGCCAGCATTGGTATACCCATCAACCCGTAGCCTTGGCGAACGCTACTGGCGTGAGATTTGAAAATCAGCACATCGTTACACCAGCAATGGGTGACATGATCCTGTTGGGTGCCCGAAGCCGCCGCGATGTCTACCGCGTAATCTCCGACCGGCAGTACCGGCATACGAAAAGTAAATCGGGCGACCAATTTCTGGCCCTCGGCCACCTGCCTGGTTTCGGCAGCGTAAGTCAAATACGTATTGTCACCAAACAGATTTTGGCCGAGCCGATCCTTGACGAAAAAGCCGATGATCGGATCATCGACTGCCGTCAACGCCACCGCGTGAACGACCAGGGTGACGAGTTCGCCGCCGACGATCCAGTGCAGGGGACGACCCTGCTCGTCCTCGAAACCGGCATCCACGATTTGAATCGCTCCGCTGCCGTAACTCCCCACCTCATGGCGGAAACTGAACAGTTCCAGATCGTTGCGAAATCGGGTCTGGTTCAACACCGCCAACCGCTGATCCACCGGCTCGCCGGCGCGGCGGTGGGCGACGGGTACGGCGGGTCGCTCCTTCGGGTGTCGGTTCGCGCCGGCCATTCCCGGTGTTTCGCGCAGCATCGCCAAATAATGCTCGCAGACCTCCTTGGCCGACCCCGCCTCGCGCAATTGCCCGTGCTCCAGCCACAGCACCCGGTCGCACAGGTTGATCACCGCGCCGGTATCGTGGCTGACGAAGAACAGTGTGCCATGCTCCTGGAACTTGCGCAGAAACCGCATGCATTTCTGGACGAAGAATACGTCCCCGACCGCCAGAGCTTCGTCGATGACCAGAATATCGGCGCGAACGTGGGCGGCGACGGCGAACGCCAGCCGCACCGCCATGCCGCTGGAGTAGGTCTTGACCGGCTGATCGATGAACTCGCCGATGTCGGCGAATGCCAGAATCTCGGGCAGGTAGCGTTCGATTTCCGCGTCGTCGAGGCCGAGAATCGCGGCGTTGAGATAGACGTTTTCGCGACCGGTGAATTCCGGGTTGAAGCCGGTGCCCAGTTCCAGCAACGCCGCCACCCGGCCCCGCACCGCTAGCGTTCCCGTGGTCGGCGTCAGCGTGCCGCACAGCAGCTTGAGCAGGGTGGACTTGCCGGAGCCGTTGCGCCCGATCACGCCGACGGTCTCGCCGCGCCGAACCGAAAACGACACGTCCCGCAAGGCCCAGAATTCGCGAAAATAACGGCGGCGACCGCGCCACAACATCTGCTTCAGGCGATCCTGCGGCCGTTCGTAGATCTGATAGCACTTGCCGACACCGCACACCTCGATCACGGCGTCCGCCTCGCCCGCCGCGGTCACGACCGGTTCAGAGGACATCGGCGAACCCCTGGCGGGTGCGGGCGAACCACCAGGCCCCCAGCAGCGCGATCAGCAAGGTCGCGAGCAGGCACAGCAGATAGGGCGTCCAGGCCGGCGGCTGGCCGAACAGCACGATCCCCCGGGTTTGCTCGATCACCAGTGCCAGCGGATTGAGTTGCAGCCAGGGCCGGATCGATTCCGGCAGGGCCGCCACCGGATAGAACACCGGACTGAGAAACATCAGGAGTTGCACCAGCGGCACGATCAACTGCTGGATGTCGCGGATGTACACGCCCAGCGAGGCCAGAACCCAGCTCAGCCCCAGCACGAACAGCGCCAACGGCAACACCGTGACCGGCAGCAGCAGCGCCGTCCAGCCCAGCCCCGCGCCCATCGTCGCCTGTAGCAGCAGGATGACCAGCAGGGTCGCCGCCAGCGTCAACAGGGCCGAAGCGACCATGACCGCCGGCAGCATCTCCAGCGGAAAGATAACGTTCTTGACGTAGTTCTGATGCGCCAGAATCAAGCCGGGCGCGCGGCTGAGGCACTCGGCGAGAAAGTTGTAAAGCGCCAGGCCGACGAACAGCACCAGCGCCAGCTCGCTCAGCGAGCCATCGCCGTGACCCGCCCAGCGCATCTTGAAGATCACGCCGAAGAAGAAGGTGAACACCAGCAACGACAGCAGCGGCAACAGCAGCGACCACACCACGCCCAGATAGGAACCCCGATACCGCTCGGCGAAATCGCGGCGCAGCAGTTTGAAAAACAGTTGGCGCTGCAACCAGGACTGGCGCAAGACCCGGTAAAGCACCCAGTCCCGACCACCGCCCATTCCGAAATCCACCGCGAACATCGAATCAGGCGCCGCCCGGCAGCGGCGCGACCCATAGCGGCGCGGGCGGCAATCCCTGCGTATGGCGTTCCCACATCGAGCGGTACGCCTGTTCGAGATGCCGGGCAAAGCGTTCGGTATCGAACAACGGCATCCGCAAGCGATTGTCCGCCAGTTTCGCCCGCAATCCCACCAATTCCGTCGGCTCGGTCGCCAGCCGGACCGCCAGCGCTTCGTATTCCTCCAGCGAGCGGGTGACGAGTTCCGACAATCCGACCGCCTGAAGCAGGCTGGCGGCGACCCGCGCCGGGAAGGTTTCGCCCATGCAGGTCAGCACCGGCAAGCCGGCCCACAGGGCATCGCTGGCGGTAGTGTGGGCGTTGTAGAGACGGGTGTCGAGAAACAGATCGGCCAGTCGGTGGCGTTCCAAATGCCGGGCCTTGGGCAGGCGTCCAGCGAAAATCAACCGCTCGCCCGCGATGCCGTGCGCGGTGGCGGTCATCCGCAGTCGCGCCCGCGCTTCCTCGCTCTCGGTGTACAGCCACAGCACCGAACCGGGCACTCGGTCGAGCACTCGCATCCAGACCGCGAACATGATCGGTTCGAGCTTCTGCATCTGGTTGAAACAGCAGAAGACGAAACCCCGTTCGGGCAAACCGTGTTCGCCGCGACGGCTGCCGGTTTCGGCGATTTCCTGCCAGCGGTCGTTGACCTGGTAACACTCGGGCAGCCAGACCGGCTGCTCGGTGCAGAACACCGCCTGTTCGGGCGGCAACACCACCGGATCGACCAGCAGATAATCCAGGTAATCCGCTCCGCTGCTGCCCGGAAAACCCAGCCAGTTGACCTGAACGGGTGCTGGCCGCAGGGCGAAAATCTCGGGGCGGGCATAGTTGGTATAGGTCATCAGGTCCACCAGGATGTGAACGCCATCGGCCCGTATCCGTCGCGCGGCCTCGGCATTGCCCATGGTGGACAGATCGACGAACCGGTCGCAATCCTCCTTGATTTGCCGGTAATAGGCGCTGCCGTCGTCGCCGCGCAAGGCGTAGCCGTAAATCTCGAACCGGTCGCGCGCGTGACAGCGAAACAGCCCGCGCATCAGATGGGCGGTTGGATGTTCGCGGAAATCCGCCGAAACATAACCGATTTTCAGCCGGGTGCTCTCCACGCCTCCTGGTTCCGGACCGGCCCCGGCGACCCCATCCAGACCGGCGACCGCCTGCGCCAAGCGCTCCGCCTCGCGGCGGGCAATGGTCAGCCGCAGTTCGCTCGACAGCGGCAGGAACAGCGCCCGAAACGGCAGCAGCGGCGAGGGTTCGCCGCGCGCCAGGCAGGCTTCCGTCCACTGCCGGATCGAGGAAATCCGGTTTTCGTAATCCTGCCAGTCGGCATGTTCGAGCCGGCGAAACTCAAAATCGATCCGAACCCGTTCGGGAGTCACCGGCGGCGGCGTGGAATCGGCGGGCCGGGTTTGGAACGGACCGTCGTGATGACTGGCGCGAAAAGCCCGCGCAGCCAGCCGGTCGGCGGCTGCAAAGCTTTCCCGCGCCGCCGCGAAGCGCTCCAGCCCGGCCAGCGCCTCGCCGCGCTTGGCGTGAAATTGCCAGTCGTTCCACGCAGACGACGGCAACGCCTCCAGCAATTCCAGCGAATCCCGAAACCGGCCGTTGGCGTTGAACGCCGCGGCCACGGCCAGGTGGGCCGCCACCCGAGACGGTTCGGCCACCGCCAGCAATTTTTCCGCCGCTTGCAGCGCCGCGCCATAGCGTTCCTGCGCCAGCAGGATGGCGATTCGACCACGCAGCAATTCCGGGTGGTCGGGATGCCAGGTCAAGCCCTGATCGACCCAGGCGAGCGCCTGGACCGGCTGCGCTTGCCCCAGCAACGCCTCGCTGGCGGTCAGGATGAGATCGACCACCGGCTGCCCCGCCGCCTGAAGCGTCTGAATCGCCGCCAGCGCATCCGGGTAACGCCCCAGCCGCAGCAGCGCCAGCGCGCGATTCAACAGGGCCTTGGCGTGGTTCGGTTGCCGGGTCAACAGCCGCTCCAGCGCCGCCAGCGCTTCCTCGAAGCG
>DGFE01000151.1:5610-8946 GCA_002391525.1 Competibacteraceae bacterium UBA3908
TCCAGATCGAGCAGGGCGGCGGCCCGGTTCAACAGCGCGGACGGAGATTCCGGCAGAGCGGCCAGCGCTGCGTCGGCGTCCGCCAGCGCCTCCGCCGGTCGCCGCAGCGCGCGCAACACGGCGGCGCGATTGCTCAGGGTCACGCCATGCCCCGGTCGCANNTGCCCTGATTCAACAGAGCGGCCAGCCGGTCGCCACCCTCCAGATTCAGAACCTGCTCGGCCAGGCGCGCGGCATGTTCGTAGCCGCCCGTTTCCAGCAGCGCCGCCGAGGCCAGCAACAGGGAAGCGGGATTGCGCGGCTCCAGCCGCAAGGCGTATTCCAGCGTCCGCAGACAGTCGGCGAACCGTTCGAGATCGTATTGCAGTTCCGCCAACCGCAGCCAGAAACGAGCGCGATGGGGCGCCAATTGGCAGATTCGCGCGTACCCATCCCTGGCCTGTTCGCGCTGTCCACCGGCGGCCAGTCGCTCCGCCTGCTCCACCAACGTCTCTATCATTGGCGACGCCTTCCGCGTGGGCTATTGGGAAGTCTCGTGATACCACTGGCCGTCGAGCAGCACCCAAGGGTCCTCGAGGGTCTGCGGAGTCCAACCCAGGGTGCCGATCATCACGTCTCCGCTGATCTTGGTCACGGCTCGTTCGCCCTCGATCCGCACCTCCTGGAGCTTGACGTTGCGGACCGGCAGCCCCATCAGCGACATGGCGTTTTCCAGCTTCAGCCAGCCACCGGGCTGGGCGGCGGATTCCAGTTCGTACAGGGTCCTGACATCGCGAACCTGACGCGCGGCCCAGTAACGTTCGACCCGCTCCCGCAGCGTGGCCTCGAGCTGCCGGGGATCGGTCGGTTGCGGACTCGCCGGCTGGACAGCGGAAGGAGGAGTCGGCGCCGGCTCGGTTTTGGCTGCCGTCGAGGCGGTGGCCTTGGGTTCCTCGGACCGGCCGCACGCCACCAGCAGCGACAGGCCGGCGGTCATCAGCACCAGCGGAAACAGGCGTCGAAGATTCGGCATGAGCGGCTTTCCTCAAGGCTTGTTCGCGGCAGGCGTGCCCTCGGCGGGCTTGGACGGAGCGGATTCGCTGGTCTCGGACGGTTTGATGTCCGCCGCCACGGATTCGGGAATCGCGCCCGCCAATTCGGGCCTGACCACGGTCACGCCGACTTCCCTGGCCAGTTTCCAGGCATATTCCTCGCGCGCCCTGGCATGGGCGGCCTGCCGGAGACGCCCCATAACATTGTCACGGACATTGGCATACGGCGCGAGCATGGCATCCCGCTTGTCTTGCAGCAGGATGATTTCGTAACCGACTGGCGATTCCAGCACTTCGGAGAACTGGCCCACGGCCAAACCGTCGACCGCTTTCCTCAGCCATTCATCCTTGTCCGGCTGGAGAAACCCCAGATCGCCCTTGGCCACCTTGCCTTGCGGATTTTCGGTGAGCGCCTCCGCCAGGGCGGCGAACGACTCGCCGTTACGCAGGCGCCTGAGCGCATCCTCGGCCTTGGCCTTGACTGCGACCTTGGCCCTCTCGTCGGCGTTTTCCGGCACCCGGAACTGGATCTGGCCGATCCGCACCATGGCGGGAATGCCGAAGAATTCCGGGTACTCCTGGTAGTAGCGATACAATTCCTCCTCCGACGGCACCTGATTGGCCTTGGGGAAGTAACGGGCGGCCAACTGCTGATAGGCTTGCAGGAGTTCCTTGGCATTCGCATCGCGGTCCTTGGGCAGCAAATCCTCCCGTTTCATCCCTTCCTCGATCAGCCGGTCCAGAATCATCTCGCGCAGGATTTCGGCCCGTCCCGGAGCCTTGGTGGCCTTGACCACCAATCGGGTGTCCTGCTTGATGTAATGCATGAACTGTTCGACGGTAATCTTTTTCCCCGCGACCCACGCCATCACCACCTCGTAATTGGGGGGCATCGCGTCGGGCGCCGGGGTTGGCTGCGCGAACTGGGCCGGATCCGGCGTGACGGCGCCCGGTGGTGCCGCGGTGGGCGCGGCAGCCGGCTGCTGTTCCATTGCGCTCAGCGCCGGGGCCGCCGGCGCATCTGCGGCCCGCGCCGCACGGTACGTCGCCAGGCCCATCGGGGTAGCGATAGTCGCCAGCAGTACGGCGCTCATCGTCAGTCGGTTGATCATCGTTTCACCTCCGCGTTCACTGTTGGTCCGTCGTTCGACTGGACAACACTCATTTCATTTCGCGCGCTCAATCCAGCTTGACTTTATCGGGCGGATCGGCCGCCAGCTTGCCGAACGCATCCCACAGCGGCCCGTAAACGAGCTGGGATTCCAGCGGACCCTGATTGGCGACCACGGCGTCGAGCCAGCCGTCGCCGTCCACGTCGGCCAGTTCCACCCGATTCGGCCAGTTGAGAATCGGCAGCAGGATATTCTCGAAACCGCCCGGCGCGTCCTTGCTTTCCCGGTACAGCACCAGCGCCTGGGAGCCTCCCGCCAGCAGGTAGCGCCCACCGCGATCCTCGCCGACCGCCAGGGTATGCACGCCCGTCCGACCCGGATAGGGGATCGGCGTTCCCTCGGTAAAATGGCCCTGGCCGTCGTTCAGCAACACCACGATGCGTTCCCGTACCGACATCGGCACCAGCAAATCGATCCTGCCGTCGCGATTCACATCCAGCGGAACCACGTGCCGGGGCCAACCTTCCTTGAAGTTGGCCAACTCCCGCGCCCTGGGCGTCTGGTCGGGACCCGCGTATTCGATGGCCCAGACCTTGTTGTCCCAGAAACTGGGAAATACCAGCGCGGGAATACCAGCGCCCCACAGGTCCGCCAGGCGCGCCGGACGCGGATCCTGACCCGCCGGAACGGTCACGGCGGCCCTGGCCTGACCCTGTTCCGGGTCGAAGTCGCGCAACAGCGTCAGCGCGGAACCGGCATAGGGCGCGACCGCCAGGCTGAGACGGCCCCAGTCGGGCCACGCGAACGGAGTGCTGCCCAGGGGCTGGGGTTGCGCATACTCGGCGATCTGGGTCAACCGACCGTCGGGCTGCGCCGCCACCACCCGCAACCGGCCGATCCCTTCGCCATTGATGACATAGCGTTTGGGCACGCCCGGCAAGGCAATCGTGTCGTTCGGATGGAAACCGGCGATGTCCTGCTCGCCGGTCGCCTCGAAGCGGCGCGGCGCGACCTGGCGGAACACCCGGATCAGATTGCCGCTGTGCGAGGTGAAGGCCAGGTCGGTTCGCCCGTCGCCGGTCAGATCGTCCACCAGCGCATGAAACGCGCCCCCCTTGATCAGAAAACGGGTGTAGGCGCCCTTTGGATCGCTCCAGACCGGCTGCTCCACGGTCTGTCTCTTATACACATTT
>DGFE01000104.1:0-423 GCA_002391525.1 Competibacteraceae bacterium UBA3908
GGTCGCCACGCTGCTGCTGGCGGGGATCCGGGATATTTTGATTATCACGACCCCGCGTGACCAGGAGGCGTATCAAACCCTGCTGGGCGACGGCGGCCAGTGGGGTGTGAGGTTCGAGTATGCGACGCAACCAAGTCCCGACGGGCTGGCGCAGGCGTTCCTGATCGGCGAGCGTTTCATCGGCGCCGACCCGGCCTGCCTGATTCTCGGCGACAACATCTATTACGGTCAGGGGTTGTCGGCGGTGCTGCGCCGGGCTACGGCCCGCCAGCGCGGCGCGACGGTGTTCGGCTATTACGTGCGCGACCCGGAACGCTACGGCGTGGTCAGTTTCGGCGCCGATGGCCGGGCGGTGAACATCGAGGAAAAGCCGAAAAAACCCAAGTCCAATTACGCGGTGACCGGCCTGTATTTCTACGACAA
>DGFE01000104.1:702-14877 GCA_002391525.1 Competibacteraceae bacterium UBA3908
GTGAACCGGGTTTATCTGGAACGCGGCGAACTCAACGTCGAACTGCTGGGGCGCGGCTACGCCTGGCTGGACACCGGCACGCATGAATCGCTGCTGGCCGCCGCCCATTTCGTGCAGGTGGTCGAGCAGCGGCAGGGCCTCAAGGTCGCCTGCCCCGAGGAGGTCGCCTGGCGGATGGGATTCATCGACGACGAACAACTGACGCGGCTGGCCGAACCGCTGGCCAAGAGCGGCTACGGCCAGTATCTGCTGGAACTGCTGGAGCGGAGGATCGCGCATTGAAGGTCATCGCGGCTGAACTGCCCGGCGTGCTGCTGCTGGAGCCGAAGGTCTTCGGGGATGCGCGCGGCTTTTTCCTGGAGACCTGGCAGGCGGCGCGCTACCACGAGGCCGGCCTGCCCGAACGCTTCGTCCAGGACAACCACTCCCGGTCGCGGCGCGGGGTGTTGCGCGGCTTGCATTATCAATTGACGCAACCGCAAGGCAAGCTGGTCTGGGTGACGCGCGGCGCGGTGTTCGACGTGGCGGTGGATATTCGCCGCGGTTCGCCGACCTTCGGGCGCTGGTACGGCTGCGTGCTGGACGACGTGGATCACCGTCAGCTGTACATTCCGCCGGGATTCGCCCACGGTTTTTGCGTGCTCTCGGAGGAGGCGGATTTCTTCTACAAATGCACCGACTATTACCATCCACCGTCGGAGCGCGGCATCGCCTGGGACGATCCCGATATCGGCATCGAATGGCCGCTGCGAGAGGTGTCGTTGTCCGACAAGGACCGGGACAATCGGCGACTGGCCGCGCAGATTCCCGAAAATCTGCCGGTCTACGAGGGCTGAACCATGCGGCTCGCGATCATCGGCGCCAGGGGGCAGGTCGGCTGGGAACTGAGCCGCCGCGCGCCCATGTTCGGCCATGAGGCGCTGGCCTGGGACGTGGCCGAACTGGACATCACCGATGCCGCCGCCGTGGATCGGCAACTGGCCGCCAGCGGCGCGGACGCGGTCGTCAACGCGGCGGCCTACACCGCCGTGGACCGGGCCGAGCAGGAACCGGCGCTGGCCTTCGCCGTCAACCGCGACGGTCCCGCCCATCTGGCCGCCGCCTGCGCCCGGTTGAACATCCCGCTGCTGCACATTTCCACCGATTACGTGTTTGACGGAACCAAGACCGCTCCCTACACCGAGGACGACCCCGCCGCGCCGCTGGGCGTGTACGGCCAAAGCAAGTGGGAAGGCGACGAAGCGGTGCGTCGCCTGTTGCCCCGCCATCTGATCTTGCGGGTGAGCTGGGTGTTCGGCGTTCAGGGTCACAACTTCGTCAGGACCATCCTGCGATTGGCGCGGGAGCGCGAGGAATTGCGCGTGGTCGCCGACCAGCAGGGCTGTCCGACCTACGCCGGCGACATCGCCGATGCCTTGCTGGAACTGGCGGGACGGGTCGGCGAGATCGACGCCAATCGGGCTTGGGGCGTTTATCATTATTGCGGCGAACCGCCGATCACCTGGCACGGTTTCGCCAGCGCCATCGTCGAAATGGCCCGCGCCCGCGAGCCGCTGCCCGTCCGAACCGTGACCCCGATCACCACCGCCGACTATCCGACCCCCGCCGCCCGGCCCGCCAATTCGGTACTGGACTGTTCGCGGCTGAGCGCGCGGTTCGGCATCCGGCCGTGTTCGTGGCAGGAAGGATTGGCCGCCATGTTGTTTGCCCTGTATGCTGGTTGAACTCGGCGAACTGCTGGTCGGGTGCCAGAAACTGGCCGATGCCGATCTGCAACGCGCCCGGCGCGTGCAGGACAGCACCGGCGAGGGGCTGGACACGCTGCTGGTCAAGCTGGGGCTGGTGTCGGAGCGCGATCTGGCCGAGGCGCTGGCCACGCGGTTGAATCTGCCGCTGATCAAGCCGGGCGACTACCCCGACGCGCCGGTGACCAACGGTGCCATCTCGCCGCGCTTTCTGAAGGAGGCGCGCGCCATCCCGCTGTTCGAGGACGAGCAGGGGCTGACCGTGGCCCTGGCCAATCCCACCGACGACTACGTGCTGGCGGCGCTGCGGCTGGCCACCGGCAAGCCCATCCTGCCACGGGTGGGGATTCCCTCGGAACTCGAAGCGGCTTTCGAGCGGTTGTATGGCAGCGGCCGCTCGGCGATGGGCCAGATCGTCGATTCCATCGGCCTGGCGGACGATCTGACCGACGAGGAGCAAATCCAGCACCTCAAGGATCTGGCCAGCGAGGCGCCGGTCATCCGGCTGGTCAACCTGATGATCGCCCGCGCGGTGGAGTCGCGGGCCTCGGACATCCACATCGAGCCGTTCGAGAACCGGCTCAAGGTCCGTTACCGGGTGGACGGCGTGCTGCGCGAGGTGGAATCGCCGCCGTCGCGGCTGTCGGCGGCGGTCATCTCCCGCATCAAGATCATGGCCAAGCTGAACATCGCCGAGCGGCGCCTGCCGCAGGACGGGCGGATTCAGTTGCGGGCGCAGGGCAAGGAGATCGATCTGCGCGTATCCACCGTGCCGACCCTGTGGGGCGAAAGCGTGGTGATGCGTATCCTCGACAAGGCCAGCGTGGTGCTGGATTTCGCGGTGCTGGGGTTCAGCCCGCGCACGCTCGGGCGGTTTCTGGAAGTCCTGCATTTGCCGCACGGCATCATCCTGGTTACCGGCCCCACCGGCAGCGGCAAGACCACGACCCTGTATACCGCCCTGCAAACCATCAATACCCCGGAACGGAAGATTCTCACCGTCGAGGACCCGGTGGAGTATCAGTTGGAAGGGATCAACCAGATTCAGGTCAAGCCGCAGATCAACCTGACCTTCGCCAACGCCCTGCGCTCGATTGTCCGCCAGGACCCGGACGTGATCATGATCGGCGAAATGCGCGATCTGGAAACCGCCGGCATCGCCGTCCAGTCGGCGCTGACCGGTCACCTGGTGCTGTCCACCCTGCACACCAACGACGCCGCCGGCAGCGTCACCCGTCTGCTCGACATGGGGGTGGAGGATTATCTGCTGACCTCGACCATCAACGGCATTCTGGCCCAACGGCTGGTGCGACTGCTCTGCACCCGTTGTCGCCAACCGTATCCGGCCTTGCCGGAGCTGGTGGAGGAAATGCGGCTGCACCGTTTTACCGATGCTCGCGACGTTACCCTCTACAAGCCGGTCGGTTGCGAACAGTGCGGCGGAACCGGCTACCGGGGTCGGGCGGCCATCATGGAATTCCTGGTGATGAGCGATCCGTTGCGCCGGCTGGTGCTCAAGCACGCCGACGCCACCGAACTCCAGGCCGAAGCCCAGCAGGAGGGCATGGACACCATGTACGAGGACGGGCTGCGTAAAGCGGTCGCCGGCCTGACCACCATCGAGGAAGTGCTGCGGGTGACCACCCAGCAGGAGCAGGAGGCCTAAATGCCCCGCTATCGCTACGAGGCGGTGGACGCCGCCGGCGAGGTGCTGCGCGACTATCTGGAGGCGCCGACCCCGGACGCGGCGGTCGAGCGCCTGCGCGATCAGGGTCTGCTGCCGCTGGCCGTCAACGAGGCCAGGGGCGGTTGGCTGCGCGGCGGTCTCGTTCAGCCGTTGTTCAGCAAACGCCCGGCTTTATCCCGCAAGGCTGTCACCCTGTTGACCCAGCAATTGGCCAGCCTGCTCCACGCCGGCATGCCGCTGGATCGAGCGTTGACCATTCTGATCGGCGTGGCCGAGGACGAGCGGAGCAAGTCTCTGCTGGAGCGGGTGCAGGAAAAGGTGCGCGGCGGCTCGACGCTGGCCGACGCCCTGGAAGCGCAGGGCGCGTTTTCGCGTTTTTATCTGAACATGATCCGCGCCGGCGAGGCGGGCGGGGCGCTGGAAACGGTGCTGAAACGGCTGACCGAGTTCCTGGAACGGTCGCAAGCCCTGCGGGAAACGGTGACCTCGGCGCTGATCTATCCGGTCATCCTGCTGACGGTGGCGGCGCTGTCGGTCATCGTGTTGCTGGCCTTCGTGGTGCCACAGTTCCAGCGACTGTTCGCCGACGCCGGCAAGGCACTGCCGCTGGCGACGCAGATCGTGATCGCCGTCGGCGAGGGTTTCCGGCATTACTGGTGGGCGGGTTTGATCGTCATCGGGCTGATCGTCATGGCGGGACGCTGGCAGTTGAGCCAGCCGGACAGCCGCGCCCGCTGGGATCGCCGCTTGCTGCGGTTGCCGCTGTTCGGCGACCTGATCGCCAAGGTGGAAACCGCGCGCCTGTCCCGGACGCTGGGAACCTTGCTTGGCAACGGCGTGTCGTTGCTCAGCGCGCTGACCATCGTCCGGGAGACCTTGAGCAATCAGGTGCTGGCGGCGGCGCTGGGCGAAGTGGCCGAGCACGCCAAGACCGGCCGGGGGCTGGCCGAACCCTTGTCGGAGACGGGCAGTTTTCCCAAGCTGGCGGTGCAGATGATCCGGGTCGGCGAAGAGACCGGCCAGTTGCAGGAGATGCTGCTGCAGGTGGCCGATACCTACGACGAGGAAGTCCGGACCGCCGTCAAACGTCTGCTGACCCTGCTGGAGCCCGCCCTGATCCTGGGTTTGGGGGTGATCATCGCCGGCATCATCATGTCCATCCTGGTGGCGATCCTCAGCCTGAACGAGCTGGCTTTCTGATCTTGCTGCCGGCTGGGTTGCGCGTGGCGTAAGCGTTCACTCCCCCCTTTCGTAAAGGGGGGTCGGGGGGGATTTTGAGCGGGCAACAAGCCGGAAATCCCCCCTAACCCCCCTTTTTCAAAGGGGGGGATTGAACGGGTACCGCATGGCTGGCCCGACCCGCAAATGACTTTTTGGGTGTTTGATCGATGAGACATAAAGACCATTTTCGCCATTCGCGCGGCTTTACCCTGATCGAACTATTGGTGGTGCTGGTCATTCTCGGGCTGCTGGCCGGATTGGTCGGCCCGCAGGTCATGAAGTATCTGGGCGGAGCCAACACCAAGACCGCCAAGCTGCAGATCGAGGATTTCAGCACCGCGCTGGATGCGTTCCGGCTGGACGTGGGGCGCTATCCCGCCACTAATGAGGGGTTGCAGGCCCTGATCGCGCCGCCGGGGGGCGCGACCCGCTGGAACGGTCCCTATCTGCGCAAGAACATCATCCCCAAGGATCCCTGGGGCAACGATTATCAGTACCGCTCGCCCGGCCAGCATGGCGGGGCGTTCGATCTGTATTCGCTGGGTGCCGACAACGCCGAGGGCGGCGATGGCGAGAATCAGGACGTGGTGAGTTGGCAGTAGGGCGGTCCGGCTGAAGCGGGCAACCATGAAAAGGGAGCAGCGGGGTTTCACCCTGCTGGAAATCCTGGTGGCGCTGGTGATCGGCGTGCTGCTGGTCGCGCTGGTCCCGCCGCTGCTCTCCGGCATGAGCGGCGCCACCGAACTGCGCGGCGCGGCCCGGCAACTGGCCGCCGGTCTGCGCAACGCCCGCAACGAAGCGGTCACCCGCCAGCGGGAGGCGGTCCTGACCCTCGATCTGGCCCAACGCCGCTTCGCGGTGAGCGGCGACCCCCGTGAAATCGCATTGCCGGGCAGCGTGGCGCTCAGGCTCTATACCGCCCAGTCGGAACTGCTCGACGCCGCGACCGGCAATATCCGCTTCTTCCCGGACGGCGGTTCCACCGGCGGTGCCATCACCGTCAGCGGTCCGAAGCTGGCCTACCGGATCAACGTGGACTGGCTGACCGGCGCCATCGCCATCGTCGAACAGGACGCGCAGCCGTGAGCCGACGATGGCGCCAGGGTGGCTTTTCCCTGCTGGAAGTGCTGGTGGCCTTCGCCATCCTCGGCGTGTCGCTCGGCGTGCTGCTGCAAGTGTTCGCCACCGGGCTGCGCAACGCCGGTACGGCGGACGATTACACCCTGGCGACGCTGTACGCCGAATCGATCCTGGCCGCCATGGGCCGCGAAACGCCGCTCGACGAAGGGAGCCGTTCCGGTCCGATCAACGACCGGTTTTCCTGGCGCGGCACGGTGAGCGCCTACGCCGAGGGAATGCCGGATCCCGAGAAGACCGGGGTCCGGGCTTGGCGGGTCAGCGTCGAGGTGTTCTGGCCGGGCGGGACGCAGCCGCGGTCCGTGACGTTGGAGACGCTGCGACTGGCGCCGCGCGAACCGCCGAGTGGACGCCGTTGATGGTGGCGGTCCAGCGAAGTCCGAATCGCCGGCAATCGGGGTTCACCCTGCTGGAACTGGTGGTCGCCATCACCCTGATGAGCCTGGTGCTGGTGGTGCTGTACAGCGGTCTGCGGCTGGGATTGAACAGTTGGGACAGCGGCGAAGCGCGCGCCGAGGCCACCAACCGCCTGCGGCTGGCGCAGGAATTTCTGCGCCGCCAGTTGGCGCAGTCGATGACGGTTTACCAGCCTGACGACCGGGGGGAAGAGGTGGTCGCGTTCTCGGGCCAGCCGACCGGCATCGAGTTCGTGGCGCCGCTGTTGACCCAACTGGGGCAGGGTGGGCTGTACCGGATTCGGGTCGAAGCCGGCGAAGGCCAGTTGTGGCTGCGCTGGCGACCGTACCGGCCCGACGACCCGTCCGCCGGCGAGGAACGGGAGACCGTGCTGCTGGAGGGCGTGTCCGCCGTGGAATGGGCCTATTTCGGTCCCGAGCGGGAAGACGACGAGGAATCGCCGCGCTGGCGCGCCGACTGGACCGGCGGCGAGCGGCGGCCACAGCTGGTGCGCCTGAACCTGAACTGGCATGACGAGCCCTGGCCCGATCTGGTGGTCGCCCTGGTCGAGGGTCCCCGGCGATGAGTACAGGTTCCCGCGATGGGGGTCGCCGGGGCGCGCAACGCGGCATGGTGCTGGTCATCGTGCTGTGGATCGTGACGCTGCTGGCGGTGATGGCCGGCGGCTTCGCCGATTCGATGCGGGTCGAAACCCGGCTGGCGACCGGCGTGGTCGAGCGGGCGCAAGCCCGGGCCCTGGCCGAGGCGGGAGTCGCCTATGCGCTGGCCTGGCAACTGGATCCCGAAACGGGCCGCCGGCGCTGGCCGCCCAGCGGCGATCCGCACGACTGGGCGTTCGGCGGAGGACGGTTGCGAATTCAGGTGACCAACGCCAGCGGGCTGGTGAATCTGAATAGCGCCAGTGCCGAGCTGCTGAAGGCGTTGTTCGCGGCGGCGGGTGTGGACCCGCGCGACCAGGACCGCCTGGCCGAGGTGATTCTGGATTGGCGGGAACCGGACCGGCGGCGGCCGGGCGGCGTCAATCGCGCGGTTGGCCGACCTGGATCGAAACAGGCCGGCTTCGAGAGCGTTGAGGAGTTGCAGCGGGTTCTGGGCATCCCGAAGGACGTTTACGAGCGAATCGCCGGGGCGGTCACCGTGTTTTCGAACCATGTCGGCGTGAGCCCGGAACTGGCGCCGGCCTGGCTGTTGCGGGCATTGGGGCTGGACGAACGGACCGTTGTCGATTACGTTGCGGCGCGCGCCCGCGCCGCCGCCGAGGGTTCGCCACCGCCGCCACTGCCACGGAACAGCGGCCAATCCTTTTTTTCCGGGGGACGCGCCAGCGTTTATCATGTAACGGTCGCGGCGGAGACGGAGTCTGGAACGACCGTGATCGTGCATGCCGTCGCCGACGCACAGGGCCGGTTATCCGGCCAGGATTTACGGTTGCTGGCGTGGCGCGAGGGGCGCTGACGAAAGCTTGTCACCCTTGACGTTCGCGGAGTCTCTTCACAGGTGTCATCGCGGTTGCAGGTATCGAAAATCACCCCCCGCTGGAGCGGGAGCGCCTTCTGGCGATGGTGGCGGGATGGCTTGCTGGCCTGGTTGCCGGCGGGCGTTCGCCGCTGGCTGGCCGGCTCGTCGCGACGGCTGGTGGTCGCGGTGAGCGACGGCGAGTGCGTGCTGTTGCGCGAGGAGGCCGGCCAGGCGCAGGAACTGGAGCGACTGGACGGGTCGTCGCCCGACTGGAATGCCGTGGCGGGCTGGTTCAGAGCCGAGAAACCCGGTCAGCTGGCGCTGCGCTTTCCCGCCGGCCAGGCCTTGATCCGAACCTTGTCGCTGCCGTTGGCCGCCGAGAAAAATCCGCGCCAGGTAGCGGGATTCGAGATGGACCGGCTGACACCGTTCGCCGCCGCCCAGGTTTACTACGACGTGGCCGTGCTGGAACGCCAGCCCGAGCAGCGCCGGTTGCGGGTCGAGCTGACCGTCTTGCCGCGCGTCGGCGTCGATCCGGTATTGGCCCAGTTGCGGCAGCAGGGGTTGCAGCCGGACGCGCTGGATGTGGCCGGTGGCCGTCCCGGCCTCAATCTGCTGCCGCCGGAGCAGCGCGCGCGGCGCGGTTTTTGGGAACGACGGTTGCACGCGGCCCTGATGGTCGTCACGCTGCTGCTGATCGCGGCGGCCGTGATCCTGCCGATCTGGCAGCAACGGTTGCTGGTCATCGGGGTGATGAACAAGGTCGGGCAATTGCGGCAGGCGGCGGATCAAACCCTGACCTTGCGCAATCAGCTTGACCAGACCCTGGAGGCTTCCCGGATGTTGGCGCGGAAGAAGGAGACCCTGCCGCCCAGGGTGGATCTGTTGCGGGAATTGACCCTGATTCTCCCGGACGACACCTGGCTGGAGCGCGTGCAGATCAAGGGCGATACCGTGCAGCTCATCGGCCAGTCCGCCAAGGCGTCGGCGCTGATCGGCATCGTCGAATCCTCGAAACTGTTCAACGGCGCGGGATTCGCGTCGCCGGTGACCACCGATCCCCGGACCGGCAAGGAGCGTTTCGTGCTGGGCGCCCGCATCGGTGGGGAGCCCTGATGGCCGCCGCGAACCGGCCCGGCTGGGGTCAGCGCCTGGCGGCCCTGGCGCTGCTGGCGCTGCTCATGGCCGGCGTGTTCTACCTGTTGGTGGATCAGGCGTTGATCGCCCGTTACCGCTATTATCGGACCCATCTGGAACAGCAGCAGGGGCGTCTGGAGCAGTTGGAACGGATGGCCGCGAGCCGCGAGCCGATCCAGCGGTTGATCGCCGGCATTCAGCAGGATCGCAACGCCGCCGCTCAATACCTGCCCCAATCCGCGCCATCGCTGGCGGCCGCCGAGTTGCAGCAGCGGGTCAAGACGGTGGTCGAGGCGGCGGGCGGAACCTTGCGCAGCACGCAGGCGCTGCCGCCGGCGGAGGAAGGAAACGCCGTGAAGGTGACGGTCAGCGCGGCCATGACGGGCGATACCGAGAGCTTGCAGAAAATCCTGCACGCGCTCGAAGCGCAGACGCCGCTGTTGTTCGTGGATAATCTGGACGTGACGGCGCGGGAAAACCGGCCGCGGCTCGCCAGTGGCCGGCTGGCGAGCTACAGCCGGATCCAGCTGACCGTTCAGTTCGAGGTTTCCGGCTATCTGCGCAAGGAGGGGAGCTGAATGTCGGCCAGAACCGTGGGCCTGCTGTCGTGGTTGCTGATCGGGGGGTTGGCGGCCGTGGCCGTGTTCTGGCAACTGACGCATCCGCCGCGACCGCCGGCGCAGGCCGCCGCGGCGCAACGGCCTCCCGAGTTGCCAGCGGTGGCGGCGACGCAGCCGTTTCAGTTGCCGCCGCTGGATCAGTACGGCGAGATCGTCGCTCACCCCCTGTTCATCCCCACCCGTCGGCCCGAACCCGCCGTCCCCGAGGAAGCGCCGCCGGAAAAACCGGTGTCCGCTCCCGAGCAAAGGCTCATGCTGCTCGGCGTGATGATTACGCCGGACCAGAAGGCGGCTCTGCTGCGTCCGGAAGAGCCGAACGCCCGGACGGCGCGGGTCAGGCTGGGCGATATGGTGGGAGAATGGCGGCTGGAAGCGATTTTTCCCAACCGGGTCGTGGTGCGCAGGGGCGGAGTAACGCAGGAACTGACGTTGGCGCGCCCGAAAAGGCCGACCGGACCGCGAGCCGGACGGGCTGCTGGCGCCAAACCGCCGCAGGAGGCGGTTCCAGCGACCAGCGTACCGGTTGCGCCCCAGCCGGCGGAGTTGCCGCAGTCGATCCTGACGCCCGCGTTTCCGCCGCCACCCAACGATGGATAATGTGTTCATGAAAAAAAAACCGCTCCCGCCGCTGTCCGGCGCGCTGCTGGCGTTGTTGCTGAGCGCGTGCGCGACGCCGCCGTCCGACCAGGATGTCCAGGAGGCAACACCGGATCGCCCGCCCGCCACCGGTGGCGCGCCTCGCCTGACCGTGACGCCGTTCGCTTCCCCGGAGCCGACCGGAGCCGTCCAGGACACGCTGATCGCCGCGCCCAGACCGGCGACGATCCTGCCGGGCACGGGCACTTTCATCGACAAGAAGGCTGCCGCCAAGCCGACGCCCGTCGCCCCGGCCGCGCCGGGCGAGGTGACCCTGAATTTCGAGGGTGCCGATATCCGCGACGTGGTCAAGGTCATTTTCGACACCCTCAAGCAGAACTACACGGTCGATCCGCAGGTGCAGGGCGAGGTGACGGTGCAGACCAGCCGGCCGCTGGCGCGGGATCAATTGTTGCCGACCCTGGAGACGATATTGCGGATGAGCAACGCGGTGCTGGTCCGCGACGGCGGGATGTACCGGATCGTTCCGGCGGCGGGCGCCGTGCAGAAGGGCAATCTGACTCCGCGGCTGGGCGGCGGCAAGGTGGGTTACGGCGTGCGGATCGTGCCGCTGCGCTACGTCAGCGCCGTCGAGATGCAAACCATCATCACTCCGTTTCTGCCCGAAGGCGGGGTGCTGCGGGCGGATATCGCCCGCAATCTGCTGATTCTGGCCGGCACGCCGCAGGAACTGGACAATGTCCAGGGCACCATCGACACCTTCGACGTGAACTGGCTCAAGGGGATGTCCATCGGCATGTTCCGGCTGCGCAACGTGGACAGCCAGGCCATGGCGACCAACCTGAATCAGTTGTTGGGCGAGGGCTCCGGGACGCCGGTCGCCGGACTGCTCCGGTTCGTGCCGCTCAGCAAGCTGAACGCGGTGCTGGTGGTGACGCCGCAGGCGGAATATCTCAAGGAGGTGGCCGTCTGGATCGAGCGACTGGATGGCGTCGGCGGCGAGCGGTTGTATACCTATCAGGTGCAGAACAGCCGGGCCGACTACATCGCCGAACTGCTCAACGGCCTGTTCAACCTGAGTAGCGGCGGCGGTGGCCGGGGGGGCGAGCTGGCGCCCGGTCTCAGGGGGGGGCAGTTGTCCAGCGGCTCGGGAACGGCTGGCAGCGGTTTGGGCGCCGATGGCGGCTTGTCGGGCGGTTCCGGTTCGGGATTGGGTGGCGGGTCGTCATCCCTGGGGGGCGCGTCGTCGTTGGGAGGTTCATCCTCCTCGCTGGGCGGATCCTCCACCGGGGGCTCCACGCCATCCGTCGGCGGTCGCACCGGCGGTCGCGCCGGTGGCCGCGCCGGTGGCGCGCCGGGCGGGGGCGGCGTCGGTACGCTGGGTTCCGGCGGACCCAGCGCGGGCATGGAGGAAGTGCGCATCGTGGCCGACACCGAGAACAATTCGCTGCTGATCTGGGCCACCAACCAGAACTACGAGCGGATCGTCAGCACTCTGCAAAAAATGGATGTGATGCCCCGCCAGGTGCTGATCGAAGCGACCATCGCCGAGGTGACGCTGACCGGCAAGCTGCAATATGGGCTACAATGGTTTTTCAACAACGGCGTCGGCACCAACAATGGCAAGGATTTCAAGGGCACGGGATCGTTGGGGCTCAACGCCGACGACCTCACCATCAACGAGGTGCTCGAAGGGCGGGAGTCGAGTGCGTTTTCCTACGCGATCACGGACAGCGCGGGCTTTGTGCGGGCTCTGCTGAACACACTGGCCGGCGATTCCAAGGTCAAGGTGCTGTCCTCGCCTCAGGTGATGGTGGTGGACAATCAGCAGGCGGTGATCCGGGTGGGGACCCAGCAGCCGATTCGGGGCCAAATCACCAGCTCGACCAGCACGGGTAACCTCCAATCCTATGATTACAAGGATACCGGCGTGTTGCTGGAGGTGTTGCCGAGGGTCAATTCCGGCGGCATGGTGAACATGGAGATCAAGCAGGAAGTGATCGACGTTGGAGCGCCCGACACATCGGTGGACAATCAGCGTACTTTTCTGCAGCGCAGCGTGACCAGCAAGGTGGTGGTCCAGAGCGGCCAGACCCTGGTGCTGGGCGGCCTGATTCGGGACAATCGCTCCGGCTCGCAGGGTGGTCTGCCGGTGCTGTACAAGATTCCGGTGTTGGGGGCGTTGTTCGGCGGCACCAACGAGGAGATGTTGCGCACCGAACTGATCGTGCTGATCACGCCGCGGGTGGTGCGAGACAGCCAGGAAGCCAGGCAGGTCACCGACGAGATCAGGCGCAAGATGAAGGAAATCGCACCGATGGTGCCTGCGTCCTGAGCGAGGCCGGGAAAATTGTTGTATATTTGCAACCACACTCTGACGGGCATTGTAAGATACAAGGGAATCCTTGCATTTCGTGGCTGTTCTATTTATAAATACGGCAACCGGTTTTTTTTGTTGTATGGATAAAAGCTGTTGCGCAAACAACAAAATTATGTTGTTATGTTGACACCGGCTGATTTCCCATGTAGTCTCATACTGGTAGTCAGACTCTGTTTTTGTTTAAAGCGCTCGTGCGAAGCAACCTATAGGAGTTACGACATGTTGGCGAATTTCAAGAAAATTGGTGTGGCGGCGGCGGTTGCCTCTGCCCTTGGCGCCTCTGGCGCCGCTCACGCGGTTCTCCAGGGCGTGCCTGGTGACGCGCTGTTGATTCCGTATGTGATTGCCGCCAAGGCGGGCAACACCGTTGTCAACACCCTGATCGGTGTGACCGTCGCCAGCGTGGCGAACAGCAACACTGCTCAGTTTGCCGATCTGAGCACCAGCGTTGCTCCTCCGCCCCATGTCGGCGTCGGCACCCTGTCGCCAGGAAAACTGGATTCGTTGGGGTGCAACAGGAGCGGTGCGCGGCTGCACTGGTATTTCTTCGATGTCGAGAGCAACGAGGTCGTGAACGACACGATCCCGGTGACCTGCGAAGACTTCGTGCGCATCGACTGGAACTACATCATCGACAGCAAGTCCCTGCCCAGCGCGCAGAACCGGCCAGGCTACATGGTCATCACCGACAACGCCGCCGGCGATGCCACGCAGAGCCACATGGTTCTGTACGGTGCCGCTTATCAGATCCGCGGCAACTGGGCTTCGCAGGCCTATATCCCCATCCTGCCGCTGGTCGACAGCGCCGACGGCACGGCGGGCGACGAGATCGACCACGCAGGCGCGTTCCTGGCCAACGTGAATCCGGTTACCGCCGGTATGTTGCTGCCCAGCGCCGGGACCGGCCAGACGGCGCTGTTCAGCCTGCGGTACTTCCTGGATCCGGCTCTGAGAGGCAACACCACCATGGTGTTGTGGTTCCCGGAAAACAACGATGCGCGTAATGTCCAGAACATCCTGGTGTTCGACGCCGACGAGCGGGCGATCTCGGCCAGGACCAGCATCCCCAACGAGCTGAACGTGTTGGATGTCGGTCCCGAAGCCACGGTGCGGCTGCCGTTCACGGGCGTCATCCGCGACGGCCTGATCCACACCAACACCGATAACGCGGGCGTTTCGGCCATCGGCAATGCGGTGAACACCGGTTTCGTGCTGTTCGGCGTCACCGATTTCAACGCCGACTCCTCGGTTACTCCGGGTGAACTGTCGCGTGCGGGCTTCGCCTTCAGTTTGATCGGCATCGGCGGCGGTGCGGTCGCCGACCAGGTGCAGACCGAGCTGGCGCACGAGCGCGGTATCGTCTTCCCGCGTCCGGCTCCGACCGCGGACTGACCGAAGCGACAACCGCCGGTACCCCGCGATGCGGTAGTGCCGGCGATCAAAGCGGCGTACCTTGGTGCGCCGTTTTTGTTTTATGGTCAGTAGGTGGGCAATGCCCACCCTACACCTGCGGGTAGTATGTAGGGTGGGCATTGCCCACCTTACACCTGCTACACCTGCGGGTAGTATTCCATCATACGATTTGCCTAAGTCCTGATGGTTTCCAGGAGTCATGACGATGCGAAGGCGATTCCTGCCGACCGTGGCGATTGGGTTAGGGTTGCTGTTGGCGAACGCGCCGCTGGTATCGGCGGCGCCGGCGCGGGCCACGGTTTCACCCCAGACGGCGAAACCCGAGACGCCCAGGGGGCCAACCGTGGAGCAGCCGGTCTGGAG
>DGFE01000211.1 GCA_002391525.1 Competibacteraceae bacterium UBA3908
GACCGAGAATCGATTGGTAGTAGCGCTGGATGAGGGGTACGACCAGCGGATTCTTGAACGCCTGCCCCGTGCGCTGATAACTACCACGCCCGGTTCCCCACAGCACCTTCGCATTCGCGGTACCCGGCACGTCGTAAGCCAGCAGGCCGGTGTGCGTCGAACCGATCACGATTTCCAGATCGGCATCGCCGTCGATGTCGGCCAGCGTCGGCGCCGGCAATGCGCCGCCCGAATCGGCGCCCGTCGGCGGCAATTGCACGCTGAACAACTGCGTCCCCTGCCAGTTGACGATCTTGAGGTTGCCGCGCTGATCACTGCCCTTCTGCGTCCAGGTGGTAAAAATGACTTCGGCCTTGCCATCGCCGTCCAGATCGGCGACCAGCGGTTCGGACGCAAAACGGTAATACAACCCCTCTGCATACACCTCGAACGGCCAGTTGTACCTTTCGATCTTGTCGAGCCAGTAAGCGTGCAGGCGCCCATCGTAGGAGGGATACAGGATTTCCTTGAAACCGTCGCCGTCCAGATCGGCGATGACCGGGTTCGGCTGATTGTTCTCGATGAGGTTGTAGTCTTCGGTTAAAGGCGCGGCGTTGGCGTCGGGCGCGGGGAGCGCCGTCCAGTCGAAACCATTCCCCGACCAGCGGGTTCGATCCGCCTTGAAGATGAACGGCATCTCGTACAGATCGGTGTACGGATCCGTGCCGCAGTTGTATACGTTGCCGACGATGACGATTTCCAGTACGCCATCGCCGTTCAGGTCGGCGATGGAAGGCGCGGAGTTGGCAAAATTGGGCCGGTGCTCGGTTCCACAATTCGCGTATCCCCGCAAATCCACCGCGTGATCGACGTGAACCCCCACCCGCGCCCACGGTTTGTTCTGCCCGCCGACCGTGCCGTAAATGGCATTCGCGCGCACCGGCGAACCGTCGTCGTTGAACGCAGCCGTGTAGTGAGTGTCGTTCGGGCCGATGATTTCACCGCGCCCGTCGCCGTCGAGATCGGCCACCCCGACGTTTTCGTTGTAGCAACCGGCGGCATAACCGCTGCTGTCGCCATCCGTCATTTTCGGCCAACCGCTGCGCAACGCGCCCGTGTGCTCGTACACGAACCACTGATTATCCGCGCGCGTCGAACAGACGATGATTTCCAGATCGCCGTTGCCGTCGAGATCGGCTACCGCCAAGCTGCGGATTTCCCGGCTGTCGCCGGTCGGCCGAACCGGCCAACCGGGATAATTCGCGCCACTGCCCGTATAAACCGAGAGGTAGCCCGAGCCATCGCCGGTGACGATTTCCCTCGTACCGTTGTTATCCAGGTCCGCGACGACGATACCCGGCCATAGCCGGCTACCACCCGGTGAACTGGCGTGCCACTCGACCGCGCCGGTCGCGCCGTTCACCGCCATCAACGTATAGCCGCCCCACAGCACCTCCACTTGGCCATCGTTATCGATGTCGGCGACGGCGGGCGAGGCGTACCAGCCGGTCTCGCACCACGATCCCGGCCAGCAGCGCGACCATTTCAACGTCGGGGCGCCAATGGCGGCACCGGCGCCACCGGACCAAGCAAGCAGCGACAGCAGGCCAAGAAGCAACACGACAGGAATCGGCATCGAAACAAGAGCCGCCCACAGCCTGCTCGATGCACGAAGCCGATGCATCGTCGAGTTCTCAAGACCAGCCCTATTCATTTCGACCCATCTCAACTGAAACAGCCCGCTCTGATGATCTGCTGGACGCGACTCTGGAACTCCGGAGACTGGATGAAATCCCGGCGTACCTGATCGCGGTTGCGCGCGCCCGTGTTCAATTGCGTTACCCAGTAATTGAAGCCGTTCAAATCTCCGCCCCGGCGCAGGAAGGCGTAATACAAATCCGCCACGTAGTCGCGGTTGCCGCGCTGGCGGTTGAGATATTCGGTACTGGCCAAAAACTGGCGGGAAATACTGTCCACTTCCGCCACCACGGCGCTGGAACCCTGGCATTGCGCGGCGCGGAACCGCCCCAGCCAGTAATTGAATCCATTGGGGTCCGGCATCCGGTCGAGGAAGCCCCGGTAGAAATCCACCACCGCGTACACTTCGCCCCGGCTGCCGGTGTTGCCCAGGATCCCTCGCATGTAGCTGGCGAACTCGGCGGAGAACAGGAAGGAGAACATGAGGACGCTGCGCGGCAGCCCGGCTCTCAATTGCCCGGTCCAGTAGCTCAGGCCCCCGCTGTCGGGATTGCGGTCGAAGAAGGTCCGATAGAGGTCGGTGACGTATTGGGTATCGGTGGTGTTGCGACCGAGGTATTCGGCGCTGGCGAAAAACTGCCCGGCCATCACCCGGAAGGCTTCCTGCGCATCGATGCCAAGCCCGTGCGAGCGGGTGATCTCTCCTTGCCAATAGGCAAAGCCACTGGAATCGGCGGTACGCCCCAGGATGCGTTGATAATAATGAGTGATCAGCACATTGACATTGGGCGACAAAACGGTGGGAGTAATCGTCAAGCTTACCTCGTTGGACAAGCCGCTTTCAGCGGTTCCGCTGCTGTCATAGGCAGTAGCCGCGAAATAATAAAGCCGCCCATCGACAAGATTATACAGGGTATAGATCGTCGTTCTGCCGACATCGACAACAGACGAGTAATTTCTGCTCGCTGGCCCATAGTAAATGCGGTAACCCCCCAAGGCAGGATCGGGATCGGGATCCCACCTTAAAGTGACTTGACCCGCTTGAACTCCAACAATCCAAACAAAAAAGGCAACGGTCAACTTCGCGATTGAGCAAAAAAATCGAGTTAAATCACAGTGCCATAACATATGCACCTCGAACGCTCCGGATTTTAATCATTTCGTTCCAACGCAACCAAACCAAAAGATCGCGACAATACAAGAAGCCGGTAAGCCAATGCTGGCGGCAGATTTTCTTATTGCAGAACAGGCGTTACTCCTTCGAAAAAAGTTGAAATACTCAGTTGATACAACCCGCGCCAATGATCTGCTGGACGCGGCCCTGGAATTCGGGAGACTGGAGGAAGCTGCGCCGCACCTGCTCGCGGGTTTGTGCACCCGTGTTCAACTGCGTCACCCAGAAGTTGAAGCCGCTCAGCTCGCCACCCCGGCGCAGGAAGGCGTAGTACAAATCCGCCACATAGTTGCTGTTATTGCGCTGGCGGCTGCCGTATTCCGGACTGGTGGCGAACTGGCTGGAGATGGCTTCCACCTCGGCATTCACCGCCGTCGCGCCCTGGCATTGCGCGGCGCGGAACCGGGCCAGCCAGTAGCCAAAGCCGCTGCTGTCGGGCAGGCGGTTGAGAAACCCCCGGTAGAAGTCCACCACCGCATAGACCTCGCCCCGGCTACCGGTATTACCCAGCAATCCCTGCATATAAGCGGTGAACTCGGGGGAGAACAGGAAGGAATACAGCGCCACGCTGCGCGGCATCCCCGCCGTCAGTTGCCCGGTCCAGTAGCTCAACCCCCCGCTGTCGGGCGCGCGGTTGAAGAAGGTCCGATACAGGTCGGTGACGTATTGGGTGTTGCTGGGGTTTCTGGCCAGATACTCGGGACTGGTGAAGAACTGGCCGGCCAGCACCCGGAAGGCTTCCTGGATGTCCACCCCCAGCCCTTGCAGCCGGGCGATTTCGCCTTGCCAATACGCCAGGCCACCCGCATCCGGAGCGCGACCGAGGATCGATTGGTAGTAGCGGGTGATGAGATTGGCGATAGCCGGCGGGGGTGGGAGCGTGAAATTGCGATAATAAATTTCGGCGCCAAGGGACCCTGCGGCGGAATGCCGAAAATCCGCCCAGACGAAGTGCAATCGACCACTGCCGGCGGTCATCCGCGGGTGCATGGTGTCGCTGCGCGTCGGCGCCTGCGCCGGTGTCGTCCAATTGACGCCGTTAC
The DNA here is from genome assembly GCA_002391525.1 of Competibacteraceae bacterium UBA3908. GTDB lineage: Bacteria > Pseudomonadota > Gammaproteobacteria > Competibacterales > Competibacteraceae > Competibacter_A. Next base: position 3,895 of record DGFE01000211.1, read on the forward strand.
CGCTGCTTGTATACAACACCGGGCCGGTGGAAAAACCTTCGATGATTCCCGTGGTTTGTTGAAACGCCGCGTACAGGGCCACTCCCGGCGCTTCCGCCAACGACGGGGCGATGCCCTCGACGTTCCCATCCGCTTCCGGCTGGGTGACAGGAAAATTGGTAATCGCCACCGGCGCCTCCCACCCCCGGCTTTCGGGAGCGCCCCGGCGAAAAATCACGTTGTTCCCCCGCATCCGATCCCAATAGACCAATCCCAAACGGCCATCGGCGAGCGTCAGCAGGGTGGGCGAATAAACGTGGGCGAATTCCTCCGGATACCTGGGCGACAATTCCTGCGCGGGATAAAACCAGCTCGTCCCGCCTGGACATCCCACCGCGCGAGTCCGCATCCCGAACAAGGTAAACGGCGGCCATCCCCCCTGTGGCCGGCCAGCGCGCGTACTGCGGAAAACCAGATATAAGGCACCGCTGGGCAACTGGCCGATACGCGGATATTCATTGTCCACCACGCCGTCGTTTTGGGTCAGATTTTGTTCCGGCGTCCACGACTGGCCATTGTCGCAGCTCAGGCGATGGAAAACCTGGCCATAACCCACTCCGCGAGTGTCGTAGTAAGCCAGGTGCACATGACCGGCCCGGTCCACCCATAAATCGGTGGCGCGGGAATAACCGCTGGTGGAGGCGGAAAGCTGAACCACCGGCTGCCAGCTTGCGCCGCCATTGACGCTGCGCCGGAAATAGACCTCGCCGTTCACCGGATCGGAGGTCCAGGCGACATATACATTGCCGCCCACGGCGGCGACCAGGGGCAAGGTATCGGGACGGCCGGACGCATTACTCAGGTTGACGGGCGCCGTCCAGGTCGCGCCATTGTCGGGGCTGCGGCTGTAATAAATCTCGGGATCACCGCCGGCGTTGACGTATTCGGCCCAGGCGACATGCAACATTCCGCTGGCCACCGCCACGCGCGGAAAAATCGAAGGACCCTTGATCGCCGAGATCCTGACTTCCGGTCCAAAACTGGCCGACACGGGCAGCACACCCGCCAGAATGAGTAGCACGCCGACGATCCACGACAATCGCTGGTTCATCACATACTTTCCTCCGCTAGGGGCAGGTAGGGGTGTTGTCCTGATAGATACCGGCGCCGTCGGTCAGCAAATAAATCGCGTTGCCGAACTGTTTGAGCTGATTCACCGTGGCGCTTAGCGTAGCCTTGACACGCCAGTTCATGCCGTCGTCACTACTGCAATAGTAATTTCCGGCATGATCCGTGCCAAATAATTGACCACCGGGCGAATACCGCACGCCGCTGAGCACCAGCCGCTGCAAACCGGTCGCGGCAATCCTGGCAAAGCTGGCGCCGCCATCGCTGGAGCGGTAAATGCCATTGGTAGTGGCCGCCACCACGATGGACGGCGCGGTGGGTTTCTGCGCCAACGCCAGGAATTCGAGCCGGGAAAAGCCCGTGCTCGAAGCACCGATGCGGTTCCAGGTAGCACCGTTGTCGGCGGTGAAATAGGGAAGATCGTCATACTGGGTCAGAAAAAACCTGCCAGGCGTGACGCCGCTCACCAGCGCGCCGTTGATTCTCATCCCGAGCGCGCCAAAGACATTCGCCACCTGCCACGCTCCGTTCGCCTGCCGTCGAAACAGCCCATAGTTGGGCTCGGCACCCGGAAACAGCGAATAAAACACCGTGTTGTCGTCGAAGGGCGAAACCAGCAAGCCGACCTGGGCACTGAACGACTGTGGAACACCCGACTCGCCGAGCTGCGTCCAGGTCGAACCATTCCAGCGGAACAACCCCAGCGGTTGACCCGCGTCGAACAGATCGTTGCCGCCCGAGGCGGCGTAGACCCGGGTAGGGTCGCTGGCGCTGGCGGACAGTTGGGTCACGCCGCGGATCAGGTCGGGCGCATAACCGATGTTCAAACCGGCGTTCGCCGGCAGCCACGTCGCGCCGCCGTCGGTGCTGCGCCAGGCTCCCCCGCTCTTCAAGCCCAGGAAAAAGGTGTTGGCACTGGCGGTTCCGGTCAATGCCCGCACCCGATCCGCCTTCAGGCCATCGCCCGAGAACCGCCAGGGACTGACCAGGAGGGAATTGGCCGACTGGGCGGTATCGGACCGAAACAGACCATATCCCTTGACGGCGGCGAACACCCTGGCCGGTTGACCGGGCATGGTCGCCAGCGCATAAATGCCGCTCATCACGTCCGGGTCGGACGCCGGATCGACCGCCTGCTGCCAGGTAAGGCCATTATTGGTCGAGCGCCATACTCCCAACGCCCGGGTACCCGCCCACAGCACGGCCGGATTGTTGACGCTGCGGCGCAGCGTAAACACTCCGAACAGGTTTTGCGCCAAGGACCAGGCTCCGCCACCGGACTGGCGGTAAACACCGCCGCCGCCATCCCGCGGGTCCATCACCCCCGCCAGGACGGCTCCCGTACTGTCCACGGCCAGCGAGGTGATGAATTTGTTGGATAAGCCGTTGTTCCAGCTCACCCAAGACGCACCGCCATCGAAGGATTTGAACACCCCCCCGATATTCAGCGCTGGATTGCCGGGATTATTGCGCGTGGCCACGTAGGCGATGCCGTTGTTCGCGGTGGGATCGAACAGCAGATCGGCGAAATCCAGGCTGTCGAGGCCAGCGACGGTATTGCTGAAGGTTGCGGCGCCATCCGTGCTCCGATACAATCCGGCGCCGTTGACACCCGCCAACACCTGATTGGAGTCGAAGGGATTGAGCGCCACCACGGCGACCGGATCGAACAGCCGCTGGCTCCAGGTGGCGCCGCCGTCGCTGCTTTTGAACAAGCCGGTGGTAGCGGCAGCGTACAGCACGCCGCCATTGCCGGCCAGACGCTGGATATAGCGGGCTGGCAACGTATTCACCCGACCCCAGTTCAACCCGCCATCGCTGCTTTTGAACAGGCCTCCGCCAAAGGTGGCGGCGTAGATCACCGTGCCACTGGCCGCGAACATGTCTCGAACTTCACCGGCTTGCGCCGACCATTGCGCCAATGCCCCGAAAGCGGGCGACTGGGCCGCCAGGAGACACAGCATGACCAGCACTCTCAGCGCCATGGAGCGAGCCCCCCGTTTCGTACCCATACCGCCTGTTGCAAGTCTCCGGGCAGTACGGCCAAACCTCGTTCGAACGATACTTGCGTGTTCGTCATAATCTATCCCCAATCGCACATCACCGACATGACACGATGATCGGCATTCGCGATAAAACTATTGCCTTTCAGCATGTTCCACAAAGCTTTTTTAATGGGGCGCCATTCAGGGCCATGCGCCATCCTTCGATAGGTAATCGGTTTCATCCCCGGAACCCTGTCATGACGCCATGATCGACTGGATTATGTTCCGTTCCCTCTGGCAATTCAGAGGGTTCATCCTCGGCGCGGTACGGCGCGAGTTTCAGGGCCGCTATCAGGGTTCGGTGTTGGGCGGGGTCTGGGCGGTGCTCAACCCCCTGGCCATGATCACGATCTATACCCTGGTGTTTTCCCAGGTCATGGGCGCCCGCCTGTCGGGACATGAAGACAACGCCTTTGCCTACAGCATCTATCTGTGCGCCGGACTGCTGCCCTGGGGCTTGTTCGCCGAAGTGCTCGGGCGGCTGAATTCGGTGTTCCTGGAAAACAGCAGTTTGATCAAGAAAGCGCAACTGCCGCGCGCCTGTCTGCCGGTGATCGTGGTGCTGTCGGCGCTGTTGCATTTTGCCATCGTGATGACCCTGTTCCTGTTGTTCCTGGCCACCAGCGGCAACCTGCCCGGCTGGGCGCTGCTCGCCTTCCCCGTGATCGTGGCGCTGCAACTGGCATTCACCTTGGGATTGGGCGTCATCCTGGGTACCCTGAACGTGTTCTTTCGAGACGTAGGGCAGTTTACCGGTATCGCCTTGCAATTCTGGTTCTGGCTGACGCCCATCGTCTACGTGGCCGACATCCTGTCGCCGGCCATCAAAAACCTGTTCGCCCTCAATCCGCTGTGGCCGGTGATGCATGCCTACCAAACCATTTTCGTCGAACACCGCTTCCCCGACTGGTTGGCGCTGGTGCCGGTAGCGCTGCTGTCCCTGGTGCTATTGGCGTTGGCGGCCAGGATATTCCTCGCGCGCGTGGGCGAGATCGTGGATGAATTGTGATGGGTTATCTACGGGTTCGCAATCTCGGCAAGGTTTACAAGCGCTACCCCAACAATCGGGCGCGGCTGCTGGAATGGCTGAATCCGGCGCGTCAGCGCCATGCGCAGCATTGGGCGGTGCGGGGAGTCAGCTTCGAGGTCAGCGCGGGAGAGGCCGTCGGCATCGTCGGCAACAACGGCGCCGGCAAGAGCACCCTGCTGAAAATGATCGTCGGCACCACGCAACCGAGCGAGGGCAGCATCGAACTCGGCGGCCGCATCGCGGCGTTGCTGGAACTGGGAATGGGATTCCATCCCGAATTCACCGGTCGCCAGAACGCCTACATGGGAGGGCAAATTTTAGGGCTCACCGGCCAACAAATCACCGAACTGATGCCGGCCATCGAAGCGTTCGCCGAAATCGGCGATTACCTCGATCAGCCGTTGCGCACTTATTCCAGCGGCATGGTGGTGCGCCTGGCGTTCAGCGTGGCCACCGCGGTGCGCCCAGAGATGCTGATCGTGGACGAAGCCCTGTCGGTGGGCGATGCCTACTTCCAACACAAGAGCTTCGACCGAATCCGCCAGTTTCGCGACGCCGGCACTACCCTGTTGTTCGTATCGCACAACCCTGGCGCGATAAAAACCCTGTGCAGCCGGGCAGTTTTGCTCGACCAGGGTATTCTGATCCGGGATGGCGAACCCGACAACATTCTGGATTATTACAATGCCATTATCGCCACACAGGCAGCGGATCAGCAGATTCGCGAAGTCGAATCGGACGTACAGAAAAGCGTGATTCGCTCCGGCAACCAGGCAGCGGTGATCCAGACGGTGGATATGCTGGATACCAATGGCAGCGTAAGGGCGGTCAGGATCGGCGATCCAGTGCGGTTTCGGGCGCACGTGGTGGTCAGCGAAAAACTCGCGGAATTGACCGTAGGATTTTTGATCCGGGATCGGCTGGGCAACGATGTGTTCGGCACCAACACCTGGCATTTGGGCACCAGTCGTCAAAACCTGTGTGCCGGCGAGAGTTGCTGGGTGGAATTCGAGTTACCCGCATTGAATCTCGGGGTCGGAAATTACAGCGTGAGTTTCGCCCTGCACAGCGGCGAGACCCATGTCGCCAACAATTATGACTGGTGGAATCAGGCGCTGGTATTTCAGGTGATTCCAGGATCGGGACCGCGAGCCATCGGGGTCAGTTACCTTCCCATCTCGAGCCGTTGGGGCCAGTGAACTCCTCAGGAGCCGCGATGAGTGAAACATTCAGCCCGGAAATCGATATCGAGCAACTGATGCAGCGTATTCGCGACGAAGTGGCGCGGCGCAAACAAAGCGCTGCCAGCGCTGGCGACCGCTCGCCGCCCACCTGCAAGACGTTTTACACACTCGACGAATTTTTACGATATGACGACAGGGAATTCCTGATCAATGCTTATCGTGGACTGCTGCAACGCGAACCCGATGACGAGGGCTTGCAATGTTTCCTGGATCGTCTGCGATCCGGCTCGAGCAGCAAAATCGATATTCTTCGAGACATTCGGTATTCACCGGAAGGCACCAAAACGGCAGTCCAGATACCCGGACTATTGCCACCGACAGCGACAGAGCCGAGGCAAAAAGTTGCACAGGCCAATCTTGAGGAGTTTCAAACTGCTCAAAGCGATGGATCGTCAGCTTTCATTTATTTAGAGCAAAAATCATTTTATACATTGGGTGAACTGCTGCAATTTCGTGACAAGCATTTCATTCGCAACGCCTTCCTCACCCTACTTCACAGAGAACCAGATAGTAGTGGGCTTCAACACTATTTGATCAAACTGCGTGAAGGGGCGCTTACTAAAGTCGATATTTTGGGACGATTGCACTATTCCCGAGAAGGCCGACTGATCAATACAAAGATAAAGGGCCTGCTAGCCCCTTTCATAATACAATCAGCTTATCATATCCCTGTATTAGGGAATCTGATGGCGGTAGCCAGTCTGCTGCTACGCTCCAGCGCCTTGATTCGACGCCTGCGCGCGATGGAAGCGCAAAATGACTATCGGCATACTCAAACCGATTCCGTGGCAGGACGAATCACTCGGTTGGCGAAGATTGTTTTTCAAGCACAAACTACCATTCAGGAGTTTGCTACCCAGCAGCGTGTTGAAATCACCCAACTGAAGCTACTGGCCGATGCCAAAACCAACAGGATCGAATTGACGGATTTGGAAAAAAACCTACGGGATTTTGTACACACTAAAATGGTTACCACTCAAGTAACCGATACCTTGGCCCAACTGAAAGTGCTATTGAACACCAAGGCTAACACCGTCGATCTCGAACAGGCGACCCAACAGCT
>DGFE01000091.1:0-180 GCA_002391525.1 Competibacteraceae bacterium UBA3908
AGATGTGTATAAGAGACAGGGATCCAGCACCTCCAACAGCGCCGACGATGGATCGCCGCGGAAGTCCATGGACATCTTGTCGATCTCGTCGAACAGGAACAGTGGATTGCGAACTTCCACCTTGGCCAGATTCTGGATGATCTTGCCCGGCAGCGAACCGATGTAGGTGCGGCGATGGCC
>DGFE01000091.1:348-2830 GCA_002391525.1 Competibacteraceae bacterium UBA3908
CCGATGTAGGTGCGGCGATGGCCGCGAATTTCCGCTTCGTCGCGCACCCCGCCCAGCGACATCCGCACGAACTTGCGATTGGTGGCGCGGGCGATGGACCGCCCCAGCGAGGTTTTGCCCACGCCCGGCGGTCCGACCAGGCACAGGATCGGCCCCTTGAGCTTGCGCGCCCGTTGCTGGACGGCCAGATATTCGAGAATCCGCTCCTTGACCTTTTCCAGGCCGTAATGATCGGCTTCCAGAATCGCCTCGGCCGCCGCCAGATCCTGATGGATCTTGGTGCGCTTCTTCCAGGGTACGCTGACCAGCCAGTCGATATAGTTGCGCACCACGGTCGCCTCGGCCGACATCGGCGACATCATCTTCAGCTTGCTCAGCTCCGCCTGGGCCTTGATCTTGGCTTCCTTCGGCATCCCGGCCTTTTCGATGCGCTGGGCCAGCTCCTCGATTTCGTTGGGCGTATCCTCCAGATCGCCGAGTTCCTTCTGAATCGCCTTCATCTGTTCGTTCAGATAATACTCGCGCTGGCTTTTCTCCATCTGCTGCTTGACCCGGCCGCGAATGCGCTTTTCGACTTGCAGGATGTCGATCTCGCCTTCCACCAGGGCCAGCAGATGCTCGAGGCGTTCGCGCAGATTCTGGATCTCCAGGATTTTCTGCTTCTCGTCCAGCTTGAGCGTCATGTGGGCGGCGATAGTGTCGGCCAGCCGACCGGGATCATCGATGCCGGAGACCGAGGTCAACACCTCGCCGGGGATTTTCTTGTTGAGCTTGACGTACTGGTCGAAGGTATTGAGCAGCGAGCGCATCAGCGCCTGGACTTCCTGGGACGCGCGCTCGTCCAGCACCGGCTCCAGCAGCGAGACTTCGGCGATGAAACAGGACTGGGTTTCGGTGAAGCGATGGAGGCGAACCCGCTGGCTACCTTCCACCAGGACCTTGACCGTGCCGTCCGGCAACCGCAGCAATTGCAGCACGTTCGACAGGGTACCGATAGTGTGGATATCGCTGGTCTTGGGGTCGTCCACCTCGGCGCTGCGCTGAGCGATCAGTACGATGCGTTTGTTGCTTTGCATCGCCAGGTCGAGCGCATGGATGGACTTTTCACGGCCGACAAACAGCGGGATGACCATGTGCGGGTACACCACCACGTCGCGGAGCGGCAATACCGGCATCAGTGCGTGACTGGGCAAACTGTCGAAGTTGGTTTCTTTCTGCTTCATGGCGGGCACTCCGCGGTTAAAGCCGGGCGGCTGAACGGGCGGCGCCGGCCCGATGGATCGGTGGTCCGATCCCGGCGTCAATCATGCCCGGCGGCGCGGCGTTCGGTGTTCTCGTAGATGAAATAAGGCTTGGCGCGACCTTCGACCACCGAATCGTCGACCACCACCTTGCAGACATTCTGCATACCGGGCAGGTCATACATGGTGTCCAGCAGGATGTGTTCGAGGATGGTGCGGAGACCGCGCGCGCCGGTTTTGCGTTCCATGGCCTTGCGGGCGACCGCGCGCAACGCTTCCTCGCGGAATTCCAGTTCGCTGCCTTCCATTTCGAACAGCTTGTTGAACTGTTTGGCAATCGCGTTCTTGGGCTCGGTCAAAATCCGCACCAGGGCGCCCTCGTCCAGTTCGGTCAGGGTGGCGACCACCGGCAGCCGGCCAACGAACTCCGGTATCAAACCGTATTTGATCAAGTCCTCCGGCTCGACTTCCATCAGCACTTCGCCGATGCTCTTGCCGCCGTCCTTGCTCTTGACGTCCGCCGAGAAACCGATGCCGCCCTTGTCCGAGCGGCTGCGAATGACCTTGTCCAGACCGGCGAACGCGCCGCCGCAGATGAACAGGATATTGGTGGTGTCCACCTGCAGGAATTCCTGCTGCGGGTGCTTGCGCCCGCCCTGCGGCGGCACCGAGGCCACGGTGCCCTCGATCAGCTTCAGCAACGCCTGTTGCACGCCTTCGCCCGATACGTCGCGAGTGATCGAGGGGTTGTCGGATTTGCGCGAAATCTTGTCGATTTCGTCGATGTAGACGATGCCGGTCTGCGCCTTTTCGACATCGTAATCGCATTTTTGCAACAGCTTCTGGATAATGTTTTCCACGTCTTCGCCGACGTAGCCGGCTTCGGTCAGGGTCGTGGCGTCGGCGATGGTGAACGGTACGTTCAGCAAGCGGGCCAGGGTTTCCGCCAGCAGCGTCTTGCCCGAGCCGGTAGGACCGATCAGCAGAATGTTGCTCTTGGCGACCTCGACTTCCGCGTTCCTGGCGTGGCCGGTGCGCTGGAGCTCCAACCGCTTGTAATGGTTGTAGACCGCGACCGAGAGGACTTTTTTGGCGCGCTCCTGGCCGATGACGTATTCATCGAGGACCCGGTTGATATCGTGTGGCTTGGGCAACTTGCTGGTGGTGACGGGAGCGCTTTCCTCCATCTCCTCGCGAATAATGTCGTTGCACAGTTCGACGCCTGTCTCTTATACACATCT
>DGFE01000055.1:0-190 GCA_002391525.1 Competibacteraceae bacterium UBA3908
CATTCTGGCGGTATGGTTTGATGTGTTGAGCAAAAGAAAGCGCGCCTGACGCCAGATCTATCGGAGCAGGCGTTTGTCTGCTCCGGGATAATCCGTTACCACTTCGATCCATTCAGTGGCCGGTAAGATTATCATAAGGATAACCCTATGTTAAAAAAAAGATTTTTACTCATGATCCAGACGGTGATGC
>DGFE01000055.1:443-6409 GCA_002391525.1 Competibacteraceae bacterium UBA3908
CCATGCAGGAAGAGCGGTATCAAACCGACAAAGCCCGGTTCATCGAGCGCGCCGAGTCATTGGGCGCCAAGGTCATCTTCTATTCCAGCGGCAACAACGAATTGGTTCAACTGCAACAATTCGAGCGGATGCTGGAAGAGGGATGCAATGTCATCGTGCTCCAACCCGTAAACACCGACACCGCGGGCGCGCTGGTACGCTTGGCGAACCAAAAAGGAGTCAAGGTCGTTGGTTATGACGCGCTACTGATGAATGGCCCATTGGACATCATGGTGATGCAGGACAGTTGGCAGGTCGGTAAACTACAGGGAGACGCGATGGTCAGGTGGTTTCAGGAAAAACGCGGGAAAGTCGAAGGGAATGTCGCCTTGATCATGGGACAACCAAACGACTCGAACGCAAAGGCAATGAGTCAGGGCGTTTTGGAAGCCATTCAAGCCAATCCTGGATTGAAACTGATCGCGCAGCTATCGCACGTCGATTGGTCGCCGGATCTGGCCAGGGAAACCGCGGCCAACCTGTTGTTGAAGCATAAAAACCAGGTTGACGCTTTTGTTTGCAACAATAGCGGATTGGCCAGTGGAGTCATCGCGGCGCTGGACGCTGAAGGGCTGGCGGACGCGGCAAAAGTCTTTGTCGCCGGCTCGGATGCCGACCTCAAGAACATTCAGTATGTTGCGCAAGGGAAACAAACGGTGGAAATCTGGAAGAAAATCGATCCCCTGGCGTTCACGGCCGCCGATATCGCGGTTCAAATCGCGAAGAACCCCGACAGGCCGCTCGTCGACATTGCAAAAGGGGTGAGTGAAACGGATACCCGCTTTGCCATGATCAATAACGGCTTCATGGACGTTCCAACCGTTATCACCCCCGTCGTTCTGATTACCAGGGACAATATCGACAACACGTTGATCGCGGAAAAAATCTTCACGCGAGAACAGGTTTATGGTCAGGTCAATCAATAATCCGCGATCGACATTACCTCGGAGACGATTCGAGTCCATGACGGATGGATAACGACAAACCCATCGGCGTATTCGATTCCGGGGTGGGGGGATTGTCGGTGCTGCGGCGGATTCGCGCCGATCTGCGCCATGAAACGCTGGTGTACGTAGCCGATTCCGGTCATGCGCCCTATGGCAACAAGCCGGCCGAATTCATCGCGCGACGGTCGGCCGCGATCACCGAATTCCTGCTGGAACAGGGCGTCAAGGCGGTCGTGGTGGCCTGCAACACCGCGACGGCGGCGGCGATTGCCTGGTTGCGCGCGCAATTTATGATTCCGATCATCGGCATCGAACCGGCGGTCAAGCCCGCCGTGGCCACGACCCGCTCCGGCGTGGTCGGCATTCTGGCCACGGGCAACACCGTCCGCAGCGACAAATTCGCCGACCTGCTCGACCGACACGGCCACCGGGCGCGGATCCTGGTGCAGCCTTGTCCCGGTCTGGCCGACTGTGTGGAACACGGCGAGTTGAGCGGTCCGCGCCCTCGCGCCCTGCTGGAACGCTATCTGCCACCCCTGTTGGCCGAGAGCGTCGATACTCTGGTGTTGGGCTGCACCCATTACCCGTTCCTGAGCCCGCTGATCCAACGCCTGGCCGGACCGGATGTGGCCATTCTCGACCCCAGCCCGGCGGTGGCCCGACAGTTGCGCCGCCGGCTGGAAACCGCGGGACTGCTGGCGGATGGCGGCGCGACCGGCGGCGAACGCTACTTCACCAGCGGTGCGCCCGAACGGACCCTTCAGGTCATGAGCCGGCTGCTGGGCCATGCGATCACTCTCGAAACCCTGCCGGAGCGGCGGGAGGGATTGAAGGCGCAAGGCGCGAGGTAAAAGGCGCGAGGCATTCAATCCCTTGCCTTTTACCTTCCCTGCTCACCGCCAGCCCTGGCCGATCAGCGCCGCTTCTTCCTCCGGTTGCAGCGGCCCATTCACCATGAGTTGCTGGATGACGGTATCGAAACTGGCCACGTCGCCGCCCATGGCCGGTGCGTACTGGCTGTGATCCGCCGCCGGATCGCCGCGCAAGGTGGGAGCGATGAGTTGGCGGGCCATCAACGCCTGCGTTTGCCAGGCGCCCCGTTCGCGACAAGCCACGCCATAACTCACCTGCCGGCCATCAGAAACCGTCAGGCTGCTTTCGAACTCCCGGCAATAGCGATTGCTCGCGTCCCGGAAGGTGAGCAGCGGCATGATTTCCCGGGCGACGCCGGCATCCCCCTCCCGCCGGACGAACAGGGTCCCGCTCGCGGTAGTTTCCAGCGCCTCGTTCAGCAGCGCGTCGCTCGCCGCCAGCGTCGACGGTTCCAGCGCACCCGGCCACCATTGGGCAGTCAGGTAGCCTGCGCCGGCTCCGACCAGCAGCGCCACGACCGCCGCGCGCGCCCATGCGGTCGTCGGGAGAAAGCGCGCCACGGAACGCCGACGGGCCAGGCGGATGTCGCTGATCTTGCCGGTCGCCGGCGCGTTGACCGCCGCCAGCAGGTGCGCCGGCACGGGCTCGCGCAGCACCTCGTCAAAGGGACCACGCATCAGCGCGGCGCTTTCCCGGAACATCCGCACGATGGCGCGGGCTTCGGGATCCTCGGCGAGCGCGGCTTCGACTTCCGCCGCGCGCGGCGGATCGAGTTCGCAATCGACATAGGCCATCAAGGTTTCCTCATCCAGCTTGGCCATTTCAGTTCCTCCCACGAGCCAGCGTCGCGGGCTTGTTTTCCACCAGTTCGTACAGGCGCCGGCGGGCGCGCGTCAGGCGGCTCATCACCGTGCCGACCGGCACCTCCAGTACCGCCGCCGCTTCTTCGTAGGACAGACCGTCCACCGACACCAGGGTCAGCACCAGACGCTGTTCGTCGGGCAAGCGCTCCATCGCCCGGCACACCACTTCCAGCGTGTTCCGCGCCTCGGTCACATGCCGACCGTTGCTGCCGGCTGGCGGTTCGATGCTGTCCAAATCCACATGCTCGCCACGCGCCCGGTTCGTCCGCCACTGATCGATCCAGATCGTCTTGACGATCCGAAACATCCAGCTATCCAGACGGGTATCGGGCTGCCACTGATGCAGGCGGCTCAGCGCTCGTTCGCAGGCGGCTTGCACCAGGTCGTCGGCATCGTCGCGCGAGCCGGTCAGGCCGAGCGCGAAGCGCCGCAAGCGGGGCAGCAGCGCGATGATCTGCTGTCTGACGTCCTCTGACACTGTAACTCCTTTATTCTGATGAACGAAACAGTCGATATTTTATTCCCGCCACCCCAAGGCATACACCATGCTCCGGCGCCAAGGAACACCGCCTCGCTGGACTTGCCTCATCCGGGAAACGCATCAATCTTTTCAGGAGCAATTATGTTACAACCTTTCGCCCTTCGTGGATTGCTGATTTTCTGTCTCTTAGTGAGCCCGCCATTTCTCACCTTCCAGCCTGACGCCATCGGCGGCATGGGGATCGCCCATGCGGACGATGGTGGCGGCGATGGCGGTGGCGGTGGCGATGGTGGCGGTGGCGACTGGCGCGGCTGGGATGACGATGACGATGACCGCCGGCCAATCCCGCCGGTTCTGCGTCGCATGTTCCAGGATTTCCGGCCCACGGCACCCAAGATGCAGGCGCCGCCCAGACAGCGGGCCAAGGCGCCGCCTCCCGAATCCCGGAAGCCGTCTTCCCCGCGTCAGCAGCCTGCGCGTACCGTGGCGAAGATCGAAAATTTCGAGCCACGGGAAATCCTGGCCATCGACGCTACGCCAGCGGTGCTGAATCGAGCCCGGTCGCTGGGGTTCACGGTCGGGCGCACCGAAACTCTAAGGCAACTGGATTTGCGGATAACCCGCCTGCGCACGCCCGCGAACCAAAGTCCCCCGCAATCTTTACGACGGTTACAGCGCCGGATTCCAGACGGCGATTTCGTGCTCAACCACGTCTATCGAATCGTCGCCGAGCCATGCCCGGAAAACCGCTGCTATGGTTCCAAGCTGATCGGCTGGGACCGGACGAGCGGGAGTTGCGGGCGCGGCGTCACGCTGGGGATGGTCGATACTGCCGTAAACGGCCAAGCGCCGGCGCTGGCCGGGCAGCGAGTCGCGAACCGGTCGTTCGCCGATGACGGTCGGTCCTCATCCCCGACCCACGGCACCGCCGTGGCGGCGCTGCTGGTCGGGTCGGCGGCGAGCGAGTTTCCGGGTCTGTTGCCGGAGGCCGAGCTGTACGCCGCCGATACCTTCATCGGGACCGGCGCCAACTTGCGCACCAACGTCCTGCTGCTCGCGCGAGGGTTGGACTGGTTGCTGGAACGGCAGGTATCGGTCGTCAATGTCAGCCTGACCGGCCCGGCCAACCGCTTGCTGCACGTCGCGGTCAACCGCCTGCACCAGCGCAAGGTCGCCGTCATCGCCGCCGCCGGCAACGGCGGACCCGGTGCGCCGCCGGCGTTCCCGGCGGCCTATCCCGAAACCATCTCCGTGACCGCCGTCGATCAGTTGTTGCGCCCCTATCGCCTGGCCAACCGGGGCGAATACCTGACCGTGGCCGCGCCGGGCGTGCGCATCTGGACGCCGGGGCCACGCGGTGGTCAATACAGCGACGGGACCTCGTTCGCCACGCCTTACGTCACTGCCGTGGCCGCGCTGCTGCGCCGCCGCCAACCCGACCTCGACGCCGCCGGGCTGGTCGCCGAATTGCGGACCAGCGCCCGCGATCTGGGCGCGTCCGGCAAGGATCCGGTGTTCGGCTGGGGGCTGGTGCAAAGTCCGGTGCGTTGCGACTAACCGGCATGGCCGGGTTCAGCAGGAACGGACCATGGCCAACGCTACTCGGGCGCGGGTCCGGTTTCCCGGCGAGAACCGGAGCGGGCTGCGAGCCGGCCTGGAGCGCTGACCGAGTGGCTTCGCGCCGCGCCGGGTCCGCCGGGGCGCCAGCAGCGCGCCGACCCGGACCAGGCGAATGACTTCCTCGGTGGCCTTGACCAACAGCCGTCCGGCCTTGGCGATGGCCTCCTCCAACGAGCAGGGGCGCTGCATGATGCTGGCGTAGGCGTCGATGCCGTGCTGGAGATTGAGCGCCGCGCCCTTGCCGAGGGTACCGGCCAGGGCGATCACCGGCAGGCCGTGCCGCTTGGCGCGCCGCGCCACCTCGGCGGGAATCTTGCCATAGGGGGTTTGCTCGTCCAGGCTGCCTTCCGCCGTCAGCACCAGATCGGCCCGGGCCATCAAATCGTCGAGGTTCAGGTACTGCATCACGATGTCGTAGCGGGGATGCAGCCGGGCGCCGAGCAGCGCGTACAGGCCCGCGCCCAGCCCGCCGGAAGCGCCGCTGCCGGCCTGTTCGGCGACAGCGATCCCCAGGTCCCGCTGGATGACGGCGGCGTAGTTTTCCAGCGCGGTTTCCAGCAGCGTCACCTGTTCCGGTGTGGCGCCCTTCTGCGGAGCGAACACCCGCGCCACGCCGCGCGGCCCGAGCAGCGCGTTGTGCCAGTTGACGGCGGCGTCGATGCGCACCCGTTCCAGCCGGGAATCGCGGCCACCGAGATCGATCCGCCGCAACCGGGCCAGTTCGGCGCCGCCCGCGCCGATTTCTCGACCGTCCGCGTCCAGCAGGCGCGCGCCCAGCGCCTGGGCCATGCCGGCGCCGCCGTCGTTGATCCCGGAATCGCCGCAGCCCAACAGAATGCGCTCGGCGCCGGCGTCCAGGGCGGCCAGGATCAGCTCGCCCACGCCCCGGCTGGTGGTCAGGCAGGGATCGCGCCGGTCGCGCGGCACCAGGCGCAGGCCAGCGGCGGCGGCCATTTCCAATACGGCGGTGCGCACCGGCGCGCCACCCAGAAAGCCGATATGCGCCGTAACCGGCTGGCCGACCGGTCCGGTTACCGTGACGGGGTGCAAGGTCCCGCCGGTCGCCTGGACCAACGCCTCGGTGAAGCCTTCGCCACCGTCCACCAGCGGGGCCTTGAGAATCCGGGCATCGGGCAGCACCGC
>DGFE01000167.1:0-144 GCA_002391525.1 Competibacteraceae bacterium UBA3908
CGCGAGATCGTCTACCTGCGCGAAGTCCTGGAGGCGCCGGTCTACGCCCAGTCCGCCGCGCCCCTGACCCTGGCGCTGGGCATGGACATCGGCGGCAATCCGGTGGTCGCCAATCTGGCCAGGATGCCGCACCTGCTGGTGGCC
>DGFE01000167.1:478-23410 GCA_002391525.1 Competibacteraceae bacterium UBA3908
GACCCGAAGATGCTGGAACTGTCGATGTACGAGGACATTCCGCATCTGCTGACCCCGGTGGTGACCGACATGAAGGAGGCGGCCAACGCCCTGCGCTGGTGCGTGGGTGAGATGGAACGCCGTTACCGGCTGATGGCGGCGCTGAAGGTGCGCAACATCGCCGGCTTCAACCGCAAGGTGCTCGACGCGCTGGAGGCGGGCGAGGGTCTGACCGATCCGTTCTGGAAGCCGGACGGAACGGCGACGCCGGGTGCAAGTCCGGTGTTGCAGCCGTTGCCGTTCGTCGTGGTGGTCATCGACGAGCTGGCCGACATGATGATGATCGTCGGCAAGAAGGTGGAGGAGTTGATCGCGCGGCTGGCGCAGAAGGCGCGCGCCGCCGGCATTCACCTGATCCTGGCGACCCAGCGGCCATCGGTGGACGTGATCACCGGCCTGATCAAGGCCAACATCCCCACGCGCATCGCGTTTCAGGTGTCGGCCAAGGTGGATTCCCGCACCATCCTCGATCAGATGGGGGCGGAAAACCTGCTGGGGCACGGCGACATGCTGTACCTGCCGCCCGGCACCGGTTTGCCGCAGCGGGTGCACGGCGCGTTCGTGGACGACCAGGAAGTCAGCCGCGTGGTCGACTGGCTGCGGCGGACCGGCGCGCCGGACTACATCGACGATGTGCTGGCCGAACCGCGCGAGGACGGCGACGGCGGCGAGAGCGAGGATAGTGGCCGCGGCGGCGAGAGCGATCCCCTGTACGACGAGGCCGTGCGTATCGTCACCGAATCGCGGCGCGCGTCGGTGTCCGGGGTGCAGCGCCGGCTGCGCATCGGCTACAACCGGGCGGCGCGACTGGTCGAGGAGATGGAGGTCGCGGGCGTGGTCGGCCCCCTGCAGCCCAACGGCAGCCGCGAGGTGCTGGCGCCGCCACCGCCATGACGTGGAGCGGGGCGAACGGCGCGGTCCGGGGTACGCCGGGATCGACCGCAGGCTCGCGCGGCTTCAGCCCGGCGTATCCAGACCTCAATGGCCGGCCGCGACTTTCTTGCCCTTCGGTTGCCCGATGGCCGCCAGCAGGTCGGTGAACCAGGGGGTATCGATGTCGAAGGGTTTGCCGCCCTTGATGCGTGGGAACTCGATGGCGCGCAGCACGCCGCCGCGATCCTCGTCGTGGCCGATGACGCCGGATTCACCGCGGAAGGCGCATTCGACGGCGAGGTCGACGCAGGACTTGATCAGGCGCAGGTCCTCGATGTTGGCGGCGGCGGCGCGCGAGAAATAGCCGGATTTCTGGACCAGAGTTTTTTCCGAGCCGATCATCTGGGCGAACTGCTCGCCGAACCATTTGCCGGGGTTGATGGCGTCGAGCTTGATGTGGCCGAACGCATCGCGGGGGACATCCTGGCCCTTGGCCTGGAGTTCGGCCACGATGGCCTCAACGCCCGCGCCCTCGGAGACGAAGATGTTGACGCAATCGACCTTGTCCATCGCGGCGCGCAGGCGCCTGGCCTCGGCGGCGATGTCGATTTCCATCTCGGGGACGAAGACAGCATGGACCTCGAACGCGGAGCGGTCGAGCCCGATGGCGGGGAGCCATTCGGTGCGGTCGAGGAGCTTGCGGTATTCCAGCGCGGTGGCGGCGGTGAGCCAGCCGCAATTGCGGCCCATGACTTCGTGGACGATCAACATGCGCGGGTTGGCGTTGTTCTCGGCGACGATGTTCTGGAAATAGCGGGCGCCCTGTTCGGCGGCGGTCCAGGCGCCCAGCGATTGCTTGATCGGATACACGTCGTTGTCGACGGTCTTGGGCAGGCCGATGACGGTGAGACCGTAGTTGTTTTTGGCCAGGAAGGCGGCGAGATCGGCGGCGGCGGTGTTGGTGTCGTCCCCCCCGATGGTATGGAGGACGTCCACGCCATCCTTGATCAGCTGGTCGGCGGCGACTTTCTGCGGGTCCTCGCCTTCCCTGACCAGGCCGCGCTTCACGCAGTCCTTGACGTTGGTGAGCTTGACTCGGCTGTTGCCGACGGGCGAGCCGCCGAAGCGGTGCAGCAGCCCCGCTTTTTGGCGAATTTCCGGGGTGACCTTGTAGGAGTCGCCGAGCAGGAGGCCTTTGTAACCGCTGCGGTAGCAGATGATTTCAACGGTCGGATCGATCTCGGTGTAGCGCTCGATGAGGCCGCCGATAGCCGAACTGAGACAGGGGGCCAGACCGCCCGCCGTGAGGATCGCGACTTTTCTGGGTTCGCTCATGGTTGATATTTCCTCGATAAATTAAAAGAAAACAAACAAAAACGGCTGAAAACAGACTAGAAGAGTAGGGGGAATTTTGCCATGGAACAACGCGAAAATTCGCGGAGATTTTTTCCGCCGTCCGCGCCGGGATCGACTCCGGCAAGCCGCGGACGCGGCCGGTCGCTCCGATGCGGTGATCCCCATTGCCGACGCAGTGGCTCGACCGTGCTTTCCAGGCTGGAGTGTGGTCTATAGTGCTGGTCTCTTGCTTAGGGAGTACGACGTGATCCGAAAATCGCCACTGATCATTCTGCTGTTCAGCCTGGGGCTGGCGCTGCCGGCCCTGGCCGCGGCGCCATCGCAGGTGCAGCGCTATTTTCAAGACCTGCGGTCGCTGCGCGCGGATTTCAGCCAGCGGGTGTACGACGAGCGTTCGCGGGTCGTGCAGAGCTCCAGCGGTCAGATGTTGATGCAGAAGCCCGGCAAGTTCCGCTGGAATTACCGGACGCCCGCCGAGCAGATCATCGTCGCCGACGGTGACCGGCTATGGGCCTACGATGTCGATCTGGCTCAGGTGACGGTCCGCAAACTGGACAAGGCGCTGAGTTCGACCCCGCTGGCCCTGCTGAGCGGCGCGGCGCCGATTGAAGAAACCTTCACCGTCGGTAACGCCCGCAGCCAGGACGGGCTGACCTGGTACGAACTGACGCCCAAACAGCCGCAACCGGAATTCCGCCTGCTGCGAGTCGCCTTCAAGGGCGATGCCCTGGTCAGCCTGGAACTGGAGGACAGTTTCGGCCAGCGCACCCGGCTGGATTTTCAGAAGCTGGAGCGCAACCCGACGCTCGATCCCGCGCTGTTGAAATTTACTCCGCCGCCCGGCGTGGACGTGGTCGGCGATGCCGGCTGACGATTCGCCGCGACCGTTGGCCGACCGCTTACGGCCACGCCGCCTGGACGAGTTTGTCGGTCAATCTCATCTGCTGGCGCCGGGCAAGCCCTTGCGGGCGGCCATCGAGCGGGGCCAGCCGCATTCCATGGTGTTGTGGGGACCGCCCGGCGCCGGCAAAACGACCCTGGCGGAATTGCTGGCCGGCGCCGGCCAGGCGGAATTTATCCGGTTGTCGGCGGTGATGGCCGGCGTGCGCGACGTGCGGGCGGCGGTGGAACGGGCGCAGGCGCTGTGGCGCGACCGGCGGCGCCGCACCATCTTGTTCGTGGACGAGGTTCACCGCTTCAACAAGGCCCAGCAGGATGCGTTTCTGCCTTATGTCGAGGACGGCACCCTGACCTTCATCGGTGCCACCACCGAAAATCCCGGCTTCGCGCTCAACAACGCCCTGCTGTCGCGGGTGCGGGTCTACGTGCTGAACAGCCTCGACCCGACCGCCATCCGCCAGGTGGTGGACCGCGCGTTGAGCGATGCCGAACGGGGCTTGGGCGGGCGCTGGCCGTTGTCCGAGGCGGCGCGGGAGCGGCTGGCCCAGTCCGCCGACGGCGATGCCCGCCGCGCCCTGATCTGGCTGGAACTGGCGGCGGAACTGGCCGGAGCGCAGGGTGTCGCGCTGGAAACGGCGCTGGCGGAGGTGATGAGCGGTGGGGCGGGGCGGCGCTTCGACCGGGGCGGCGATCTGTTCTACGATCAGATTTCCGCCCTGCACAAGGCGGTGCGCGGCAGCAGTCCCGACGCGGCGCTGTACTGGTTCGCTCGAATGCTCGACGGCGGCTGCGATCCGCTCTACATCGCCCGCCGGGTGGCGCGGATGGCCAGCGAGGACATCGGCAACGCCGACCCGCGCGCCCTGCAGCTGGCGTTGAACGCCTGGGAGGCGCAGGAGCGGATGGGCAGTCCCGAAGGCGAACTGGCGCTGGCCCAGGCGATTGTGTATCTGGCGGTCGCGGCCAAAAGCAACGCCGTCTATACCGCGTTCGCGGCGGCCCGGCGCGATGTCGAACGCCACGGCACGCTGGAGGTGCCGCCGCACCTGCGCAACGCGCCCACCGCGCTGGCGCGGGAATCGGGACACGGCGAGGGCTATCGCTATGCCCACGACGAGCCGAACGCCTATGCCGCCGGGGAGTGCTATTTCCCGGAAGCGTTGCAGGACGCCCGCTATTACCAACCGACGGCCAACGGTCTGGAAGGGCGGATCGGCGAGAAGCTGGAGCGGTTGCGGGACTGGGACCGGCAAAGCGGCTGGCGGCGGTATCCGTGAGGGTGGTCCAAAACCGGTCGGTTCGACCCGTCGCCACGGTCCACGCTACGAACGCGGCGGCCAAAATTCCCATCGGCTTGCTATCCTTGGTGATAGCGATATCCGCTGTTGCAACGAACCTCATTTCATCGAAAAGGTCAATCCGATGAGTCGACTGCGAGGCAAGGCCGTGATCGCCCAAGGCGGTGGCCCCACGGCGGTGATCAATCAGAGCTTGGCTGGCGCGGTGCTCGAATTGCGGAAGTTCCCGGAAATCACCCAGGTCTGGGGCGCGCGCCACGGCGTGCGCGGCATCGTCGACGAAACCTTCGTGGATTTGTCCGAGGTCACCACCCACAATCTCGAACGGGTCGCGCAAACGCCTTCGGCCGCGCTGGGCTCCACCCGCGACAAACCCGACGCGGAGTACTGCCAGCGCATCCTCGGCGTCTTCAGGAAGCACGATATCCGCTACTTCTTCTACATCGGCGGCAACGATTCCTCGGACACGGTGCGGATCGTCGGCGAGCACGCCGACCGCGAAGGCTACGAACTGCGGGCCCTCCACATTCCCAAGACGGTGGACAACGATCTGCCGGTCAACGACCATTGCCCGGGTTATCCTTCCGCCGCCCGTTTCGTCGCCTGCGGATTCGCCGGCATCGACGCCGACAACGCCGCGCTACCGGGGGTCCACATCGCCGTGATCATGGGTCGTCACGCCGGCTGGCTGACGGCCGCGGCGGCCCTGGCCCGCAGGCACGACGACGACGGCCCGCACCTGATCTATCTGCCGGAGCGGCAGTTCTCGATAGATCGCTATCTGAGCGACATCGACCGCGTGTACCGACGATATGGCCGCTGCACGGTGGCGGTTTCGGAAGGGGTGTGGGCGACTCGGGACGGCAAGGGCGAGGCGATTCCCCTGGTGGCCGATCTGATGCGCAGGGTCGGTCGCGAGCCACAGGTGGATGCCCACGGCAACATCCAGTTGTGGGGCGGCGCGTTGGCCGACGAACTGACCGACGCCGTGCGCAAGGGATTGGGTATCGAGCGAGTGCGGGCCGACACCTTCGGCTGTCTGCAGCGCTCGTTCCCCGGCGTGGTGTCCGACGTGGATGCGCGCGAGGCGCGCGAAGTGGGCGAAAAAGCGGTGCATTACGCCTGCTGGCACCATCTGGACGGTTCGGTGGTGATCAAGCGCACCGGCGACTACGCGGTGAACTACGAACTCGCGGACGTGAAAGCAATCGCCGCCAAGACCCGCTATCTGCCCGACGAGTTTATCGCCGCCGACGGCAACGACGTAACCGATGCGTTCCGGAGTTACCTGCGGCCGCTGCTCGGCGACGGCATGCCTTGCCTGGAGCGGTTACGGGCGCCGGCGGCCAGATCGCGTGACGATGCTTGATCCTCTTCGTCGTCCGCGGGCATCGGCGAAAAACCACGCCCGCGCCCGGAACCAGGCGCGGGCGTGCCCCCTACCGCCGCTCTGTCCGCGTAGCCGCCCTATCTACGTAAGTACGCGAGTTCCTTGGGCAAAGTTATGTTGTTGCCGAAGTGGTCCTCGCCATAGCCCGATTTGGCCAGCAATTCGAGATCGCTCAGGACGCGCTTGTCGCCCGTGAAGGTGATGCTCAGGTCGGTCTTGATATCGATCTGGCCCGTCGCCAGCAACCGGCCGATCTCGGCGGTGACTTGCTCGAGCAGTATCCCTTCGCTGTTGAATTCATTCGACAGCTGCAACGGTTGTTGATAGATAATGAGTTTGCCCTGTCCGGTCAGTTTGAGCACGAGGTTCAGGACGGTGGTTCTGATGAGGTTTTCGCTGAGATCGCCTTTCGGCAGCGGCAGGCGCCCGATTTCCGACGCCAGCCAACGCCGCTTCTGAGCATTGATTTTTTCGTTGGCCCTGAAGATGTCCATGGGTGAGCTGGCGTCGTAAGACTGATCGTCCAGTTCCATCCGGATATCGCTGCCGTAATGTCGCACGATACGCGCGATGAGGGTGGAGGGGCGGACATGAAAACCGCGATAGGACGGAACCGGCGCTTTGATCCGGCCGATTTCGGCATAGCGCTTGAGCATGTTCTGGCACAGGCACCGCCCATAGCGGAGGTAAAGACCGGCATAGGCAATCGAATAATCCATCAAGAGGCTCAGCAGCGCCTTGGGCGCGATAGCCGATTTCCGGCGCAACGTTGCGTCACCCGTGTTGGTGTCGAGATGACGTTCGTAGTAATGAACCAATTGAGTCGCCATTTCGAGCAGGTGATAGACGATGCTGATGTGGCCACGCAGGATGGGCAGATCTCCATCCAGATGTTCGATGTCTGTTTCGGAGACATAAGTATCGTAGAGAGACTGGAGGCTGTGAAACCGAACCTTTAGAGAACGGAGATTGTTTTCACTGATGGGGTCCGGAAAACAGGCCGCATATTCCTTCGGTTCGACTTTCTCGACGACAGTTAACAGATCGCTTTCGGCGGCCAGGTTCAAATAGGCGGTGGCGAGATGGGTGACGGTTTCCGAAGCGCTCTTGATCCTGCGCATGGCGCGGTCGTTGGGCAGACGACCCGGAGGGAAGTCTTCAGCATAATTTTCCCTGTAAAGTTCATCGGCGGGAACGGGCAATCCCAGACGATGACTCTGTGCGAGCAACCAGCCCGTCGCGTGGATCAGCACGTCATGGGTGAGTTCCAGCGACCGGGCGGTCGCGGCGGCAAAGTCCCGTTCGATGGGCAACAGTCGGTAGCAGGGCAGAAAGTACTGGATATGCAGCAACTCATAGGTGACGTCGGCGAACAGTTTTATCGTGGCCGTAAGCGACCGAAACCGGCACCACTGGCGATTGTTGCGCGCCCCGTAAGCGTCCAGGAGTTCCTTGAGCTGGATGGACTGGGACAGTAAATCCGAGACCAGAGGACGGGTGAGAGCGGTGGGGTCCGGGCACCGTGCCGACAAAAAACGCGCTATCCATAATAATTTGCGGGCGCGTTTGGCGATCAGGTCGACGAAGTCGCCATCGCTGATCATGGGTGAACCGGAGATCTGCGCCAGATTATCGTCCGCTTCGAAGGTCATGGCGGCGCCCTCGCTATTCCGCTGGTCCAATGACGCTGCCATATCGGAAGTCGCTGTGCAAAGTCGTCCCGCTCCGTTTTTTCAAAACGCAACGATAGCGCAGTTGGCTCGAGGCATCCAGACCGAACGACGGGTATCCCGGAGATGACCGTCGGCGGCAGGATGGATCATCGATAAACATGATCTTTTATACCATCTTCTCAAAAGATGGCTGTTGGTTAAAACGGAGGGGAAAAATTGACATATGCCGAAGATAGGCTTTACTTTCCCTCGTCTGCCCATGCAACGCCAGTCGGGAAAGCGCGCGGAGCATCAACAAGGACTTCGGCAACCAGGCTCTGGACAGGCCAAGCCAAACCAACGCACGAACACCCTAAACCACGCAACTCGAGGAGTAACTGATGGCTCTCAAAGAAGTCGTGATTGTCAGCGCCGCGCGGACGGCGATCGGTAAATTCATGGGTTCCCTCAAGGACGTATCGGCACGCGATCTGGCGATCACCGCCGCCAAGGGCGCTATCGAACGGTCCGGCGTGCCAGCCGACCAGATCGACGAGATCTGCATGGGTCAACTGTATACCGGCATGCAAGGTTCCCTGCCGGCGCGCCAGGTGAGTATGCGGGTCGGCCTGCCGCATCGCAGCAGCGCCGTGTCCGTCAACCAGAACTGCACCTCCGGCATGCGCGCGCTGGAGATCGCCTGCCACAACATCATGTTGGGTCAGACCGAAATCGGCCTGGCAGTGGGCGTCGAGAGCATGACCAATGCCCCCTACCTTTTGCCCAAGGGCCGCATGGGTTACCGGATGGGGCAGGGCAACATCGAGGACAGCATGATCCACGATGGCCTGTTCGACGAACTGGTGCCCGGCCACATGGCCATGACGGCGGAAAACGTCGCGGTCAAGTACGGCATCACCCGCCAGGAATGCGACGAGCTGGCGCTGATCAGTCACACCCGCTGCACCAGGGCGACCCAGGAGGGTATTTTCAAGCGCGAGATCGTACCCGTCGAACTCAAGTCCAAGAAAGGCTCGACCTTCTTCGAGGCCGACGAAAACTTCATCCCCGACGCCAGCCTGGAAAAGATGGCCAAGTTGCCGACGGCCTTCAAGAAGGATGGCGTGGTGACCGCGGCCAATGCCTCCAGCATCAACGATGGCGCCAGCGCGGTGGTGATCATGTCGCTAGACAAGGCCAAGGCCATGGGCATCAAGCCCCTGATGAAGCTGGTTGGCATCTGTAACGCCGGCATCGACCCGGCGGTCATGGGACTCGGTCCGGCGGTGGCGATTCCCAAGTGCCTCCAGCAGACCGGCCTGAAATTCGGGGACATCGAATACTGGGAAGTCAACGAAGCGTTCGCCGCCCAGTGGCTGGGCGTGGGGCGGATGCTGAAGGAGCAGGGCATGAGCCTGACCCCGGATAACTGCAACTTCAACGGATCCGGCATCGCTCTGGGCCATCCGGTCGGCTCGACCGGCCTGCGCATCGTGGTCAGCCTGTACTACGAACTGGAGCGGCAGGGCAAGACCTTGGGCGGCGCTTCCCTGTGCGTCGGCACCGGTCCCTCCATGGCCTCGCTGTGGACCCGCGACATTTAATGAACGCTTGAAGCGCGTTCGAGCGGCCCGGTTGGGCCGCTTTTCAATGTCCGGTATTTATATCATCTTCTAAAAGCCATTTCCAAAGTTTCCGATATAATCCCTCGTTGCCAGACGATTACAGGAGCCCCGATAGTCATGCTGGACCCAAAATTGCTCAGAAGCGCACTGGAGCAAACCGCCGCCAAACTGGCCCGGCGCGGCTATAACCTGGATGTGGAGTTCGTCGGCGCTCTGGAGAACCAGCGCAAGACGTTACAGATCCGAACCCAGGAGTTGCAAAACGAGCGCAACACTCGTTCCAAGGCCATTGGCCGCGCCAAGGCCACCGGGCAGAACATCCAGCCCCTGCTGGATGAAGTCGCTTCCCTGGGCGAGGAACTCAAGCGGATCGAAAACGAACTGGACGTCGTGCAAGCCCAGCTACTGACCCTGCAACTGGGCATTCCCAACCTGCCCCACGACACCACGCCCACCGGCAATAACGATGCCGACAATGTCGAAATCCGACGCTGGGGCGAGCCGCGCTCGTTCAGATTCGAGCCGCGCGATCATGTCGATCTGGGGGCGGAAGGCGGCCTGGATTTCGAGGCCGCGGCCAGGCTGACCGGCGCCCGGTTCGCGGTGATCCACGGTCAACTGGCCCGATTGCACCGGGCGCTGACCCAGTTCATGCTCGATCTGCACACCCGGGAGCATGGCTATCACGAAGTCTACGTGCCTTATCTGGTCAATGCCGACAGTTTGCGCGGGACCGGCCAGTTGCCGAAGTTCGAGGCCGACCTGTTCAAGCTGAGCGGTGAATTGAGCTATTACCTGATCCCCACCGCCGAGGTACCGGTCACCAATCTGGCGCGCGACGGCATCCTGGACGCCGAGCGCCTGCCGCTGCGCTACGTCGCCCACACGCCCTGTTTCCGCAGCGAGGCGGGCTCCTACGGCAAGGACGTGCGCGGCATGATCCGCCAGCACCAGTTCGAAAAGGTGGAACTGGTGCAGATCGTCCGCCCCGAGGATTCCTACGCGGCCCTGGAGGAATTGACCCGTCATGCCGAGACCGTGCTGCAACGGCTGGAACTGCCGTACCGGGTGGTCGCGCTGTGCACGGGCGATATCGGGTTCGCTTCGGCCAAGACCTACGATCTGGAAGTCTGGCTGCCCGGCCAGCGGAAATACCGGGAAATCTCCTCGTGCAGCAACTTCGAGGATTTTCAGGCAAGGCGGCTGCAGGCGCGCTGGCGCAATCCCGCCACCGGCAAACCGGAGCTGGTTCACACGCTGAACGGTTCCGGGCTGGCGGTAGGGCGAACCCTGGTGGCGGTCATGGAGAACTATCAGGACGAACGTGGCCGCATCCAGGTTCCGGCGGTGCTCAAACCCTATCTGGATGGGCTGGATTGCGTCGTGCCGGACGGGCGCTGAGCCGCCAGAAGCGCGCATTGAGCAGGATGGCGGCCGTGGTCAGGCCGGCGATCAAGCCGATCCAGGGACCGGTCGGCCCGAGCGCCCAGTGGATGCCCAGCAGCCAGGCCAGCGGAAATGCGATCAACCAGTAGGCCACCAGTACGATCAGCATCGGCGCCCGGGTATCCTGGAGGCCGCGCAGCGCGCCGAGCGCTCCCACTTGCAAACCGTCGGAAATCTGAAACAGCGCGGCGAGTTGCAGCAGTCCGGCTGCCACTGTCGCGACCACCGGATCGTCGGTGTAGAAGCGGGCGATGGCGTAATGGCCAGTCAGGATGAGCACCGCCATCACCGCCATGAACACGCCGCACAAGCCGATGCCGGTAAAGCCGCTCAGACGGGCCGCGCCGAGGTCGCCACCGCCCAAGGCGTGGCCGACCCGCACGGTGGTGGCCATGCTCAGGCCGAGCGGAATCATGAAGGTCATGGCCGCGACGTTCAGGGCGATCTGATGAGCCGCCGCCGCGACCGCTCCCAAGGTGCCCAGCAACAGCGCGACTGTCGCGAAGATGGCCGTCTCCAGGAACAAACCGATGCCGATGGGCAGGCCCAGCGCCACTAGCGGCCTCAATTCCCGCCACCGGGGTCGAGTCCAGCGCCGGAACAGCCCATAGGACCGGTAGCGGCCGTCCCGAAGCAGGATCGCGAGCATTCCCGCCAGCATCGTCCACATGCCGATGGCGGTCGCGATTCCACAACCCAGCGCGCCCAGGGCCGGAAAACCCCAGTGCCCAAAGATCAGCGCGTAATTGGCCGCAATGTTGATCAGCAGTCCCAGCAAGCTGATCAGGAGGATGGGTCGGGTCCGGCCAATGCCTTCGCTGAACAGGCGCAGGGCCATGCAGGCGAAAATCGGCAACATCCCCCAGGACAGCGCCCGCAGATAGTCGCCGACGATGGGAACAATCGCCGGTTCGATGCCCAACGCCGTCAGCAGCGTTTCCAACTGACGCAACGCGACGAAGCAGAGCACGCCCAGAAGGGCGGCGAGCCAAAGCGCCTGCCGGACCAGCGGCGCGATGGCGGTCCGTTGGCCGGCGCCGTGCAACTGCGCCACCGCGGGGCTGAGCGCCATCAGGATTCCCAGCGCGAACAGGAACAGGGTGTGCCAGAGGCCAGCGCCAATCGCCACCGCCGCCAGCTCGGTCGGGCCGACCCGACCCATCATGAGGGTATCGAAAAAGCCCATGGCCATTTGCACAACCTGGGTGGCCATCAGCGGGCCGCCGATGCGGAGGAGGGCGGTGGCCTCCGCGCGGAGGCCGCCGAGGGAAACAGGCGACGCCGCAGTCATCGGCGGTTGTCAGCGGTCGCAAGGCTGGTATCCGCGCCGGGCGATGGTAGTATGGCGCTCCTCTCGAAAGAGGGTTTTTCGCCACCACCCGCAGGAACGGACAAGATCATGATCGTCATTTTAGATCCCCGCATCACGGAGCATTCCGAGGAATACCGGCTTACGCTCGATTATTTATCGCGGCTGCCGGGCATCGCCGCGCGCGTTCACAAGGTCCAGGGCGCCCAGCAGGTGCTGACCGAAATCTATCTGATCGGCGACACCAAAACGCTGTCGGCCGAGGATATTCACGCGCTGCCGGGGGTGGAGCGGGTCATTCGGGTATCGGAAGAATACCGCATTCTGGGCCGGCACCGGGACGAGCAGCGAGCCAGCGGTTTCGAATACAACGGGGTTTCGTTCAGCCAGGACACCCTGAACGTGTTCGCCGGCCTGTGCGCCGTGGATACCCCGGAGCACGTGGAACTGATGCTGAAGGCGCTGCGGGATCATGGCCAGGTTTGCACCCGGATGGGCGCTTACAAGCCCCGCACCAATCCCTATTCCTTCCAGGGCCATGGCAAGGACTGCCTGCCGTATGTATTCGAGTTGGCCGGCAAATACGGCATCAAGGTGATCGCCATGGAAGTGACGCACGAGAGCCATGTGGACGAAATCCACGACTGCCTGGAGCGGACCGGCCGACCCACCGGGGTGATGGTGCAGATCGGCACCCGCAACACCCAGAACTTCGAGCTGCTGAAAGCCGTGGGGCGCCAGCAGGAATTTCCAGTGCTGTTCAAGCGGGGGTTCGGCATCACCCTGAACGAATCGCTCAACGCCGCCGAGTATCTCGCCAGCGAGGGCAATTCGCGCGTGGTGTTCTGCCTGCGGGGGGTCAAGACCAATATGGGCGATCCGCACCGCAACCTGGTGGATTTCAGCCATGTGCCGGTGCTCAAGCGGCTGACGCGGATGCCGGTATGCGTCGATCCTTCGCACTCGGTGGGTTCGCGCGAGCGTTCCCCGGATGGAATTTACGATCTGATGCACGCCACCGCGCAGGGCGTGGTGGCCGGAGCCAATATGGTGTTGGTGGATTTCCATCCGGCGCCGGCCAAGGCGCTGGTGGATGGTCCGCAGGTGATGCTGCCGGGCGAGTTGGGCTGGTTTCTGGAGGATGTGGCCGCGGCGCGGGAGTGTTATGAAAAGCGCCAACACCTGGCGGAACGGCACGGCGCTCGCCAGATCTGAATGGCTTCCGCCGCCATGATGGCCAGGAATGATCCACTAGTTTATATCATCATCTTTCGCCTCACCCTTCAAACACCCCAACAGCAAGTCACGAGCCCGATTGAGACTCGCCGCCAAGTAAGCCGTACCACCCTGATCCGGGTGCAAACGCTGGATCAGGCGCCGGTAGGCGGCCTGAATTTCCTCGCGGCTGGCGCCAGGCTGCAAACCTAAAATCTCATAAGCTTCCATCCGATCCATATGACCGGGTCGGGCGGAAGCGGCATCGGCGGTCCGTCCGGAACGGTCGTTATCACGCAACCGGTCGCGCCAAGCCGGATCAGCGTGACGATCCAGATACGCTTCCAATACCGCAACCGACTGCGGATCAGCCTGACACTCCCGCCAGAGAGTCAGCAATTCCCGAAGACTCAAATCCCGCAGGGAACGTTCGGCGAAGCGACCTTCCCGAACCATGCCAGACATCACGCCGGTCGCGTGATCGAGCGTCATCCGCAGGAAACGGGTCACAACAACGGACTGGTCCGAACGACCCGAGCCCGTCGTCGCCGCGGAGGAGGAGAGTGGGTATGCATTGAACCAGCGCAGCAGGAACGGCGCCGCCACGGCAAGCAGGGGCACAGCGATTTCCGCGCCGCCGCGCACGGTCAGCAACACCAGAAAACCGACGACACCCGCCGTCACCAGCAGTTGCGGCACTCGCGCCAGCCAAGGAGAGCGACGGAGCCAGCGGACGAAAAAATAGCCGCCCACCAACAAAGCGACCATCAGCAGTGCACGTACCAGCATCGACTCTCCCAGGCGGTTACAGTTGCCGGGTCAATTGTCGAACCAGACCGCCATGCCGCTCGCCCATGCCGCTCGCCAAAATGTTCCGATGCCTGACGGCCACCCGCCGCATCGGGGGCCACCGGCGTACCGGCGGCCCGGCGCAGGAACTCGGCAACCTCGGCGGAGGTGAACCGAGCGGGCGGTCGCGGCGGTATCATGCGGTCAGGCGACTCGACAGTGTTTCACTTCTGCAAGACATAGGTCCCCGGTGCATCACAGATCGGGTACAAGCCTTTTTCCGGCGCGCCCATCGGTGGCGGCGAAACCGGGTGCTCGGCCGAGTGTCTGACCAGCCATGCCTGCCAGGCCGGCCACCAGGAGCCCTGTTGCTTGGGGGTGGTCGCCTGCCAGGTATCGGGGTCCACATAGCGATCCTGATCGGTGCGGCACATCATCTGATAGCTGCGCCGACGATGCCCCGGTTCGCTGACGATCCCGGCGTTATGACCGCCACTGGTCAACAGGAAGGTCACCTCGTCGGCGTCGGCCAGCAGATTGATCTTGTACACCGAGCGCCAGGGCGCGACGTGATCCTGTTCGGTGGCGACCGTAAAGATCGGCGCCCGGATGTCGGTAATGGCGATGGAGCGGCCATTGACCTTGTAATGGCCGGTGGCCAATTCATTGCCAAGAAAGATGTGGCGCAGATATTCGGAATGCATCCGATAGGGCATCCGGGTCTGATCTGCATTCCAGGCCATCAGGTCATTGAGCGGCTGCCGCTGGCCAAGCAGGTAATCGTGAACCAGCCGGGACCAGATCAGGTCGTTGGAGCGCAGTAACTGGAATGCGCCCACCATCTGGTCGGCGTCCAGATAGCCCTGATCCCACATCATGTCTTCCAGAAAGGCGACCTGGCTTTCGTTGATGAACAACAGCAGCTCGCCCGCTTCGGTGAAATCGGTCTGCGCCGCGAACAGGGTGACAGTCTTGACCCGGTTATCGCCGTCGCGGGCCATGGCGGCGGCGGCGATAGCCAGCAGGGTGCCGCCCAGGCAGTAGCCGACCGTGTGAATCTTTCGCCCCGGCAGGATAGCGGAAACCGCGTCCAGCGCCGTTATTACGCCATGCTGCCGATAGTCTTCCATGCCGAGATCGCGATCCGCGGCGGTGGGGTTCTTCCAGGAGATGACGAACACCGTGTGCCCCTGATCCACCAGATACTTGACCATGGAATTGTGGGGCGACAGGTCGAGGATGTAGTACTTCATGATCCAGGCCGGTACGATCAGCACCGGCTCGGCGCGGACCTGGGGCGTGGCGGGCTGATACTGGATCAATTCGATCAAATGGTTGCGGAAAATCACCTTGCCGGGGGTGACCGCCACGTCGCGGCCGACCACGAACTGTTCCTCCTCGCTGTCCAACCGCTTGCCGGCTATCGAGCGTTCCATGTCGGCCATGAAATTGGTCCAGCCACGCACCAGGTTCTGGCCGCCTTCCTCGATGGTGGCTTTGAGAATCTCGGGGTTGGTGAGCGGCGAATTGGACGGCGAGAACATGTCGAGGATTTGCCGGGTCACAAACGAGACGATGGCTTCATTCTGCTTGTTGACTCCGCGGTTGCGGGTGGTGGCGTTGTACCACCATTGCTGGGTCAGCAGGAACGATTGATAAATCAGGTTGTAGGGCCACTGTCGCCAGCCTTCGCCATCGAAACGATGATCCTGGGGCAGGGGTTCGATGCAGGGCGGAGTGTCGGGATTCTGGCTCGATTTGAAGGCGTACAGGGCCAAGCGAACCATCTTGCGAATCGCCTTTTCGTTCAGCAGCGCCTGTTTGCCGGGCGACAGGCCGAGGTGCATGAGCCAGTCGAGATAGGCCATGGCCAGGACCGCCGGCGAGATGCCGCCGGTGCCGCGGGCCAGGTTGGCGCTGACCATGCGGTCGATGGTTTCAGGGATGTGGGTGCCGAGAAATGTTCGTTCCAGGCCATAGGCGCGATGCGCCGAGGAGGTTTGGCCGGACGGGCCACGCCAGGAGCGGACCGGGGATTTGGGCGTGGGCGTCTTGCTGGCGGTGGTCGGTTGTTCGGGCGCCGGGGTGGCCGGCGCGGCGGTCGGGGCGGTTTCGTTGGGGTTCTGCATAAGCGCACACCTCCAAAGACGGGGATTCCGCGGCGCGATCGCCATCACCTGCGATAACCGGCGTTTATCCGCACCGCCATTATAGTTTAGCGCAAACGGAGCCGACGGACTTGCCCGGCCTGGCCGGAGCTTCCGAATGGCCGCTGGTCGCGACGAGAATCGCACCTACCTCTGCTTGCGATGGTCGATCACCCGCACGGCCTTGCCTTCGGAGCGGGGCAGCTCGCCGGTGCGCTTGACCACGACCCTGGCCGTCACGCCGATGAAGTCCTTGATGTCCTTCTGCGCCTTGTGCGCGACCCGGTCCATCGCCGCCTGTCCCTGCGCGACCAGAGGGGGGCTGCCTTCGACGTTGACCGTCAGCAGGTCGAGATTGCCTTCGCGGGAGACTTCCAGCTGGTAGAACGGCGACAGCGTCTCGGTCTGCATGAGGATGGCTTCGACCTGCGAGGGGAACACGTTGACGCCGCGAATGATCAGCATGTCGTCGGTGCGGCCGGTGACGCGCTTCATGCGGACATGGGTGCGGCCGCAGCGGCAGGGCGCCGGGTCGAGCACCGACACGTCGCGGGTGCGGTAGCGGATGACGGGGAACGCTTCCTTGGTCAGGGAGGTGATGACGATCTCGCCGGCCTCGCCATAGGGAATCGGCTGGCCGGTATTCACATCGACCGCTTCGATCAGGAAATGGTCCTCGAAGACGTGGAGGCCGTTCTTGGCTTCGATGCATTCGATGGCGACGCCGGGGCCGATCACCTCGGACAGGCCGTAGATGTCCACCGCGTCGATGCCGAGCCGGGATTCCAGTTCGTAGCGCATTTCCTCGGTCCAGGGTTCGGCGCCGAAGATGCCGACCTTGAGCGGGAGCTTGCGCAGATCCACGTTCATGTCCTCGGCGGCTTCGGCGAGATTGAGCGCGTAGGAGGGCGTGCAGGACAGACCGGTCGGTTCGAAATCCTGGATCAGCATGATCTGGCGCTGAGTCTGGCCGCCGGAAATGGGTGTGACCATGACTCCGAGTTCCTCGGCCCCGTAGTGCAGCCCCAGGCCGCCGGTGAACAGGCCGTAGCCATAGGCGTTGTGCAGGCGGTCGCCGGCGCGCATCCCGGCGGCGGCCAGACTGCGGGCCATCACCCGCGCCCAGGTGCGCACGTCGCGGCGGGTGTAGCCGACCACGGTCGGCTTGCCGGTGGTGCCGCTGGACGCGTGGATGCGCACGACCTGGTCGGTGGGCACGGCGAACATGCCGAAAGGATAGTTTTCGCGCAGATTTTCCTTTTTGGTGAACGGGAGGAGCCGCACGTCGGCCACCGACTGGATATGGCGCGGCTTGACGCCGAGTTCGTCCATCGCGTCGCGGTAATATTTGACGGTCTGGTAGCAGCGTTCGACGGTGGCACGCAGCCGGTGCAACTGGAGGGTCTGCAATTCCTCGCGGGGCAGGGTTTCCTGGTCGATATCCAGAATCATGGCGATGGTTCCGTGGTTAGGCGGGGAAGGTTTCGGTCAGCAGATCGTAGCCGAGATCGCGCAACCGCTGGTTCAGGGTGCGCGGGTCGGGAGCGCGATAGCGGACGACGGCGATCCGCAGGCCGGTCTGGTCGGGGTGCAGGGGCGAGACGACGGTGGCGATGTAGCCGCCGGCTTCGTTGATGTGGGTCAACAGGCGACCCAACTGACCGATGGTGTCGGGCAGATGCACGGCGATGCGGGTGGTGTCTTCCATCAGGCAGCCGGTGATGTCGAGGAAGAAATCCAGCAAGTCCTCGTGGGTCAGGATGCCGACCAATTGGCCGCCATCCTCCACCACCGGCAGGCAGCCGATTTTTTCCTGACGCAGCAGGCGGGCCGCTTCCTCGACCAGGGTGTCGGGGGCGCAGGTGATCGGCCGGGTGCGCATGACCTTGGCGGCGGTGAGCTGACCCAGCAGGTAATTGGCTTCGCCGACCGACAGGGTGGTGATCGGCGACGGCGAGACCCGTTCGAGGTCGTGAGAGGTCACCAGTCCCGTCAAGCGACCATCGCGTACCACCGGCAGATGGCGAATGCGATGGTCGCGCATCAGCGCCGCCAATTGCGGCACCCGGGTATCCTCGGCGACTTGCAAGACATCGCGGGTCATAATCCGGTCCACGTACATCCTTCACCTCCGATGTTAATAACCCAGATAAGCCCGGCGCACGGCATCGTCGGCCAAAAGCTCCGCCGCCGGGGCGGTCTTGGCGATGCGGCCGGTTTCCAGGACATAGCCGCGTCCGGCGATGGCCAACGCGGCGCGGGCGTTCTGTTCCACCAACAGGATGGTTACCCCCTGGCTGTTGAGTTCGACGATCACCCGGAAGATTTCCTCGACCAGCAGCGGCGCGAGTCCCATCGAGGGTTCGTCCAGCAGCAACAGGCGTGGCCGGCCCAGCAGTGCGCGGCCAATGGCCAGCATTTGCTGTTGGCCGCCGGACAAGGTGCCGGCCAGTTGCCGGCGGCGTTCGGCGAGGAGAGGGAACAGGCTGTAGATGCGCTCCTGTTCCCGCCGCGTCCAGTCCCGGTCGCGACGCTGGCGCCAGGCGCCCAGCCGCAAGTTGTCCTCGACGCTGAACGGCGCGAACACCTGACGGCCTTCGGGAACCTGGCAGATGCCGGCGGCGACGATGCGATGAGGCGGCCAGCGGGTGATGTCGTGGCCGGCGAAGCGGACGCAACCGTCGCTGGCGGGATGCAGGCCGGACAGGGTGCGCAGCAGTGTGGTCTTGCCCGCGCCGTTGCCGCCGACGATGGCGACCAGCTCGCCCGGCTGGATGCGCAGATCGGCCTGGTGGATGGCGCGGACCGGGCCGTAGTGACTGCTCAGGCCAAGGACCTCCAGCAGCGGTCGTTCAGACGGCATAGTGGACCGCTCCGCCCAGATAGGCGGCGACGACCCGGGGGTCGGCCTGAATGTCCGCCGGGGTTCCCTCGGCCAGCACGCTGCCGTAATCCAGCACCAGCAAGCGGTCGGAAACGCTCATCACCAAGGGCATGTGGTGTTCGACCAGCAGCACGGTGACCCCGGTGGCGCGGATGCGGGCGATCAGTTCGCGCAGGGCCAGGGTCTCGGTGTCGTTGAGACCGGCGGCGGGTTCGTCCAGCAGCAACAGACGCGGGCGGGCGGCCAGCGCGCGGGCGATCTCGATCCGTTTCATCAGACCGTAGGGCAGGGTGCCCGCCGGCTGTTCGGCCCGGTCGGCCAGCTCGCACAAGGCCAGCGTCTCGCGCGCCCATTCCCGCAATCGCCGCTCCTCGCGTCGCACCTGGGGCAGGCGCAGCGCGGCGGCCAGCAACCCGGTTTTGGCGCGCAAGTGGCAGCCGACCATGACGTTTTCCAGCACGGTCATGTTGAAGAACAGTTGCAGGTTCTGAAAGGTCCTGGAGATGCCCAGGGCGGCGATTGCATGGGTGGGCAAGCCGCGCAATTCGTGGCCATCGAAGCGGATGGAACCCGAGGAGGGTGCGTAAAACCCGCACAGCGCGTTGAACAAGGTGGTCTTGCCGGCGCCATTGGGTCCGATCACGGCATAAATCAGGCCCGCCGGTACCTGAAAACTCACCCCAGCCAGGGCCATGACTCCACCGAAACTCTGTTCCAGTGCCTCGACGGCGAGCAGGGGAGCGGGAGACGGGGAGGACGCCGCGATGGCCGACATTCAGCCTGTCTCTTATANNTACCTGAAAACTCACCCCAGCCAGGGCCATGACTCCACCGAAACTCTGTTCCAGTGCCTCGACGGCGAGCAGGGGAGCGGGAGACGGGGAGGACGCCGCGATGGCCGACATTCAGCCTCCCCGTCGCGCGGCGCGCCACAGCCGCCGGGTTGCCTGACTCAAGCCCACGAACAAGCCTTGCGGCAGGAAAATCATCACCGCCATCAGCAGCGCGCCGTGAATCAGCATTTCGTAATCCTCGAACACCACCAGTCCTTCGTGCAGCAGGGTCAGGGCGATAGCGCCGCACGCCGCGCCGAAGGTCGAGGCCATGCCGCCCAGTACGACCATGGTCACCAGCTCGACCGAGACGATCAGGTTGAAGGAGTCCGGGCTGACAAAACCTTGCTGGTGGGCGAACAGACTGCCGGCGAAGGCGGCGAACAGGGCGGAAACGACGAAGATTCGGGTTTTGGCGCGACCGGTGTCGATGCCGAGCATCCGGGCGGCGAATTCGGAGCCGTGCACCGCCCGCAGCGCGCGGCCGACTTGGGAGTCCGCGAGGTTGAGCGACAGCCAGACGGCCAGCAGCGTGGCGGCCATGACCACGCCGTACCAGCGTAAATCGGTGTCGACCGACCAACCCAACAGGTTCAGGGGCGGAATGCCGGCCAAGCCGTCCGGACCTCCGGTCCAGCGGGTGGCCTGGACCATGACGACGTGAACGATGATGCCGAAGCCGAGAGTCGCCATGGCCAGGTAATGACCGCGCAGGCGCAGGATCGGCCGGGCGAGCAGCCAGGCGCTTGCGCCGACGACCGCCAGACCCGCGGCCATGGCCAACAGGGCCGGCCAGGCGTGGCGGGTGGTGAGGATGGCGGACGCGTAGGCGCCCATGCCGAAAAACGCGGCGTGGCCGAGAGAAATCTGGCCGGCGTAGCCCATCAGCAGGTTGAGGCCGACCGCGAGAATGACGCGGATGCCGGCGGATATGCCGACCACCGTGACGAAGTAGTTGTCCGGGAACAGAATCGGGAGCGCCGCCGCCACCGCCGCGCAGGCATACAAACCGGCCAGCCGCATCGTTCAGACCCGCTCCGCGACTTTATGGCCGAACAGACCGGTCGGCTCGAAAAACAGCACCATCAGCACGAACACAAACGCGATGGCGTCCTTGTAGCCGGACGAGAGCAAGCCCGCGCCGAGCGACTCCAGCACGCCCAGCAGCAGGCCGCCGACCACCGCGCCCATCGGGTTGCCGATGCCGCCGACGATGGCGGCGGAGAAGCCCTTGAGACCGAGCATCACGCCCGCCTCGTAGGAACTGAAGGTGATGGGAGCGATCAGGATGCCGGCCAGCGCGCCCAGACCGGCGGAGAGGCCATAGGCAAGGCGCAGCATCACCCGGACGTTGATGCCGACCAGTTGGGCGGCGGCGCGGTTGAACGAGCACGCCAGCAACGCCTTGCCCAGCAGAGTGCGGTTGAGGAAGGCGCGGACCAGCGTCACCAGCAGGACGGTAAGGCCGAGCACCCACAGGCTTTGCGGCAACAGCGTCGCTCCGCCGAGTTGAATCGGCGTAGTGCCGGAAAAGGCCGGCAGCGAGTGGAAGTCCTTGCCCCACAACAGCATGGCGACGCCACGCAGGAAAATCGCCGCGCCGATGGTGATGATGATGGTGGTCACCACCGGCGCGCCCAGGGCCGGTTCGATGGCGAACCGCTCCAGCAACAGGCCGACCAGGACTGTGAGCAGGGTGGCGACGCCGGCGGCCAGCGGCAACGGCAGACCCGCCGCCAGCAGGGCGATGGCGGTCATCGCGCCCAACATCACGAATTCACCCTGGGCGAAGTTCACCACATCGGAGGCGTTGTAGATCAGGGCAAAACCCAACCCCACCAGCGCATAGGTGGAACCGACCGTAATGCCGGTGACCAGAAACTGGAGCAACTGGTCGAGCATCGGCGCGGACTATTCGACGATTTTCCAGGCGCCGCCGCGAATTTCCACCAGCTTGAAGGCGTCCAGATTCAGACCCATGTGATCCTCGGGACTCATGTCGAAGACGCCGGCGGTGCCGATGAACCCCCTGGTCTTTTCGATCTCGTCGCGCACCTTGGCTTTATCGGCGCCACCGGCGCGCTGAAGCGCGTCCACGGCGATGTGCAGGCCGTCGTAGGCGTGACCGCCGAAGGTCGAAACCGGCCCATGCCTGGTCTCGTATCGTTGCTTGTAGCCGAGCAGCACCGGCTTCTGGGGATCGGTATCCGCCAGTTGTTCGGCGACGACCAGGGCAGCCGCCGGCAGGCGCACGCCTTCGGCGGCGGCGCCGGCCAGTTCGATGAAGGTTTTGGAGGCGACGCCGTGGGATTGGTAGATCGGCAGCTTGATTCCCAGCTGCTTGACATTCCTGGTGACGATGGCCGGCGCCTGGCCGAAGCCGAAGTTGATGATCGCCTGGGCGTCCGAGCCGCGAATCTTGGTCAATTGGGCGGTCATGTCGGTATCCTTGTTGCCGTATGACTCGTCGGCGACGATGGCGATGCCGTAGGCGGGCGCCAGTTTGAGCAGCTGCTCGCGGCCGGATTTGTCGAAGCCGCCGTCGCCGGTGATCAGCGCCACCTTGTTCAGGCCGCGCTTGCGCAGGTCCTCGAAAATCCTGGCGGCGGCCATGCGGTCGGTATGGGCGACCTTGAACACCCATTTCTTGACCGGTTCGATGATTTCGACCCCGCCGGCCAGCGAAATCAGCGGAATGCCTTCCTTTTCGATTTCCGGGATGACCGCCAGGGTGTCGCCGGAAGTGGTGCCGCCGACGATGAGGTCGACCCTGTCGTTGCGGATCAGCCGCTTGACGAAGCCGACCGCGTCCTGGGCCTTGCCGCCGGTGTCGTAATGGATCAATTCCAGCGGGCGACCGCCGACTCCGCCCCTGGCGTTGATCGCCTCGACATACATCTGGAGGGTCTTGAGTTCGGGATCGCCCAGGAACGAGGCCGGGCCGGTCACCGTCAGAAAGGAACCGATTTTGATCGGTTCGGCGCCCGTGGCCAGACCGCTGGCCGCCAGCAGCGCCGCCGCGAGCATGTTTCTCCAAGATCCAGCTTTCATCGTATCCCCCTGGTTCGATGGTTTTTTTCATCAGGGCGGACAGGCAGCCGCCCGTATGCGCGAATGGATTGTCATCGCGGGAATTACGCCGCCGGCCGTTGCGAAACTGTCTCTTATACACATCT
>DGFE01000227.1:0-2027 GCA_002391525.1 Competibacteraceae bacterium UBA3908
TACACTACCCTCTCCGTCGGCAGCGTAAGTGGTGAAAAAGAGAAGCCCCCGGACAGCCCCAGCGCTCCGTTCCCGATCCCGCCGATCCACACTCGCTCAGCGCCAACGGCGTGACCAGCCTGCTGGGCGATCCGGACGGAACCCTTTGGGTCGGGACCTACGGTGGCGGCTTGAACCGTCTGGAGCCAGGAACCCGTCGCTTCCACCACTACCGTCGCCGGGCGGGAGACCGTTCGAGCCTGAGCAGCGACCGCGTCCTGATCATTTTGCGCGAGCGCGGCGGCGATCTTTGGGTGGGTACCGAGGACGGGGGTCTGAACCGTCTCGACGAAAACACGGGTTCGTTCATCGCTTATCGCCACGACCCCGACGATGCCACCAGCCTCGGTAGCAACAGCGCCTGGGAGCTTGTCGAAACCCGCGACGGCGCATTCTGGATCGGCACCATGGGAGGCGGACTGAACCGCTGGGATCTCGCCGACCGGCGAGCGGGCCGCCCACGTTTTACCCGATACACCAAAGCCGATGGCCTGGTCAGCGACATGATACACGGTATCCTGGAAGCCGCCGATGGCGCCTTGTGGCTCAGCTCCAATCGTGGGCTCACGCGTTTTGTCCCAAACCGGGATACGTTCCAACACTTCGACGAGTCGAACGGTCTCCAGGGGAGTGAATTCAACCACGGCGCCCGGCTGCTGGCCCGCGATGGCGTCATGTATTTTGGTGGAACCGAGGGCCTGGTTTCCTTCCATCCAGCCCACGTTCGCCAAAATCAACATTCTCCAACCGTGGTCGTGAGCGCGCGCGACCAACTGAAAACGCTGGGCGGCGGCGACAGCGGCAACCCGCCCTCCACCCCCATCAAACTGGATTACCGGAGCAACTTCGTCGCATTCGATTTCGCGGCCCTCGATTACGCCTCGCCGACCAAGAATCAATACCGCTATCGACTCGACGGGCTCGACAAGGACTGGATCGATCCCAACGGCCACCGGCGGGTCACCTATTCCAATCTTTCGCCTGGCGATTACCTCTTCCAGGTCAAGGGATCGAACAACGACGGGGTTTGGAGCGAGCGACCTGCCCGCCTTGCGGTCCGCGCTGTCCCGCCGCCTTGGAGAACGGTCCAGGCGTATATGCTCTATGGATTGCTCGTTTTGGCGATCATCGGCGCTTTTTTCTACAGGGAGCATAGAAAACTGCGCTTGGAGACCCGGCAACGCATCCGCATGGAGCACGAGATCGCGCTGCGTACCCGGGAAATCGCAGAACGGAACGTGGAATTGGAGAAGGCGATCCTCGAACTCGAAACCGCCAGCCTCACCGATTCGCTCACGGGACTCCGAAACCGGCGTTTTCTCTATGACTACATCGAGAAAACGGTCGACGAAATCGAGGACGCGCACGCCACCGCCCGCTCGGACCGACAACAACCGGTGGCGGTCAATCCGTCATCGCGCTCCGTGTTCTTTCTGATGATCGATCTCGATGGATTCAAGGCGATCAACGACAAGCACGGCCATCATAGCGGCGATATGGCGCTGCTTCAGGTTTGCGATATCCTGCGTTCCTGTTGCGGAACATCGGAGCACATCATCCGCTGGGGAGGCGATGAATTCCTCATCGTCGGTCGGCGACACAGCCGACCGGGAATCGAGGAACTGGCCGAACGGATTCGCCAGCGGCTCGCCGATCATCCCTATCAGATCGGCGGCGGGCAAATCGGCCGGCTGTCCGGGTCCATCGGTTTCGCCTGCTATCCATTCATCCCCGGACACCCGCAGGCTTTGACCTGGGAGCAGGTGATCGGGATCGCGGACCATGCGTCCTATATCGCGAAAAACTCGCAGCGCAACGCCTGGGTGGGCCTGTACAGCACGCCAAGGACTCTTCCCGACGACCTCGTGGATCGAATCAAGAGCGATCTCGAACAGCAGGTCGCCCTGGGTCAACTGCGGATCACCACCTCCATTCGCGGTCAACTGCTATTGCAGGACCGGCGAAAAAGAGAAATGGCGTCGGGATGA
>DGFE01000227.1:2268-4603 GCA_002391525.1 Competibacteraceae bacterium UBA3908
GGGGGGTCGGGGGGGATTTCGTATGGGCAACGGGCCCAAAATCCCCCCTAACCCCCCTTTTTCAAAGGGGGGGACTGCCAAGGCCACGAGCAGCTCCAGGTTGCTCGCATCGCGTGCCCTCCTTCTCCGGTTCGCGCTGGCGTGCGTGATAGGGGGATGGCTGGCGCTCCACCAGGTAGCCCATGCGAGCCCCCCGCCCTTCGCCTCACTGACGTCGGCGGACGGCCTTTCGCAGCCGTCGGTTCATGCCATCGTCCAGGACCGGCAAGGCTTCATGTGGTTTGGAACCCAGGAGGGATTGAACCGCTACGACGGCCATCGCTTTGAAGTTTTTCTCCACGACCAGAGCGATCCACGGTCTCTCTCCTACGACTGGATTTCCGCTCTGCTCGTGACTCGCCAAGGCGTACTTTGGATCGGGACTCAAGGCGGCGGCTTGAATCGGCTCGACTCGACCGGCAGGCACTTCGAGCGCTTCCGGCACGACCCGAACGATCCCGCCAGTCTCAGCCAGGATCGCGTCCGCGCGCTGCTTGAAGACGCCTCGGGAACCCTTTGGGTCGGCACCGATTCCGCCGGCCTGAACCGCTTCAACGTCGCCGCCGGAACCTTTGAACGGTTTCAAAACGACCCCGCGACGCTGGCCAGCGACCGGGTCAGAAGCCTGTGCGAGGATCCGGACGGTTCGATTTGGGTCGGCACCGACGGCGGTGGCCTGAGCCGGCTCGACCGCGCCGCCGGCGCCTTTACCCACTACCGGCACGATCCCCGCAATCCCGCCAGCCTGAGCAGCAATCGCGTCAAAAGCCTGCACATCGACCGGGACGGAAACCTCTGGGTCGCGACCTACGGCGGAGGGTTGAACCGCTTCGAGCGCTCGACCCGGACCTTCGAACGCTTCAGCCACAACCCGACCGACCGGATGACGTTGGCCGCCGCCGTCGTCAACAGCGTCATCACGGATAGCAACGGCGGTCTTTGGGTCGGCACCGATGACGGTCTCAGCCAGCGAATTTCACCAACCCGGCGCTTCGCGAATCACCGAAACGATCCAGCGAACCCACGGAGCCTCGTCAGCAATCTCGTGCTGTCGCTCTATGAAGACGCTGGCGGGGTTCTGTGGATTGGGACCCATGCCGGACTCAACCGCTTGAATACGAAAATAGGCTATTTCCCGCATTACCGGCACGAGCCGGATGACCCCAACAGCCTGAGCATCGGGGCGGTGACATCCTTCGCCGAGTCCATGGATGGCACCTTGTGGGTCGGAACCTATGGTGGGGGCCTCAACCGGCTCCCTCCCCTGGGCCAAACATTTCAGCACTATCAAAACAACCCAAACGACGCCACCAGTCTGAGCGACGACCGCGTCATGGCGTTGCTGGTCGACCGAAGCGGTGTGCTCTGGGTGGGCACGAAGACGGGTGGACTCAACCGCTTCGACACCACAACCGGCGGATTCCGGGCCTTTCGCCATGACCCCGGCGACCCGGGAAGCCTGAGCGCCGACGGGATTACCAGCCTGTTCCAGGACAGCCGCGGGGTCCTGTGGATCGGGACCTACGAGGGCGGGCTCAATCGCTTCGACTCCGTGACCGAAACCTTCCGGCGTTATCGGAACGATCCCGGCGATCCGGCCAGCCTGAGCAGCGACAGCGTGGCCGCGATCATCGAGGACCGGCACGGTCACCTGTGGATCGGCACGGATGGAGGCGGACTCAACCGATTCGACCGGGACACCCATGTCTTTCACCGCTTTCGGCGGGATGCCGCCGACCCTGAAAGCCTCTCCAATGATCAGGTATGGGCCATTTACGAAGATGGCGAGGGAAACCTCTGGATCGGCACCGGGGGAGGAGGACTCAATCGCTGGAGTCGCCGAGACCGGGAAAAGGGGCTGGCCAGGTTCACGCATTTCAACAGACAGCAGGGCCTGCCTAGCAGCTCGATCAACGGCATCACGGGCGACGGGCAGGGCCATCTCTGGCTCGGCAGCAACGGCGGCCTCACCCGCTACTCGCCAGCGACCGGCGCGTTCAAGAACTACGACGTCACCCGGGGCCTGCAGGGCAACGACTTCAACCAGGGTGCGTACTTCCGGCGCGCCGACGGTACGTTGTTGTTCGGGGGCGCCAACGGCTTCAATGCCTTCCAACCCTCGGAAATCCGGGACAACGCTTACGTACCGCCCGTGCGAATCACTTCCTTTCTGAAGTTCAACCAGGAGGTCCTGTCCGGCGCGGAACTGTCCCGGACCGGCGAACTGGAGCTGGGGCATCAGGATTACATGGTCGGGTTCGAGTTTGCCGCGCTCGATTTCACCGCGCCCGAGCAG
>DGFE01000227.1:4829-7287 GCA_002391525.1 Competibacteraceae bacterium UBA3908
CCGCGCGGCGCGCCACCTACACGAACCTGAAACCCGGAAGCTACCGGTTTCAGGTTCGCGCCGCCAACCACGATGGCCTGTGGAACGAACAGGGCGCTTCCCTGGCGTTGCGGGTGCTGCCGGCGCCCTGG
This sequence comes from Competibacteraceae bacterium UBA3908, assembly GCA_002391525.1. Lineage (GTDB taxonomy): Bacteria > Pseudomonadota > Gammaproteobacteria > Competibacterales > Competibacteraceae > Competibacter_A. Next base: position 4,961 of record DGFE01000227.1, read on the forward strand.
GAAACCTGGTGGGCTTATCTTACATACCTCGCCCTGGCTCTGGGCCTCCTGGGGCTCTATCTGCGTTCCCGGATCAAGCGCCTGGAACGGGCGGCGAAACTCGCCGAGGCGCAAGCCGAAAGTCGCGCCAAGAGCCAGTTCCTGGCGACCATGAGCCACGAGATTCGCACCCCCATGAACGGCGTGCTGGGCATGACCGCCCTGCTGCTCAACACGCGGCTCGACGAGAAACAGCGACGTTTCGCGGACGCTATTCGCCGGTCGGCGGAATCCCTGCTGGCGATCATCAACGACATCCTGGACTTTTCCAGGATCGAGGCCGGCAAGCTCGAACTCGAGACCGTCGACTTCGACCTGCTCGAGCAGGTCGAGGAAACCGTCGAACTGCTGGCCGGACTCGCTCACGCCAAGCACCTCGAGGTCGTCACCGCGTTTCCGCCCGAACTGCCCGCCCGCGTCCGCGGCGACCCGGTCCGCCTGCGTCAAATTCTGAACAACCTGATCGGCAACGCGATCAAATTCACCGCGCAAGGCGAGATCGTGGTCAGCCTGACCGTCAACGAAGAACGCACCGGCTCGCGAACAGGCATCCGCTTCGAGGTCAAGGATACCGGCATCGGTTTGAACGAAACCGAGATCCCGAGGATCTTCCAGTCGTTCAGCCAAGCCGACGGCTCGACCACGCGCCGCTACGGCGGAACCGGGCTGGGCCTGGCCATCACCAGGCAATTGACCGAAATCATGGGTGGCGACATCGGGGTGGTGAGCAAGCCGGGAGTCGGGTCGACTTTTTGGTTTGCGCTGCCGCTGGAAGTGGTGGGCCACGAACCGGCCATCGTCCTGGACGAGAGCCTCGCGGGTCGGCGTCTGTTGATCGTGGACGACAATGCGACCGCGCGAGCGGCCCGCGAATTGCAGTGCAAGGGTTGGGGACTGCAGCCGAGCGGGGCCGCCACCGGCGCGCAGGCCCTGGAACTCCTGCACGCGGCGGCCGACCAGGGGCAACCGTTCGAATCGATCCTGCTGGATCAGGACATGCCGGGCATGAAGGGGACCTTGTTGGCTCGACTGATCGCCGCCGCGCCGGAGTTGGCGCATACGCCCATCCTCCTGATGCTCGCCGACTCGGACGCCGACGAAGCGGCGCCGCGGGCGGGCATCGGTCAGTCCCTCGCCAAGCCCTTGCGCTCCAGGGTCTTGCGGGCGGCGCTGCGCGACGCGCTCGGCGCCACAGACGGGCAACCCGAGCAATGGACCACGCGGCGCCTCCCGCGCGGACGGGTTTTGCTCGTGGAGGACAACCCGGTCAACCGGGAAGTAGCCAGGACCTTCATCGAGGGTTTCGGTTGCATGGTGCAGACCGCGGACAACGGCATCGCCGCTCTAAGGGCATTGCGGAACGCCGAGTACGATCTGATTTTCATGGACTGCCTGATGCCCGACATGGATGGTCTGGAGACCACGCGACAGCTTCGGGCGCTGGAACGGGAGCGGGCCCGACGAATCCCTGTCATCGCGCTGACCGCCGACACGACGGCGGAGAGACAAGCCGCCTGTCAGGCTGCCGGCATGGACGACTATCTCTCCAAGCCAGTCGACCCCATCAGGCTTCGCCATTGCCTTGCGCGGTGGCTCGGTCAAGCGGACTCCGCCGGCGAATCCGCCGCGGCCAAACCCGAACCGCCAAGCCGGGAGTCCGAAAACCGCTTGTCGGAGGAACTCCCGGTCCTGCTGGACGAGGCCCCGCTGCGCGCGCTGAGAATGCTGCAACAACCGAACAAGCCCGACCTGGTTGCCAAGATCGTGAACATTTACCTGGAGCGCACGCCCATCCTGTTGGGAGACCTGAACGCGGCGCTGGCGGCGCGGGATGTCGACGCGGTTCGCTCCCTGGCGCACACCCTCAAGTCCAGCAGCGCCCATATCGGAGCGAGCGCCCTCGCGGCCCTGGCCCGCGATCTGGAAGATTCGAGCAAAGCGGTTCCCTTCGAGGTCGCCAGCGCCGGAGCGGTTCTCGCGAAGATCAGGCAAACCCATGCCTTGGTCAATGTTGGGCTGCGTCAGATGAGGCACGAATGAAATGGTCAATCGAGATAGCACCTTAGCCACTCCGCCACGCGCCCTCGTGGTCGATGACGATGACATGGTGCGCGCGCTGTCCAGGGATCTGCTCGAAGATTTGGGGGTCAGCGTCGATGATGCCCGCGATGGCCAGGAGGCTCTGGACCGATTCAGACAAGCCCAAGGGCGTTATGACCTTATCCTGCTGGATCTCGTCATGCCGCGAATGGATGGCTTTACCGTTTGTTCGACGATCAAGGCCCTGG
>DGFE01000158.1 GCA_002391525.1 Competibacteraceae bacterium UBA3908
CTGCAAATGGACCAGGTCACCCAACAGAACGCCGCCCTGGTCGAACAGACCGCCGCCGCCAGTCAGGCCATGGGCGAGCAGGCCCGCGACCTGCAAAACCTGATGGGCTTCTTCAAGCTGGATGAACAGGCGCATGTGACCGCGCCAGTACTCCCTAAGGAAAGATCATTGGACGATGGAAACGCAATTGATTTCGCAGCGGCGCGGGGCAAGCATTTGTCATGGAAGACACGCCTGCGACGATTCATGAACGGCCAGGAATCCATGACCGAGTCCGAGGCAGTGTCACATCGTGAATGTGATTTAGGCAAGTGGCTTTATGCCACGGCCATGAAAAGGTACGGCCATCTTGCGGAAATGCGGGAGTTGGAAAAGAATCATGCTGAAATGCATACGCTAATCAAGGATATTATCCGTTGGAAACATGATGGTCGGGTGGACAAAGCTCATGCGAGTTTGGCGAGAGTTGACTCGCTATCCAATCAAATTATTTCTCTGCTTAACGCGGTCGAACAAAAATTGAAAGGCGACAAGCAGCTTTCGGCGACAGCTAAACCCCGTCCCGTACTCCGCCCGGTTTCGGTTGGGAAAAAAGCCGTGGTCGCCGCCACTGCTTCCGAAGAGTGGGAAAAATTCTAAGCAGCGGTACGGTCAGGTGATCATCCTTACGCTCTTCATGACGTAATTTTCAACACCACAGGTTTTATGAAACAGATCCTTCATCCTATCCGGCCGGTTCTGATTGTGGACGATGATGAAGTAAGCTTGCGGCTTACCAATGCATTCCTAAAAAAAGCCGGCTTGAACAATATCCTGCCCTGTCAGGATAGTCGGCGGGCATTAGAGTTGCTCGATCAGCGGCAGGTTGGAATTGTCTTTCTGGATTTGGTGATGCCCGGCGTCAGTGGGGAAACTCTGCTGCGCGCCATCTCCCAGGAATATCCAGGGACGCTGGCGGTCATTCTTACCGGCACCGAGGATATTGACACGGCGGTACGCTGTATTAAAGAAGGGGCTTTTGATTATATAACCAAACCCCTCGAGTTTGGCCGCCTGTCCACCGTCGTCAAAAACGCGCTGGCTTTTCAAGACCTCCAGCAGGAAAACCTGGCCCTTAAGCAACGAGTCGTTGCCCACGGCCTAGGCAGACCAGACGTTTTTGCCGGGATCGTGACCCATAATCCTCAGATGCATTTGCTTTTTCAATACGCGGAGGCCATTGCGCGGACCGCCGAGCCGGTGTTGATTACCGGCGAAACCGGCGTCGGGAAAGACCTGCTTGCCCAGGCCATTCACGTACTGAGTGGCCGCCGGGGTTCCCTGGTCGCGGTCAATGTGGCGGGGTTGGATGACAACGTGTTCTCGGACACCCTGTTCGGGCACGCCAAGGGCGCCTTTACCGGCGCCGAGCGGGCGCGGGCGGGGTTGGTCGAGCAGGCGGCCGGCGGCACGCTGTTTCTGGACGAGATCGGCGATTTGGCCCTCGCCTCGCAAGCCAAACTGCTGCGCCTGCTCCAGGAAGGCGACTATTTTCCGCTGGGCCAGGACCGGCCCAAACGCGGCGCCGCTCGAATTGTTTCGGCCACCAATCGGGACCTCTGGCAGTTGGTCAAACAGGGAGTGTTTCGCAAGGATCTCAACTTTCGGCTGCGCACCCATCACCTCCACCTGCCGCCTCTGCGAGAGCGGCTGGATGACCTGCCGCTGCTGGTCGATCATTTCCTGGCGAGGGCGGCGGCCCAGCTCAATAAGCCCAAGCCGCGGGTGGGGGAGAAGTTGCTGACGCTGTTGGGGATCTATTCCTTTCCAGGGAATGTTCGCGAACTGCATACCATGGTGTTCGACGCGGCAAGTCGCACCACCGACAAATTTCTCTCCATCGAACCATTCAAACGCTATATCTCCCAACAGCAAGGGGAACGATTAGGAACGGCTGCTTCTCTTTCGTCCGAACCGAATTTCGAGGAGACAGCACCCCTCAACAGTTCAGACGAAACGGATTTGATCCGCTTCGCGGCGACTCTGCCAACTTTGAGACAAGCCACGGAACTGCTGATTAAGGAAGCTCTGCGACGGTGCAAGGGAAAACAATCCGCTGCAGCCAGATTACTGGGAATTTCCCAGCAGGCGGTAAGCAAGCGTTTGAAGAGTTTATAGCGGCCTTCAACCGATTGAAGCTGTCGCCATCCGCTCGAAGCCAGATCACCTGCGGTTCCAGCCCCCCTCTTCTCGGAAGAGGGGCTTCGATGCGGGCTCTAAAACTGCTCCTCGGTCAGCGCCATGATCGAGGCGCCGCCGCTCCTGACCGAGCGCAGCAGAGCACCGGCCCTGGGCAGCACATGTTCGGCGTAGAAGCGGGCGGTGATCAGCTTGGCTTCGTGAAACACCGGGTCCTGGCCGGTCGTCAGCTTGGCCTGCGCGACCCGCGCCGCGCGGGCCAGCTGCCAGCCGCCGCAAACGTAGCCGGCCAGCATCAGGTAGTCCACCGACACCGCCATGACGGAGTCGGCGTCGCGCGCGCCCAGCATCCAGTCGGTGGCCTCGGCCAGCGCCCGCGACCCGTCGCGCAGGTGGTCGCGGATCGTAGCGAGGTCATCGCCCGCCACGTGACCGAGTTCCGCCACGGTAGCTTCGATGTCGGCGATCAGAGCCCGCATCGCGGCACCTCGATCCATATTCAGCTTGCGGCCAGCCAGGTCGGCGGCCTGAATGCCGGTGGTCCCTTCGTAGATGGTGGTGATGCGGGAATCGCGCAGATGCTGGCAGGCGCCGGTTTCCTCGACGAAGCCCATGCCGCCATGGACCTGGACGCCCAGCGAAGCGATTTCGATGCCGATCTCGGTGCACCAGCCCTTGGCCACCGGGATCAGCAAATCCACTCGCGCCTGATGGATCGCGCGGGTGGCGGCGTCGGGATGGTGGCGGGCCAGATCCATGTGCGCGGCAACGGTGTAGGTCAGCGCCCGCATCGCCTCGTTCTGGGCCTTCATGGTCAGCAACATCCGCCGCACGTCGGGATGATGAATGATCGTCACCCGGTCGCCGCTCTTGACCCCGACCGGACGGCCTTGCACCCGATCCTTGGCGTATTCGCGGGCGGCCTGATAGGCGCGCTCGCCAATCGCCAGCCCTTGCAGGCCGACCTTGAAGCGGGCTTCGTTCATCATGATGAACATGTAGGCCAGGCCCTTGTTCTCCTCGCCGACCCGATAGCCGACCGCGCCGTCCCGGTCGCCAAACGCCATCACGCAGGTCGGGCTGGCATGAATGCCCAGCTTGTGTTCGATAGACACCGCGTGCACGTCGTTGCGTGCGCCCAGCGAGCCATCCGGGTTGACCAGGACCTTGGGCACGATGAACAGCGAGATGCCCTTGACCCCTTCCGGAGCGTCCGGGGTACGGGCGAGCACCAGGTGAATGGTGTTTGGCGTCATGTTGTGCTCGCCCCAGGTGATGAAGATCTTCTGGCCGAAGATGCGGTAGTGATCGCCCTCGGGAACGGCGCGGGTGCGCACCGCCGACAGATCGGAACCGGCCTGCGACTCGGTCAGGTTCATGGTGCCGGTCCATTCGCCGCTGATCATCTTCGGCAGATACAGCGCCTTCTGTTCCTCCGAACCGACGCGGCTGATCGCTTCGATGGCGCCGGCGTTCAGCATCGGACACAGTGCGAAGGACATGTTGGCGGAATTCCACATTTCCTGGGCGGCGGTGTTGAACAGTTCCGGCAGACCTTGGCCACCGTAGTCGGCATGGGAACTGATGCCGTTCCAACCGCCTTCGATGAAGCTCCGGTAGGCTTCGGCGAAGCCGTCGGTGGGAATGACGCCTTCGGGACCGATTCTGGCGCCCTGCACGTCGCCGGTCTTGTTGAGCGGCGCCAGCACTTCGGTCGCCAGCCTGGCGGCTTCCTCCAATACGGCCTCCACCAGTTCCGGGCCGACCTCCTGTCCGGCGAAGGCGGGCAGGGCGGCGACTTCGGCCAGGCCGGCCAATTCGTTGATCACAAACTGCATGTCGCGGGTCGGGGCGAAATAGGCGGTCATGAACGCCTCCTTGAAATTTTATATTCGGGGATCGCGATGCGCGGGCGGAAGAGAGAGCGCCGCCGAGCGGCGGCGCGGGGTCGAAAAAGGAAGAGTCAGCCGGCGGCCTTCAGCTTGTCCAGTTCACTGGACAGTTCGGGCACGGCGACGAACAGGTCGGCCACCAGACCGTAGTCGGCGACCTGGAAGATCGGCGCTTCCTCGTCCTTGTTGATGGCGACGATCACCTTGCTGTCCTTCATGCCGGCCAGGTGCTGGATGGCGCCGGAGATGCCGACGGCGACGTAAAGTTCGGGTGCGACCACCTTGCCGGTCTGGCCGACCTGATAGTCGTTCGGCACGAAGCCGGCGTCCACGGCGGCGCGGGAGGCGCCCACCGCCGCGCCCAGTTTGTCGGCCACGTCCTCCAGCAGCTTGAAATTCTCGCCGTTGCCCATGCCGCGCCCGCCGGAGACGATGATGCGGGCGGCGGTCAGTTCCGGCCGGTCGGATTTGGTCAACTGCTGGCCGACGAAGCTGGAGACGCCGGCATCGGCGACCGGGGCGACGGCTTCGACGCTGGCGGAACCCCCCGTGGCGGCGGCAGCGGGGAAGGCGGTGCCGCGCACGGTGATGACCTTGACCGGGTCCTTGGACTGGACCGTGGCCAGCACGTTGCCGGCGTAGATCGGCCGCACGAAGGTATCGGCGCTCTCCACCTTGATGATGTCGGAAATCTGCGCCACGTCCAGCAGCGCCGCCACCCGCGGCAACATGTTTTTGCCGGCGGCGGTGGCGGGGGCGAGGATGTGGGTGTAGCCGCTGGCGAGGCTGACCACCAGCGCGGCCACGTTCTCGGCCAGTTGATGGGCGTAGTGGGGCGCGTCGGCGACCAGGACTTTCTTGACGCCCGCGACCTGGGCGGCGGCCTCGGCCACCGCACCGCAGCCGTGGCCGGCCACCAGTACGGTGACATCGCCGCCGAGTTGAGTGGCGGCGGTGACGGTGTTCAGGGTCGCCGCCTTGAGGACGGCGTTGTCGTGTTCGGCAATGACCAGAATGCTCATGAGCTTGGTTTCCGCAGGCGTTTAGATGACGTGGGCTTCTTTGTGCAGCTTGTCGACCAGGGCGGCGACGCTGTCGACCTTGATGCCGGCCTGGCGCTTGGGCGGTTCCTGCACTTTCAGGGTGACCAGTCGCGGGGTGGCGTCCACGCCCAAATCCGCCGGCTTGAACACGTCCAGCGGCTTTTTCTTGGCCTTCATGATGTTGGGCAGCTTGACGAAGCGCGGTTCGTTCAAGCGCAGGTCGGTGGTGACGACCGCCGGCAGTTTCAACGCCACGGTTTCCAGGCCGCCGTCGACTTCGCGGGTGACCGAGACCGTGCCTTCGCCCATCTCGACCTTGGATGCGAAAGTGCCCTGCGGCCAGCCCAGCAACGCGGCCAGCATCTGGCCGGTCTGGTTGGCGTCGTCGTCGATGGCCTGCTTGCCCAGGATCACCAGGTCGGGTTTTTCCTTCTCGACCACCGCCTTGAGCAGCCTGGCCACCGCCAGCGGTTGCAGTTCGACATCGGTTTCCACCAGAATGCCGCGGTCGGCGCCCATCGCCAGGGCGGTGCGGAGGGTGTCCTGACAGGCGGCGACGCCCAGCGATACCGCCACGATCTCCCCGGCCTTGCCGGCTTCCTGCAAGCGGACCGCTTCTTCCACGGCGATTTCGTCGAACGGGTTCATGGACATCTTGACGTTGGCGGTTTCCACGCCGGAACCGTCGGCTTTCGCCCGAACCTTGACGTTGTAGTCAACCACCCGTTTTACGGCGACTAAAATTTTCATCGTTCACCTTCGCTTGGGATTGTTCGCGTTTCGAAAGGGTCGGCGCTGGGTGCGCGGCTGGGAAAAAACGGCAACCCGGCCTTCGAGAATCACTATATTACAGGCTGTTCGGTTCAACAGGGCGTGGCCGGAATAATGACCAGACCCGCCGCGGCAAGCCTGACGGTAAATCCAGCCGGTTAAACCTGGTCAAATCATGGTATTTAGTCCCCACCGGCGATGCAATGCATTTATTGGCTGTGGCTGGCTGTGATACGAACTTCCCAACACCGGATCGGTTTGCGCCGGCTTACCGGCCACAATCGTAACTGAAACCATTAAAAAGAGTGAGCGACATGAGTGACTCGACGACTTTCAAGGCGCTGGTGCTGAACCAGCGGGACGGCCAGACCGTCGCCAGTTTGACCACCCTGACCGATGCCGATCTCCCGCCTGAAGAGGTGCTGGTGGCCGTGGACTACTCCTCGCTCAACTACAAGGATGGGCTGGCGGTGACCGGCAAGGGCAAGATCGTCCGCCAGTTTCCCATGGTCCCCGGCGTCGATCTGGCCGGGACGGTGTTGGAATCGGCCACGTCGGCTTATCAGCCCGGCGACCGGGTGGTGTTGACCGGTTGGAGCGTGGGCGAGCGTTATTGGGGCGGCTACGCCCAGCGGGCGCGGGTCAAGGCGGAGTGGCTGACGCCGTTGCCGGACAAGTTGGACAGCCGCCGGGCGATGGCGATTGGCACTGCCGGCTTCACGGCCATGTTGTGCGTTATGGCGCTGGAGCAGGCGGGCGTCAAGCCGGATGCGGCCAAGCCGGTGCTGGTGACCGGCGCCAGCGGCGGGGTCGGCAGCGTGGCCGTGGCGCTGCTGGCCCAGCTGGGCTACCGGGTCGCCGCTGTTACGGGACGACCGGAAAACGAAACCTACCTGCGCGAGTTGGGCGCGGCGGACTTCATCACCCGCGAAACGATGAATCAGCCTTGCCGGCCACTGGAGGCGCAGCGTTGGTCGGGCGTGGTGGATACGGTCGGCGGCCGGGTGCTGGCCCGGGCGCTGGCGGAGACCGACTACGGCGGCGCGGTGGTGGCCTGCGGCCTGGCCGGCGGCGCCGATCTGCCGACCACCGTCATGCCGTTCATCCTGCGCGGCGTGAAGCTGCTGGGGGTGGATTCGGTGCTGTGTCCGCCGGAACCGCGTCGATTGGCCTGGGCGCGGCTGGCGCGCGATCTGCCCGCGGCGGTTCTGGATCGGATGACCCAGGTGGTCCCGTTGGCGGAAGTGCCGCGCCTGGCGGAGGCGATTCTGGCCGGCCAGATTCGGGGACGGATGGTGGTCGATCCGAATGCCTAGCCGTCAAACCGGAATTTCCCACCGACGCGCTCGGTCGTGTAGGCTATGCGTCCCGTTCGTCTGGTCGAAAGACGGCTGACGACACCCCAACCGGAGAAGCGAATGTACTCCACTCACGAAGGCTACAACGACAGCATCCACGGCTATTATCTGGAAGATCTGAAGATCGGGATGAGCGCGTCTCACGCCAAGACCGTCACCGAGACCGACGTGGTGATGTTCGCGGGGCTGACCGGCGACAACAACCCGGTGCATTGCAACGAGGTGTTCGCCGCGAAGACGCAGTTCGGGAGCCGCATCGCCCACGGCATGTTCTGCGCCGGCCTGATTTCCTGCGTGGCGGGCACCCGCCTGCCAGGGCCGGGCTGCATCTATGTGGATCAGCACTTGCGCTTCAAGGCCCCGGTGCGGATCGGCGACACCGTCACCGCCGTCTGTACCGTCCAGGAAATCAACCAGGAACGCCGGCGGGTGATCATGAACACGATCTGCACCGTGCAGGACAAGGTCGTGGTCGAGGGTAGCGCCACCTTCCTGGTCAGCCGCCGCAACCCCTGAACAGGGGGACAGGGAGCGATGTTCGGGCGACGGGTTCGTCGTCGCCTTACTCTTCCATGACCACCCGGAATCCGGTCATCGCGTCGCGGTGGCCGGGTTTCCGGGGTAAGCGCCGGGCCGAGCGCAATTCACCGGGGCCGTTGTTCCAGGAACCACCCCGCGCGACCCGCAGACCTTCGCCGAGCCGTTTGTCCGAGCAACCCAACTCCTGCCCGCCGTAGTTCAGGTCGTATTCCGAGCAGGTCCATTCCCAGACATTGCCCGCCATGTCGCGCAGGCCCAGGGTGTTAGGCAGATAACCGCCGACCGGCGCGGTGACCGCCTGGCCATCGTCCAGGCTGCCGATGGACGCGCCGGACGGATCGTTCCGGTCGGAGAAGTTGGCGTAGCGCGGGTCGATGTTGTTGCCCCAGTAGTAGCGGGTGGCGGCGCCGGCGCGGGCAGCGTATTCCCATTCCGCTTCCGTGGGCAGGCGGAAACGCTTGCCGGTTCCCGCTTCCCACGACAACCATTCGGTGAAGGCTTTCGCGTCGTCCCAGCTCAGATTGACTGCCGGCTGGGCGTCCCGGTTCAGGGGGCGTCCTTGAAAGGACCCGCTGTCGTGTTCGGGCTTGAAGCGCCGGAATTGGCCGTTGGTGATCTCGGTGACACCGATCCAGAACCCTTTGACGCAGACCTGGTGGGTCGATTCGTCGTTGCCGCGGTCTTGTTCGCTGGATGGGCTGCCCATGGTAAAACAGCCCCCTTCGATCCAGTTCAACTCCAGTCCGGTTTTGTTGTCGCTCCGGGTTTTGGGACCGGTTCCCGGACGCTGGGCGGCGAGTAATTCGGACCGGGCGGCCACCACCGCCGGATGGTTGGGATTCAGGGCGGCCGCCCGCGCCAGATAATTGTCGGCCAGTCCCCAAGCCCTGTTGGCCATGGCACTACGGAATTGCTCGATATGGCCGGCGATATCCGCCTCGCGGCGTTGGTCTTCTTCCCGAGCGTGACGCGCGAGGGCTTCCTCTTCCTGCTGCTGCCGTTGTCGCTGCGCCGCCGCTTCCTGCCGGCGTTGTTCCTGAAAAGCCTGGTAATACTCGTAGGTCAGCAGTCCGGTGCCCGATAAACCCGAAATGGCGAATACCGCGAGCAGCACCCGCCGCCATTTGATCGGCGGGCCGCCGATTTCAGCGGTGGACGGCACGATGACGGATGGGGAAGCGAGTTGCGAGGGTTGCTCGCCAAGGATCTGTTCACGACCGGCGGGCGCCGCGAGGGGAAGCGAGGATTCCCGCGATGGCGCGGATCGGGCTGCCGGGATCCCGCCTGGCTGGTGCGACGCGGCTTTTCCCGGACGTTCGACCGCCGATTGTGCTGAGCGCTTGAGCAGGGATACCGGCGGTTCCGCCGCGCCGGCGCCGTCGGGCGCGGGAGAAATCGGCAGCGGCGCGGGTTCGTCCAGGTGTTCCCAGATATTTTCCAGCAACGGCAGGGAGGTGTTGGCCTCCGAAACCCGAGGGGCCGCCGGCGGGGATGGGTTGCGGGTATCGAAGTCGGCCAGCGTCCAGTTGGCCGACGTTTCTCCCGGAGCCGAGGAGTTCTCGACGGTCCGCTGGGAGGGCCGCGAGGGCGTGGCCTCCGCCGGGAACCCGGCGCGCGGCTGCTTCGGGCGGCGTTCGGGTCGGACGGAGTCGCTCCAGGCGTCCGGCGGGTTGACGGGCGCCGACGGTTTGGAACGGATGGTAGGCAGGGGTTCGAGGCGCGGCGCGCCGTTCAACGGCGCCAGCTCCAGCAACTCGGGTTGAAGTCGCGGGACCTGCGAGAAGTCGGCGCGTTCGTTCGCCTGGTCGGCGATCCGCAACGCCTCCCGCATGGCGGCCACGGTCTGAAAGCGGTCTTCGGGGCGAACGGCCAGGGCTTGATCGACCACCCGCAGCAGCGCGCGCGAATACAGACCGGCCCCGACCTCGATGGCGGGTTGGACCGGGTCCTTGAGCACCCGGCCCGGAGCTTCGATGGGCGGCGCGCCCGTGATGCAGCGATAGAGCACGGCGCCGAGCGCATAAATGTCGGTCCAGGGACCGTAGTCCTCCCGGACCGTGACGTATTGTTCGATGGGCGAATAGCCCGGCGTGACCACGCTGGTGACGCTGCGGGTGCGCCGGCCCAGGGCCTGGCGGGCGGCGCCGAAATCGATCAGCATGACGCGGCCATCGACGCTGCGGATGTAGAGGTTGCTGGGTTTGAGATCGCGGTGCAGATAGCCTTGGCCGTGAACGGCTTCCAGCGCCGGCGTTACATCGTCGAGCAGATGACGCAATTCATGCTCGGGAAGAATGCCGCCTCGTTGCAGCATGACGCTCAGCGATTCGCCGTCTTCGTACTCCATGACGATGTAGGCGGAACCATTGGCCGTGAAATAGTCCCGTACCCGCACGACGCATGGATGGTTGATCTGCACCAGAATCTTGGCTTCGTCCAGGAAGCGTTGCAGGCCCCAGTCGTAACAGGCCGGTTCGCCGCTCCTGGCGGGAATCTGTCCCTGGGCATTGGGGCGGACGGTGGTGCCGTCGTGGTCGCGGTACGCCCATTCGGCCGGGAAATATTCCTTGATAGCGACCTGATTCTGCAGGGCCTCGTGGATCGCCCGGTAGGTGATGCCAAAGCCGCCGGCGCCCAGCACGCTCTCGATCTGGTAGCGGTGCAAGCTGAAGCCCGTGGGTAGCGCGTTCGTTTCTTCGATCATCGGGCCTCCCTTTCGACTGTTGGACGCGGGCGCGGGCTGGGATTGGCGAGGGGGTCGGGATCGCGCTAGCGGCGATGACGGTTGAACAGGGCCACGAATCCCGCCGAAAGCCGTTGCAGCCAATGCGGAGGATCGCCGGCGCCGTCATTCGCTCGCAGCAAAACCAGGGTGGCATTGTCGGCCGCCGCGCCGCCGCGCCGTACCGCCTGCTCCGTCAGCAGCCGGGCCGCGACGGCGGGACTGTTGGCGAGCGCGGTGGTCCACAGTTCGGGTTCGGTGACGTACTCCCAAACGCCGTCCGAACACAACGCCAACAGGTCACCGGACTGGATCGCGCAATGGCCGGTGTCGGGCTTGGGCGCATCCTCGCCGCCCAGGCAGCGGTAGAGGCGATTTTGCGCTGGATGGGTCGCCATCTGGGACTCGTTGATTTCGCCAAGGTCCATCAGCAGCTGCACGGCGGAGTGGTCGCGGGTGCGCATCAGGCGGCGGCCATGCCGGAAGTGATACAACCGACTGTCGCCGATGTTCAGCCAGTAGGCCCGGTCGCGGTCGAGCCAGACCATCACGGCCGTGCTGCGAGCGGTTTCCGACTGGCTGTTGATGGCCTCGTGGATCCGCTGGCACAACTGGACGAGGGCGGCGAGCGGGTTGGCGCGCAGCAACGCCGGCGGCGACTGAGCGAATTTCCGCGTCACGTCGATGGCGATCTGCGCACCCAGGGCGCCGTCGAGATGGCCGCCCATGCCGTCGGCCACGATAGCCAGCACGCCGTCCTGGTCGGGAGGCTGAAAAATACCCCATCGATCCTGCTGTTCGTGGCGCCCGCCCTGCTGGCTGGCGGCTCCCCGATCCCAACGGGGAAGGTATCTCGGCTCGCGGAGCGTCACGTCGAGCTCTCCAGCGGTTTGGCGGGCGCGGAGCCGGCGTCGGCTGGCCGGTGGGTCGGGATCAGCGCAACGCCTGGATGAAACCGGGTTGCCAGCCGGCTGGCGGAACGATGGACGTTGCAGGCAGATCGCCCGGACATGCAAGCCTCCTCGGCAACAGTGCTGGATGGATGCGGCGAATGGCCGCCAGAGCCGCCGCTCCACTGGCGCGAAGCGGAACCGAAAACCCTTCATCCTGGCGGCGATGCAATTATGTTACCAACGGATGAAGACAAACAATCCATCATTCAAATATAGACGGCTGCTCTGGCGGGCGGGTGGGCTGGGGCATGGCGACCGGGTGGATTTTGCCTACAACAGCCTGAGGACCTCCTCGGCGTGATTGGCGCAATCGGGTTTGTCGATGATATGGGCGATGTGGCCGCTCTCGTCGATGATGAATGTGATGCGGTTGGCCACTCCGAACAGGCTGGCGGCGGCGCCCATCAAACCGCCGCCGCCCACGGCGCCGTAAGCCCGGGCCACCGCGCCGTCGGTGTCGGCGATCAGGGGGAAGTTGAGGTGGTATTTTTCGGTGAAGCGCCGGTGTGAAGCGGCATCCTGGGTGGAAACTCCAAGAATGGCCGCCCCCTTGTCCTGAATTTCCCGGTTGTGGTCGCGCAGGGAGCAGGCTTGCTTGGTGCAGCCCGGCGTGTCGTCCATCGGGTAGAAATACAGCACCAGTTTGGTGCCCAGGTAGTCGGAAAGCTTGACCGTACTGTCGTCGGTCGTGGTGGCGGTGAACATCGGGGCGGGGTCGCCGATTTTCAGTTTCATTGTGCTGTGCTCGCGGGTGGTTTTGAATTGAGTTCGGGTGGTTTCAACTTAAGTTTAGAGCAAATCAGGTGGCGGTTTCGGCGCGCGGATTCGCCGGGACCGCGGAGAATGCCCTGCGGAACGGTCTGCGTGGAGCCTCCACGCCAGCTTTTGACCCGCCGGTTGCGAAAAGCTCCCAAAACCGCGCGCCGCCATCCAACGTTCGAGGCGGCGCGGGTTCGTCGCCGCTACCAGTAGATGCCCCGCGTGAATTGCGCGAAGGAAATCTGCTCCAGCGAGGGCTCCTGGGCGTCAGCCGGCTGCTGACCCTTGGCCGCGGTCGATTCCGGGAACAGCCGGAACGCGGTGTTCATGATGACGGCGTACACCTTGGGCGCCACGGCATGCAGCACCTGGGCGAAAACGCCGACCCGGGTGGCGATGCGCTCGGGCCGGTAGATGATCGCCTGCACGATCAGGTCGGCGGCTTCCTCGGGGCTGAGCGTCGGCACGTGTTGATAGAGCTTGGTGGGCGCGATCATCGGGGTGCGCACCAGCGGCATGTTGATGGTGGTAAACTCGATGCCGCTGTCGGAAAATTCGGCGACCGCGCAGCGCGAGAAGGCGTCCAGCGCCGCCTTGGAGGCGACGTAGGCCGAAAAACGCGGGGCGTTGCTGAGTACGCCGATGGAGGAAATATTGATGATGTGGCCGCGCCTTTTCTTCAACATGCCGGGGATGAAGCCCATGATCAGCCGCAGCGCGCCGAAGTAGTTGAGCTGCATGGTGCGCTCGTAGTCGTGGAAGCGGTCGAGCGAATTTTCGATGGCACGGCGGATGGAGCGACCGGCGTTGTTGACCAGGATATCCACCCCGCCATGCTCGTCCAGGACTCGCTTGATCAGCGCATCGCAGGACGCCATGTCGGCCACGTCGGCGGTATAAGGGAAGGCGGCGCCGCCCAGCGCCTGGATTTCCCGCTGCGTTTCCAGCAGTTTCTCCTCGGTGCGGGCCACGATGAGGGTCTTGGCGCCGGCTTCGGCGATCTTGAGCGCGGCGGATTTGCCGATGCCGGAGGAGGCGCCGGTGATCAACACCACCTTGTTTTTCACCGCGCCGCTCAAGCTGCGGTCGATGAACAGATCCGGGTCGAGATGGCGCTCCCAGTAGTCCCACAGTCGCCAGGCGTAGGTGTCCAGCGGCGGCACGGCGATATCGGTTCCCCGCAGTGCCTTGAGCGTTTCGCGGCAGTCGAAGCGGGTCGGGTAGTTGACGAAACGCATCACGTCCGCCGGCATCCCGAGATCCTTGAGGATCTGATCCTTGATGCGCCGCACCGGCTTCATCTGCGCCAGCCCGGTCTTGATGATCTGCGGCACGAAGGCGAACATCAGCGCGTTGATCCGCAGGCTCATTTCCGGGGCGTGGGCGGCGCGGGCGAACAGATTGAGGATGTCGCCGACTCGGTGCGGGTTGGGGTCCACCAGGTGGAAGCACTGGCCGTCCAGACCGTCGAGATGGGCGATGTGATCCATCGCGGCGACGATGAAGTCAACCGGCACCAGATTCAGCCGGCCACCTTCGAGACCGATCATCGGCATCCAGGGCGGCAGCAGCTTGCGCAGCTTCTGGATCAGCTTGAAGAAGTAGTAGGGTCCGTCGATCTTGTCCATCTCGCCGGTGCGCGAATCGCCGACCACGATGCCAGGCCGGTAAACCCGCCACGGACGCGAGCATTCGCGACGGACGACGCCTTCGGCTTCGTGCTTGGTCCGGTAGTAGGGATGGTCGAGTTCCTCGGCTTCCTCGAACATGTCCTCGCGGAACACGCCTTCGTACAGACCGGCGGCGGCGATGGAACTGGTCAGGTGGAAACAGCCGGCCTCGACGGCCTCGGCGAAGGCCACCACGTGGCGCGTGCCTTCGATGTTGACTTTTTCCTGAATCTCGGCGCTGGCCTTGAGGTCGTAGATCGCCGCCAGATGAAACAGATGGTGGATGCTGCCCTTGAGCCGGACGATGTCGGCGTCCGACACGCCCAGCCGCGGCTGGGTCAGGTCACCGACGATGGGTATCGCGCGGTCGGCGGCGTTGCCCCAGCGCTGGCGTAGCTGCTCCACCATCGGCAATTCGCGTTCCAGGATCAGGTAATAGACCGTGCTGTTTTCACGCCGCAGCAGCGTTTCGACGAGACGCCGGCCAATAAAACCGGATGCGCCGGTAACGAAGTAATTCATGATTTTTCCGACTCCTTTACTTCAGTGGCATAAAGACCAGTATAGATTGAACGCCCCGAAAATCCTTGCGGGCGCGGGCTACCCGCCGGGACCATCGGGCCTGATCGTTCCGAATCGTTGGGCAGCGGGGGAGGGTGATCGATGAGTGGTGCGCAATTGCTGATCCTGGTCGTTGCCACGGCCTTGGTATCCAGCCTGGCGACGCTGGCGCTGGGATGGATCGTGTTCCGGCGCTGGATTCGGCCCCGGCTGGAGACCCGGCTGGAGGCGTTCGCCGAGTCGCTGGAAGCGCGGGTGAGAGCCGGGGCGAGCGCGGCCGGCCACGCTATGCTGGAGCCGCTGCGTAACCAGGTTCGCGGCGGCGTGGAGGACGCGGCAGCCGGGCTGTTGCCGCGGGTCCAGACCGAGTTGACGGCGGGATTGCGAGCCGCGGCGGCGGAAAGCCTGCCGGCGTTTCGGGACGAAGTGAGGAAGGGCTTTACCGACGCCATCGGCGCGCTCAACGCGGGCGAACTGCTCGACCGGACCGCCAGGAAAGTCGTCCGCACGGGATCCTCGCTGGTGGAGAGCGGGCTGAACCTGCTGCGGGCGACGCGCCCGAACGACGACCGCGACGAACCGCCGCGCTAATCCGGCGATTCCCGCAAGCGCGCGACGGTTCGAGCGGGAACAGGTAACGAACTGGCGCTACCGAAAAACTGATCTATGCTCTTTCATGCGCTCTTGAGCGATTCGATCAGGTCGATGTACTGCCGCATGGCGTCTTCCTTGGACGTACCCTTCAGCTTGGCCCAGGCGTCGTACTTGGCGCGACCGACCAGATCGGTGAAACCCGGTCGCTTGCCTGCGACGTCGCCGCTCGATCCTTGCTTGAAGCAGGCATACAGCTTCAGCAGGGTGTCGTTGTCGGGCCGCTTGTCGAGCTTTTTGCTGTCCTCGACGGCGGTCTGGAAGCGGGAGACTAGATCGGACATGTTGAATGCTCTTTGGAATTGGCGGTTTTCGTAGAGGCAAATAATTTATAAAAGTATAGCCCTGCCGGATGAAAGGTCGATTGCATTTAGTGGCTGGCCCGAGACAGTTGAACCGGAAACCAATGGCTCGGTTGATAACGAACGCGGCGGCCAATTCGTCAAAGTGCCTCGCCAGCCCGCCTGCTTAGAATGCGGAGCGTCAAGGTGGTTGTTCGATGAACGATTGCGGGGATGCGCGGTTGCTTTCAGGTGGCGGGAACCGAACGCTGGATGACCGGATTCAAGAATCAGGGTCGATTCCCAATCGTGGCGCCCAATCATGATCCTGGATTTTTTCATGCCGAAGAAGAAAGAAAGCGAGCGCATATCGGGGATCGATACTGCCTGGTTGCGGATGGAGCGCCCCACCAACCTGATGATGATCACGGGGGTCATGATCTGCGCCGGTCGGCTGGAATACGAACGGCTGCGGGAGGTGATCGAGACCCGCTTTCTCAAATACCGGCGTTTCACGCAGCGGGCCGTCCAGAAAGCCGCGGGCGCGTTCTGGGAAAACGATCCCCACTTCGATATCAGCCGTCACCTGCTTCGCACCGCGCTACCCGGTCGGGCCGACAAAACGGAATTGCAGAATCTGGCCAGCGATCTGATGAGCGCGCCGCTGGATTTCTCCAAGCCGTTGTGGCAATTCCACCTGGTCGAGGATTATCAGGGCGGCAGCGCGCTGATCCTGCGGATTCACCACTGCTACGCCGACGGCATCGCCCTGATCCACGTGCTGCTGTCGCTGACCGATCCCGCTCCCGCCGCGACGCCGACCCCGGACGAGGAGACGGAACAGGCCGAGGACGCCGGTATTTTCCGGCGGTTTTTCGAGCCGGTGGACAAGGTGGTGAACACCACCCTCAAATTGGGCCGGGAACTGGTGGGGGAGGGAGCCGACATCGTGCTGCACCCCAGCCACGCCCTCGACTATGCCCGCAACGGCGCGCGGCTGGCCACGGAAATCGCCCGGCTGGCCCTGATGAGCGACGATTCCAGGACTCGCTTCAAGGGGGAGTTGGGTGTGTCCAAGCGGGTCGCCTGGGCCGAGCCGCTGGACTTGCGCGAGGTCAAGACGGTTGGCAAGGCCCTGGGGTGCTCGGTCAACGATATTCTGCTGGCCGCGGTGGCGGGAGCGCTGCGCGACTACCTGGTCGAAAAGGGCGATGCAATCCCGGAAAGCCTGCACGTGCGGGCCATCATCCCGGTCAATCTGCGCCCGCTGGAAAACGCCGCCCGGCTGGGCAATTTCTTCGGGCTGGTGTTTCTGGCGCTGCCGGTGGGCATCGCCAATCCGCTGGAGCGGTTGTACGAGGTGCGGCGGCGGATGAGCGAACTGAAGGAATCCTACCAGCCGATCCTGGCCTTGGGTTTGCTCGGCACGGTGGGTATGGGTCCCAATCTGTTGCAGCAGCCGCTGCTGGAGATGCTGAGCCGCAAAGCCTCGGCGGTGATGACCAACGTGCCCGGCCCGCGCGAGCCGCTTTATCTGAGCGGGGCGCGAATCGCCGAGATGATGTTCTGGGTGCCGCAAGCCGGCTCCATCGGCATGGGCGTGAGCATCCTCAGCTACAACGACCGCGTCCACTTTGGCCTGGTGGCCGACAAGAAGCTCGTCGCCGACCCGGAAGCGGTGATCGACCGCTTTGCCGGCGAGTTCGAGAAACTGCTGCTGGTCACCCTGATGTGCCCCTGGGACGAGTCGGTCGACTCGCGACAGCTCGAACGGTCGCTGCAAGCGTTGACCGGGCCGAAAACCTGAAACGATATTGCCGGCATGCCGTCGTGGTTTGGCCGGCTGGGGGTCCGGGCGAAACCCAGGGGCGACCGCCCGTCGGGCCGCCGGCGTTAGGGTGTTTATTCTATTTTCCGCCACTAGGCTGAACATAGCGTTACATAACGAATGCCGGATGAGGAACCGGTCCGGCGCGTCGTCCGTACAGGAGCACCGTGATGGTCAGGAAAATCAAAGGCAACGCCGACAGCCAGTGGTCGCGATCCGTGCGGGAATCCGCGCATCTGGTGTGGCTGGCCGGACTGGGAGCCTTCGCCAGGGCGGGCCAGGAGGGTGGCAAGCTGTTCGAAACGCTGGTCAGGGAAGGCCGGAAGGTCGAAGCGCGAACCCGCGAGGCTGCCGACGACACGCTGGACGCGGTCCGGCGGAAGACCGACGAGACGCACGGCAAGATGGTCGAAACCTGGGACAAGGTCGAACAACTGTTCGAGGATCGCCTGGCGCGGGTGTTGGGGCGGCTCGGAGTACCCGGTCGCGACGATCTGCTGGAGCTGAGCCAGCGGGTGGACGCCTTGCGGGAACGCATCGACGAATTGCGCAAGGCGCGGGCAAACCAACCCTAGCAATCCTCTCGCGCCGGACCGTCGCGCCGGTCGCCCTGCCCGCCGGGGCGGCGTTCGACCGGCGGCTTGCCGGCCAAGGTTGACGGAGGCCACATGCTTGTTACCCAGCCCGAAAGCAGCGAACGCCAGGCCAGCGGTCCCCGGATCGGTTTGGCGATGGCGGGCGGCGGACCCGTGGGGCTGGTTTACGAGATTGGCGCGTTGCGCGCGCTCGACGAAGCGCTGGACGGCATCGACTTCAATCGTCTCGATGTGTACGTAGGCGTCAGCGCCGGCGCGGTGACGGCGGCGCTGTTGGCCAATCAACTCAAGACCGAACAGATTTGCCACATTTTCATCAGCAGCGAGTCCGAGGAACACGCGCTCGATCCCCAGATTTTCCTGATGCCGGCCTTCGGCGAGTATTGGCGGCGGTTGGCGTCGGTCCCGAAGCTGTTTTGGGAGGCGTGCTGGCGCTATTGGCGCAATCCGCTCGATCTGGGTTTCCTACAATCGCTGACCCGGCTGGGGCGGGCGTTACCCACCGGTTTTTTCGACAACGAGCCGATCCATGAATACCTGGCTCGCATGTGGAACGCCCCGGGCCGGACCAACGATTTTCGCCAGTTGGCGAACAAGCTGTTCGTGGTGGCGGTGGATCTGGATACCGGCGAGTCGGTGCAATTCGGCGCGCCCGGTTACGATCAGGTGCCGATTTCCCGGGCGGTGCAGGCCAGCACCGCGCTGCCCGGTCTGTATCCACCGGTGGAGATCGACGGCCGTTATTTCGTGGATGGCGCCCTGCGCAAGACCATGCACGCCTCGGTAGCCTTGCGGGAGGGGCTGGATTTGTTGCTCTGTCTCAATCCGCTGGTGCCGTTCGACGCCCGCCTGGCCGTCAAGGCCGGCAAGCCGACCCAGGTTGGCCGCCTGGTTGAAGGAGGGTTGCCGGTGGTGCTGTCCCAGACCTTCCGGGCGTTGATCCATTCGCGCTTGCAGGTGGGCATGAAGCAGTACGATACCGAATTCGAGCGTACCGACGTCATCCTGTTCGAGCCCGACCGCGAGGACGCCAAGATGTTTTTCACCAACGTGTTCAGCTTCTCGGGTCGGCATTGGGTTTGCGAACACGCCTATCAGACCACCCGGCAGGATTTGCTGAGCCGGCGCGCGGAGCTGGAGCCGATCCTGGCCCGGCACGGCATCCGTATGCGGGTGGATCTGCTGGAAGACCGCGACCGGCATTATTACACCGGCCTGCGCGACCAGCGGGGTTTGGCTGCGCCGGCCAGGTATCGCGGTCGTCTGGTTCGGGATTTGCATGCGACGCTGGACCAGTTGCAGGATTGCCTGGGAGCGACGGCTGGCGGGCCTTCCAGCCAGGAGGGCGGTTGCCAGGCGGTCAAGCCAAATAGTCGCGGCTGAGTTTCTGCAGGAGTTGCCGGGCCTCGCCCCGCAGAAAGGGCGCAACCAGCGACAGCACCTGATAAACCCCCAGCGCCAGGTTGTCGCTGTCGCCGCCTTGTGGCGCGCCGCTGGCCCGGATGCTCTGAAAGTTCAGCCAATACGTCGCGACCACCGCGATGTTCCGGGCGAGCGCCGCGATTTCCTCGGCAGTGGCGTCCATGATGCCCGCGTCCTTCAATCCCGTGCAGATGGTGGCGGCGGTGCTGACCTTGCGTTCCAGGATGCGGCGGAAATGAGTCCGCAGTTTTTTATTGCGGCCCAGGATGTTGTCGAGATCGCGGTAGAGGAAGCGGTATTCCCAGACGTTCTCGAACACCAGATGCAGATAGAGCCACATGTCCTCCATGTCGGGGACGCGGCGCTCTGGCGCCCGCAAAGCCGCGTCCATCCGCCGTTCGAACTGCTGGAACAACAGCGAGATGATTTCGTCCTTGTTGCGGAAGTGGTAGTACAGATTGCCGGGACTGATGTCCATCTCGTCGGCGATGTGGTTGGTGGTGATGCGGGGTTCGCCGCACTCGTTGAAGAGCCGCAGGCTGGTTTGCAAGATACGGTCACGGGTTTTCATGGGGCCGGCGCGGATTCGGACGAAAAGGGTGAGAAACGAAACATTCGCGGCGATACTGTCTTGAGTGTGATCGAGCCGGATCGATTTTCCAATGGATCGGCGCGGTCGGCGAAGCAAAAATAACGAACATCAGAGGAGTGTGGCGTGGAGAAAATCTGGCTGAAAGAATATCCACCCGGCGTGCCGGCGGAAATCGATCTGAACGAGTTCGCCTCGCTGAAGGACATTCTGGAAAAGAGTTGCCGGCGGTTCGCCGACTTGCCGGCCTATTCCAACATGGGCGTGACCTTGCGCTATCGTGACATCGACCGGCTCAGCCGCGATTTCGGTGCCTTTCTGCAAGGGCTTGGCTTGGGCAAGGGCGAGCGGGTCGCCCTCATGATGCCCAACGTCCTGCAATATCCGGTCGCGCTGTTCGGGGCGCTGCGGGCCGGATTGACGGTGGTCAACGTCAATCCACTTTACACGGCGCGCGAGCTGGAGCATCAACTCATCGACTCCGGCGCGAGCGCCATCGTCATCGTCGAGAATTTCGCCCACACCTTGCAGGAGGTGCTGGGCAAGACCCCGGTCAAGACCGTGGTGATGACCCAGTTGGGCGATCTGTTCCCGTTTCCCAAGCGTCCCCTGGTCAATTTCGTGGTCAAGCACGTCAAGAAACTGGTACCGGCCTGGGCCATTCCCGGCGCCATTCCGTTCCGCCAGGCGCTGCGCGCCGGGGCGGGACGCGCGCTGGCGGACGTGCCGCTGAACCACGACGATCTGGCGTTTCTGCAATACACCGGCGGAACGACCGGCGTCGCCAAGGGCGCGATGCTGACCCACGGCAACATGGTGGCGAATTTACAGCAGGCGTCGGCCTGGCTGAGCCCGTTTTCCAGGCCCGCCGAGGAAACCGTCATCACCGCCCTGCCGCTTTACCATATTTTCTCCCTGACCGCCAATTGCCTGACGTTCATGAAAGTGGGCGGCCACAATATCCTGATCACCAATCCCCGCGATTTGCCGGGTTTCGTCAAGGAACTGGGCAAGGTTCGGTTCACCATCATGACCGGCGTGAACACCCTGTTCAACGCCCTGTTGCACACGCCGGGCTTCGACCGACTGGATTTCGGCGCCCTGAAGATCAGCCTGGGCGGTGGGATGGCCGTGCAACGGGCGGTGGCGGAAAACTGGCGGCGGGTGACCGGAACACCGCTGATCGAAGCCTACGGCCTGACCGAAACCGCGCCGGCGGCCTGTATCAATCCGCTGACCCTGATCGACTACAACGGCAGCATCGGCCTGCCGATCCCGTCCACCGAACTCTCCATCCGCGACGACGAGGACCGGGAACTGGGCATCGGCGAGGCCGGCGAAATCTGCATCCGTGGCCCGCAGGTGATGCGCGGTTACTGGAACCGACCCGAGGAAACCGCCAAGGTCATGACCCCGGACGGCTTTCTGCGCACCGGCGACATCGGCGTCGTGGACGAGAAGGGCTACACCCGGATCGTGGACCGCAAGAAGGACATGATCCTGGTGTCCGGTTTCAACGTCTATCCCAACGAGATCGAGGACGTGGTGGCCCTGCATCCGGGCGTGCTGGAGGTCGCCGCGGTCGGGGTGTCCGACGAGAAATCGGGTGAAGCGGTCAAGATCGTGGTGGTGCGCAAGGACCCGGGGCTGACCGCCGAGGCGCTGATCGAACATTGTCGCCAGCGACTGACCGCGTACAAGGTGCCCCGCCGCGTCGAATTCCGGACCGAGCTGCCCAAGACCAACGTCGGCAAGATTCTGCGCCGTGCCTTGCGCGAGTCGTGATGTCCAGCGGAATCCCTCGGTATCGACAGGATTCCCCCTTTGGGAGAAGGGGGATTTGGCTCAGGCCGCGGCTGCGGTGGCGGGCCGGACGTCGACCGCGCGCGCCAACCAGTCCAACAGATATTCCGCCACCGCCCGCCAGTTCGATTCCAGCATCATGGCGTGCGCCATGTTTGGAAAGATTTCCAGCTCGGCACGGTAGAAACGGGCGATTTCCCGCACCAGCGCGGGCGAGATGAACACATCGCGCTGCGCGCCCAGGACCAGGACCGGCATCCGCAACTGGTCCGGTTTCAGCCGCAGCGGGTTCAGCCCCATCATGTCCAGCGCCACCCACTGCGATTCCGCCTGCGTGTAGTCGAAATATTCGCGCAGCTTCGCGTCCGGCATGTCCGGGGAGAACAGCAGTCGCCGCATCATGTCGAGCGAACCGTAACTCGGGCCAAGCAACGAGAACAGTACCATTTGCTGGAACAGGAACGGGTGGCGCATCGCCATGTGCAGGTTGGACGGCAGCAGGCCCTGGGGCGGCACCGAAGCCATCAGCACCACGCCCGCGACTTCGGGATGGGTTTCCAGATATTTCTGGACCACCATGCCGCCCATCGAATGGCCGACCAGCACCGGTGGTTGCGGCAGGGTCGCTGCCGCTTTCGCCAGATCGGCGACATAGTCGCTCAGTCGCCAGGTGTGCAAGTGCTCGTGACCCTCACTGCGACCGTGACCGCGCAGACTGAGCGCGTGCGCTTCGTAGCCGCGCCGGGCGAAGAAAGGCAGAAAATATTCGTCCCAGCAGCGGGCATCCGTGAACGAGCCGTGCACGAACAGCAACGGCGTCGCTTTGGGCGTGGTTTCGGGATAGCGGCTGATCATGTTCAGCTGCATGGCGGCGGCTCCTGTCGGGTGATGAGGCGAGAGGAAGTAATACTGCGATGGCTTGAGGCGGACGAAGTCGGTGGGGCGGCTTCGGCGGAAGTCATGACCACATCGGATAGCGTTTGTGCAGGTAACGCTGTTCCGCGAGCAGGACGGAGAAAGGAATTTCGCGACGCAGATGCAAGGCGATTCCCGTTTCATGGACGCGCACCACTTCGCCCTCGATGACGACCTGGGCTCCGCGGCGGAAGCGGAGGATGCCCTTGATCGGGTCGCGCGGTTGGGGGAAGGGGCCGCCGGAAGCGATGTAGAACAATCCTCGCACCGAAACGTCGATGACTGTAAAGGACCGGTTTTCAAGCAGCAAAGTGGGCCGTTCCACCAGTGGATAGCGGATGCGGTGATACTCGCGCAGTTCTTGGTCTGGGGGAGGAGGCATCGCTGCGAATGACTTCAGAATAGCCGGGCGAATGATTTGGTCCATAGGTCGTGATCGGACGCGTCACGTCTTTCCTGTTCCGTTGGCGGCGCGCTCATGGGAATCGTGGTCTGGTGACCGACCATGAGAGGGCGAGCCAGGTACAGAGTCTAGCGTAGAAACGGCCTTGATTTCACAGTACAGGCGGCCTTCGCTCAACAGGGCTTCCACGGTTTCCCCGACGGCGGTTTCGCCCGCCCGGCGCAGAATCGCGCCGCCGGACGACCGGCGCACGATGGCGTAACCGCGATTCAGCGTGGCGAGCGGACTCAAGGCGTGCAGGTGGTCGCTCAGGGTTCCCACCCGTCGCGATGCCGCTTGCAGGCGTTGCCGCGCCGCCGCGCGCAGGCGCCATTCCAAGGCATGGAGTTGCTGTCGCGCCGCGCGCAGGCGGGTTGTCGGCGTCTGGGAACGCAAACGTCCCGTCAATCCGGTCAGCAGGAGCCGTTCGTGAATCAACCGGTGGATCAGCGCCTGCCGCAGCCGCTGATCCAGCTCGTCGAGCCGCTGGGCGTGGTCTTGCAGGCGACGACGCGGTTGTTGCTGGGCCAGTCGCCGCGCCAGTTGGCCCAGCCGCTCGTGCTGGCGGGCCAGTCGCTGTCGCAGCGCCCGTTCCAGTCGCTCTTGCAGCGCCCGGACCTGGCGCTGCCAGTCCAGCCGGTCGGGACTGGCCAGTTCCGCCGCCGCCGTGGGCGTGGCGGCGCGCAGGTCGGCGGCGAAATCGGCGATGGTGACGTCGGTTTCATGGCCGATGCCGGTCACCAGCGGAATCGCGCAATCGGCTATCGCCCGCGCCACGCTTTCCTCGTTGAAGGCCTGCAAATCCTCCAGCGAACCGCCGCCGCGCACCAGCAGCAACACGTCGCAGTCCCGGCGCTCGGAGGCCAGCCGGATGGCGCGGGCGATGGGCTCCGCCGCGCCCTCGCCCTGTACCGGGATCGGATGGATCAGCACCGGCAGGCCGGGGCAGCGACGACGCAGAGTGGTCAGCACGTCGCGGAGCGCCGCGCCCGCGGGTGAGGTAATCACGCCTATCCGCCGTGGAAAGCGGGGCAGGGGACGTTTGCGTTCCGGCGCGAACAGCCCTTCCCGCTCCAGCTTGAGGCGCAGTACGTCGTAGGCCCGCCGCAGGGCGCCGGCGCCGGCTTCCTCCACGTACTCGACGATGATCTGAAAATCGCCGCGCGGTTCGTACAGGCTGACCCGGCCCCGCAGCAGGACCTGCTGGCCGTTGCGCGGGCAGTCGCGGAACAGCAGGGCGCGGTTCTGGAACAGCGCGCAGCGGATCTGCGCCCTGGCATCCTTGAGCGAGAAGTAGAGATGCCCCGAGGACGGGCGCGACAGATTGGAGACCTCGCCTTCCACCCACAGCGACGGAAATTCGCCCTCCAGCAGGGCGCGCACGTCCTGATTCAGACGAGAGACCGTGTAGACGTCGCGGAATGGCGTGGCAACGTTCATCCCGGCCAGCCGTTTTCCCCTATCAGTTCGCCCAGTGGCCGACGCGGCGCCCAGCCTGCCTGCTCCAGCATGGGCTTGTCGTAGAACCGCTCGACCGGTCCCAGACAGAGCACCGCCACTGGCCGCGCGCCCGGCGGCATCCCCAACAGGCCGGCCAAGGCGTCGGGATCGAACAGCGATACCCACCCCAATCCCAGTCCCTCGGCCCGCGCCGCCAGCCACAGGTTCTGAATCGCGCAGGCCACCGAGGCCAGATCCATCTCCGGCAGGGTGCGCCGCCCGAATACATGACGCTCGCGCCCATCCATCAGCGCCGCTACCAGCACTTCCGCGCAGTCCAGCACCCCCTCGACCTTGAGGCGCATGAAGTCGCTCTCGCGTTCGCCCAGGGCACGGGCGGTCTGAACGCGTTCTTCCTCGATCAGGTCATGAATGGCGCGGCGCAGAGCGGCATCGGTGATGCGGATAAACCGCCACGGCTGCATGAAGCCGACGCTCGGCGCGCGATGGGCCGCCGCCAGCAGGCGCATGAGCTGATCTTCCGGGACATGGCCGGTTCGGAAGTGGCGCATGTCGCGGCGCAAGGCGATGGCCTTGTACACCGCGCTGATTTCGGCTTCGCTGAATCGGTGCGTCGGTTCATCGCTCGACGCGGAAGGGATTTGACATGGGTCTGTCATGGCGAGAAAGGAGCCTTGCCTGTTTTGGAAAATCCAATGGTGCGTCACGAATCCAATCCGGCCGCTGGCCGTTTACCGGTTGCCCGCCTTGGCATAAACTAATCCGCTTATTTTTGTTAAGTCTCGAGGCCCCGCCATGCGTATCGTTCAAGAAGCCCTGACCTTCGATGATGTCCTGCTTCTCCCGGCCTATTCCGCGGTGCTGCCCAAGGACGTGAGCCTCAAGACACAACTGACTCGCGCCATCACCCTGAACATTCCGCTGTTGGCGGCGGCGATGGATACGGTCACCGAGTCGCGGCTGGCCATCGCCCTGGCGCAGGAAGGCGGCATCGGTATTATCCACAAGAACATGTCGGTTGAGAAACAGGCGCAGGAAGTGCGGCGGGTGAAAAAATACGAAAGCGGCGTCATCAACGATCCCATCGTCACCACGCCGACCACCACCATCCGCGAGGTGTTGGCCTTGACCCGCGCCCATCACATTTCCGGGGTGCCGGTGGTGGACGGCGAGGATCTGGTCGGGATCGTGACCAGCCGCGACCTGCGCTTCGAACACAACATGAGCGCCCCGGTCAGCGCCATCATGACGCCGAAGGA
>DGFE01000237.1 GCA_002391525.1 Competibacteraceae bacterium UBA3908
AATTTATCCGACAGCTTGCGGATGACTTCGTCCAGATCGGGCGGTCCCTGATCGCGGCCGCCCCCGCTCCAGGGATCGCGGTTATTGCCGCCTCCCGGTTCATTCCAGGCCATGTCGTACCCCGAAAATCGTCTTGGATTGAATCCCGTTCACGCCGCCGGGCCATCGAAACCCGAACGCACCCATTCGGCGCGCAAGCCGTCCCGACGGTAGAGCAGGTCCATATTGCCTCGCGACGTGCGCACCTCGATCAACCATTCGCCCGCCGGGCCGGTTTGCTCGGCTACCACCGCGCCCAGACTGAACAGCCGGGCTCGCAGCCGGGTCGCCGCCGGCGGCAGGCACAGCCAGCCCCGCACGGCATCTCCCCACAAGCGTTCGGTCAACGCCGCCGTCAACAGGTCGATTCCCGCCCCGGTCGCCGCCGACAGCCACACGGCGCGCGCCTGGCCTGCGGCGTCCCGTTCCAGCCGCGGCGGTTCGCCGCTCAGATCGATCTTGTTGAACACCGGCAGCAGCGGGACCGCCGCTGCGCCGATTTCCGCCAGCACCGCCTCGACCTGAGCGATGACCGCGTTCCGGTCGGGATGGCTGGCGTCGATCACGTGCAGCAGCAGGCTGGCTTCGCAGGTCTCCCGTAAGGTCGACCGGAAAGCGGCCACCAGTTCGTGCGGCAGATGACTGATGAAACCGACGGTATCGGCCAGCACGACCGGTTCCGCGCCCGGCAGGTCCAGCCGCCGCAGCGTCGGATCCAGCGTGGCGAACAACTGGTCGGCGGCGTAGACGCCCGCTTGCGTCAGGGCGTTGAACAAGGTGGATTTGCCGGCGTTGGTATAACCGACCAGCGAGACGGTCGGCAAGTCGGCCTTGCGTCGCGCCCGCCGTCCCTGCTCGCGCTGCCGCTCGACCCGGTCCAGCCGCAGGCGGATTTGGCGGATCCGATCCGCCAGCAGGCGCCGGTCGGTTTCCAACTGGGTTTCGCCAGGACCGCGCAGCCCGATACCGCCGCGCTGCCGCTCCAGGTGCGTCCAGCCGCGCACCAGCCGGGTGGACAGGTGACGCAGTTGCGCCAGCTCCACTTGCAACTTGCCCTCGAAACTGCGGGCCCGTTGAGCGAAGATGTCCAGGATCAATCCGGTACGGTCCAGAACCCGGCATTGCAGGAAGGCTTCCAGATTGCGTTCCTGGCTCGGCGCCAGGGCGTGGTCGAAGATCACCAGTTCCGCCCCGCTTTGCCGCACCGCGTCCCGAATCTCCTCGGCCTTGCCGCTGCCGACGAACAGCCGTGGATCGGGCGCTGGCCGTCGCCCCGTGATCAGCGCCGCGCAGTCCGCGCCCGCCGATACCGCCAATTCCCGAAACTCGGTGAAATCCCGGTCATCCTCAAACCCATCCAGCCGCAAATGCACCAGGACGGTGCGTTCACCGCCGCGCGGACGTTCGAACAAACCGCCTCCCGTGATTCCGGCCAAGTCCGTCAGGAGGGCTCGTTGCCCGCACCGTTGTCGTCCGCCGCCAGATTCAGCCGCACGTTACGCGCCGGCACGACCGTGGAAATGGCGTGCTTGTAGATCATCTGACTGACGCTGTTCTTGAGCAGCACCACGAACTGATCGAAGGATTCGATCTGTCCTTGCAGCTTGATCCCGTTCACCAGATAGACCGAAACCGGGATCCGCTCCTTGCGCAATGCATTCAGGAACGGTTCCTGGAGGGAATGACCTTTTGCCATCACGGCTCTCCCTTGTTGTTATGGGCCTGAAGAAGACACATCGGAAGACAGGATTAAAAAAATCTCTTGCTGGAATTCAAAAAACGGCGCTGGATTGTGGATGCATAATACGTGCCTGCTTCTCCGGGACTGTCCGTCAAACGGTCGGCTCATCACGTTCCCATGATGTTTTACCCGAGGAAATCAATTGAGAGACTGCATAAAGAGCCACGGCTCTACCATTCAATAGCAATTAACCAAATTTGCATTTTAACACAATCATCCCGGTGCATCCGGGAAAAACCCCTGCTCGCGCAGTTTGGCGATGACTCGCCCCAGCAGGCGTTGATCGGCGCTGTCCAGCCAGGCCGCTCCCGCCTCCGTCCGCAACCAGGCCAACTGCCGCTTGGCGAACTGGCGGGTCGCCACGATGCCCCGTTCGACCATTGCCGCATGATCCAGTCCGCCGTCCAGATACGTCCAGACCTGTCGATAACCCACCGCCCGCATCGAGGGTTTATCCAGACTCAGATCGCCGCGCGCCCTCAGTCGCGCTACTTCGGCGACGAAGCCCTGTTCCAGCATCGCCCGGAATCGCCGCTCGATGCGTTCGTGCAATATTTGGCGATCCGCCGGCGCCACGACCAGCTTGGCAATTCGAAACGGCAATAATTCGTTGCGCGAAAGCGCGCAAAGTTCCGTCAACGACCGCCCGGTGAGTTCGTACACCTCGAGCGCCCGCTGGATGCGCTGGGGGTCGTGCGGATGGATGCGCGCCGCCGCCGCCGGATCGAGCAGGGCCAGCCGGGCGTGCAGGGCCGCGCTGCCCCGCTCGGCCAGTTCAGCCGCCAGCCGGGCGCGAACCGCCGGATCGGCGGACGGCAATTCCGCCAGGCCCCGTTCCAGCGCCCGGAAATAGAGCAGGGTTCCGCCGACCAGCAAGGGGATATGCCCTGCCGCCTGAATGGCGGTGATCTCGCGCAGGGCATCGCCGCGAAATTGCCCAGCCGAGTAGGTTTCGACCGGATCGAGAATGTCCACCAGACGATGGGGGGCGATGCGACGGGTTTCCCAATCGGGCTTGGCGGTGCCGATGTCCATCCCCCGATAGACCAGCGCCGAATCCACGCTGACGATCTCGAACGGGAATCGCCGCGCCAGTTCCACCGCCAGCGCGGTCTTGCCGGAGGCGGTCGGACCCATCAGGCACAACACGAGGGGGCGGGGATCGCTGGTGACCATCATTCACGGGCGTCGAGAGACGGAGGAGGACAGGTCTTTTCCCGATACCGGATGAATAAGCGATCCTTCAGCGACCGCGCCGAAACAACCGGTCCAGATCGTCCAGCGTCAGTTGCACCCAGGTCGGTCGACCATGATTGCACTGGCCGGCATGGTCGGTGCGTTCCATATCGCGCAATAGCGCGTTCATCTCCAGCAGGTTGAGCGACCGGTGGGCGCGCACCGCGCCATGACAGGCCAGACTGGCCAGCACGTCCAGGATAACCCGCTCCGAACGGTCGCTGGCGTCGTGCGCCGCCAGATCGGCCAGCATGTCGCGCACCAGGCCCGCAATGTCCAAACCGGCCAGCAGCGCCGGAATTTGCCGCACCGCGACGGTTTCCGGTCCCAGCGCTTCCAGGGTCAGCCCGGCTTGCGCGAACAGCGCGCCGTGTTCCTCGATCAGTTGCCGTTCCCGCGGCCCGACCGCGAGCGTTACCGGCACCAGCAACGCCTGGGTTTTCGGATGGCCGTCGGCAAGCGCTGCTTTCAGGCGTTCGTACAGGATGCGCTCGTGAGCGGCGTGCATGTCCACCACCACCAGCCCCGTCGCGTTTTCCGCCAGTACGTAGCAACCGTGCAACTGACCGAGCGCGTAGCCCAGCGGAGGCTGATCGGGAGCGAACCGGGAGTCGGCGGCGGTCGGCGACGGTTCCGATGGCGACGCGGGATGCAGGTGGCCATAGACCGCCAGGCGTTCCCGCACTTCCAGCGGCAAAGGGTGCTGACTGGCGCCGGAGCGACTCGCCGAACCCATGCCGCCACCGTATCTGTCCGGCGGCCACAACCGTTCGCCGGCCTGAACAATCGGCGGCGGCGCCCCGCCCGGACGCGCTTCGGCCAGGGCGGTTTGCACGGTCCGGCGAACGGTTTCATGAACGAGCGAGGCTTCCCGGAAGCGCACCTCGTGCTTGGCCGGATGCGCGTTGACATCCACCAGCGCCGGATCGAGCTCCAGATACAGCACGACGGCGGGCTGGCGGTCCTGGTAGAGCACATCCTGATACGCCTGCCGAACGGCGTGGGCGATGGTCCGGTCGCGCACCGGTCGGCCATTGACGAAGAAGTACTGCAAATCCGGCTGGGCGCGGGCAATCGACGGCAGACCGAACCATCCCCATACCCGCAGGCCCGCCGCGCTCTGGTCGACGAACAGGCTGGCGGCGGCGAATTCCGGGCCACACAGTTCCGCGACCCGCCGGGTCCGGGCCGCCTGATCGGGCGCCGGCTCCAGGTTCATGACCACTCGCTGGTTGTGCCACAGGTCGAAGCCGACCGCGAACCGGCTCAGGGCCAACCGGCGGATGCTCTCCTCGATGTGACCGAATTCGGTGCGCTCGCCGCGCAGAAACTTGCGCCGGGCCGGCACGTTGAAGAACAGATCGCGCACGTCGACCGTCGTTCCGACCGGATGCGAAGCCGGAACCGGCTCGCCGACGGCATCGCCGCCATCGCCGCCGATCCGCCAGCCGGTATCCTGAGCGGCTGTCCGGGAGATCAGCGTCAATCGCGCCACCGCCGCGATGCTGGGCAATGCCTCGCCGCGAAAACCCAGGCTGGCGACGTGCTGGAGATCGTCGAAACTGGCGATCTTGCTGGTGGCGTGACGGACGAGCGCCAGCGCCAGATCGTCGGGGTGAATGCCGCCGCCGTTATCGCGGACCCGGATCAGCCGGACGCCGCCCTGCTCCACCTCGACGCTCACGCGGGTCGCGCCGGCGTCCAGACTGTTTTCGAGCAATTCCTTGACAATGGAGGCCGGGCGTTCGACCACCTCACCCGCGGCGATCTGGTTGACCAACTGGAGAGGCAATCGCTGGATGCGCGCGTTCATCGTCAGGATTCCGGCTGCAACCGGGAAAACGGCCCGGCGCCGGGCGGCGCCGGGCGCCGCGCTACCTGATGGTTCGCTGCAAGGTTTCCATCACCTGCCGGGCGCCCGCCGACGTGTCGGGCTGGTCGTTGCCGTCGCGCACCACGACCACGGTCTGCCCGCTCTGGCCGGCCAGGCGCACCCGATAGCGGGTTCCCGGCGGCGGCGCTTCCGGCTTGCCGCGCCAGAACGCCAGTTTGGACAGCCAGCCCTCGTCGCCGGGTTTCCGATTCTCTTTTTCGGGATCGCGGTATTCGACCACGTACAGACCCTGGCCGCGGTTCTGCTCCTCCACCGCATAATTGCCGCTATCCAGCGCCAGGCCCACCAACCGCCAGGCGCGGGAATACTCCTCGCTGACGATCAACCGGCTCTCGCCGCCCTCCTCGACCAGGCGGACGCGCGGCCCCGCTGTCGCCGCGCCGGCCCTGGCCTGTTGGGCCTGGGTCTCGGCGCGTTTCTCCGACGCGCCCAGATAAACCATCAGCCGCTTGAGCATCTCGGCTTCCAGTTCCGGATCCGAGGGCCGCCCCTGCCAGGTGTAGGTATTGGTGGTGCTGGCGCCGCTGCCGCCGACCGCCACTTCCTCCACCCCGGAATGGGTCAGGTAGACCTCGGTGGCGCCGCCCTCGGCGGTTCGCTCCAGCCGGACCCGGAATTTATCGCGCGTGGGCGACGAATAGAGGATATCCAGATACCTTTTCAGGACGGCGCGGATGCCATCCTGGGGGATGTCCGCGCGGTTCTCGACCCAGTCGGTTTCCATGATGCCGATGGTGGGATCGTCGCGTTTCAGGGCGAACCCGTTGCTGGTCCAGAACTCCCGGACCTTGGGCCATACCTGATCGGGCGCCGCCGCGACGACCAGCCAGCGCTGGTTGCCGTCCTGCTCCAGCGTGATGCCCGGCTGCGGCGGCAACACCGCTTCGGCCTGCCGGGCTTGCGGTTGCGGCCCGCCACGCTCGCTGGCGTAAGCCGACAGGCTGGCAGAGCCAGCCGGATTGAGTTCCGGCACCACCAGGGTATCGTCTATCGTGGACGACGTCAGATCCGGCGGGACCTCCAGCGGCTGCGCCAGCGCACTCTTCCGGTAATCGGGCCGCCGGTCCGGCAGCAGGGTATCGAGATTGGTGGAACAGGCGGTCAGCGCCGTCAGCGCCGTGGCCGGGATCAGGGTGCGCCACAAGGGCAGGGAAAACCGCTTAGTCATAGGGATGTCAGATCACTCCGGCCTGTTGCATGGCCGCCCGCACCGCCGGCTGGAACGGCTCCGACAGCGGCGTCAGCGGCAAACGGATGCCCGGTGGAATCAGGCCCAGCTGGTTGACCGCCCATTTCACCGGGATCGGGTTGGATTCGAGAAACAGGGCCTTGTGCAGTTCGGCCAGTCGGCCGTTGATGGCTTCGGTTCGGGCGCGATCACCGGTCAGGGCGGCGGCGCACAGGTCATGCATGGCGCGCGGCGCGACGTTGGCGGCCACCGAAATAATCCCCTTCGCGCCACCGAGAATCGCCTCGGCGCCGATGCCGTCGTCGCCGCTGTAAATGTCCATCCGATCCCCACAGCGGCGCACCAGTTCCTGGATGCGCTCCAGGGTGCTGGCTTCCTTGATGCCGACGATGTTGGGAATGTCGGCCAGCCGCTCCACGGTCTCCGGCTTCATATCGCAGGCGGTGCGGCCCGGCACGTTGTACAGAATCTGCGGAATCGCCACGCTGTCCGCGATCAGCTGGTAATGGCGGTACAACCCTTCCTGGGTCGGCTTGTTGTAATAGGGTGTGACCAGCAGGCAGGCGTCGGCGCCGGCCTCCATCGAACGCCGGGTCAGGTGCAGGGCCTCGGTCGTCGAGTTGGCGCCAGTGCCGGCGATGACGGGCACGCGACCCTTGACCAGATCCACCGTCCGGCGCACCACCCGGATGTGTTCCTCGAAATCCAGCGTCGCCGACTCGCCGGTGGTGCCGACGGCGACGATGGCGTCGGTGCCGTTTTCGATGTGAAATTCCACCAGCCGCGCCAGCGCTTCGAAATCCAGCGCACCGTCCGCCTGCATCGGCGTGACGAGGGCTACCATGCTGCCACGAAACATGATTTTTGCTCTCCATTGACCCGCAATCGCCGCATGGTACGGATACCGGGCAGGCTTGACAAGCGCCCGCCGAAAGCAACAGGAGCGGTTTTCACCCCCGCGCGATGCCTGTACACTGAAACCCGGTTCTTTCGTCTATTTGCCTGTAGGAAGCTCCGCCCGTGAAAAACTATCTGGTCGTTTCCGCCCTGGGTGAAGATCGTCCCGGCCTGGTCAACGAGTTGTCTCGTGTGATTCTGGAATGCGACTGCGGCATCGTGGACAGTCGCATGACGGTGCTGGGCGGCGAATTCGCCATCCTGCTGCTGGTGCAGGGCAACTGGAACACTCTGACCAGGCTGGAGATGCAGCTCAAGCGACTGGAACAGGCGCTGGACATGACCATCATCGCCAAACGCACCGAAAGCCGCGCGCCGGCGGGCGACGCGCTGCCCTACGCGGTGGAAGTGGTGGCGGTCAACCAGCCGGGCATCGTCCATCATCTGGCCAGCTTCTTCGCCAGCCGCTCGATCAACATCGAGGATATGGTCACCCGCAGCTACAGCGCGCCACACACCGGAACGCCGATGTTCTCGGTCAATCTGGCCATCGGCATCCCGGCCAACACGCACATCGCCATGCTGCGCGAGGAATTCCTGGACTTCTGCGACGATCTGAATCTGGACGCGGTGTTGGAACCGATCAAGGGGTAAGCCGACATGAGCGTCAGCGTGGGTCAACCCGTGCCCGACTTCAGCGCCACCGCCACCGACGGCCAGACCGTGCGGCTGTCCGGGCTGCGCGGACGCTGGGTGGTGCTGTATTTCTATCCCAGGGACAACACGCCGGGCTGCACGGTCGAGGGCCAGCAGTTCCGCGACCTGCACGACCGGTTCGACGCGCTCGACACGGTGGTGTTCGGCATCTCGCGCGACAGCTTGCGCAGCCATGACACGTTCCGCGCCAGGCACGGTTTTCCGTTCCACCTGATCGCCGATGCCGACGAAACCCTGTGCAAACTGTTCGGCGTCCTGAAGCTGAAAAAACTGTACGGCAAGGAATCGGTGGGCGTGGAACGCAGCACGTTCCTGATCGACGCCGAGGGCGTGCTGCGCCGGGAATGGCGCAAGGTGAAGGTCGATGGCCACGCCCAGGCCGTGCTGGCGGCGGTCGAAGCCCTTGCCACCCCGCCCTGACCGCGCTTCCCAAACCAAGCTGTCGATAACGGTGGAGGACGCGGCGCGGCGACTCCGCCCGCCTGGCCAACCCACCGATTCCCCCTTTCCATCGCTTGCTTCTCGCCTCTCGTTCCATGACGACCAATCCCACCTTCATGCCAAGCGCTTCCGCCGACCCTACCGAACCGGGTCCGACCGGACGGCGGCTCTTCGTACTCGACACTAACGTGCTGATGCACGACCCCACCGCCCTGTTCCGCTTCCAGGAGCACGGCATTCATTTGCCGATGATGGTGCTGGAGGAACTGGACCGCGCCAAGAAAGGCGTCTCCGAAGTCGCCCGCAACGTGCGCCAGGTCAGCCGCTTTCTGGACGACCTCATCGCCGGCGCCAGCAAGGAGGAAATCGACCGGGGCCTGCCCTTGCCCGGACCGCTCGGTCAGCGGGGCGCGGCGGCGAACGGCCGCCTGTTTTTTCAGACTCAGCCCACCCGATTGAGCCTGCCCGCCAGCCTGCCGGGCAACACCCCCGACCACGACATCCTGAGCATGGCGCTCACCCTGCAGCAGGATCACCCGCGTTGCCAGGTCACGCTGGTGTCCAAGGACATCAATCTGCGGATCAAGGCCGCCATCCTCGGCCTTCACGCCGAGGACTATTACAACGATCAGACGCTCGACGACGTCAACCTGCTGTACGCCGGCACGCGCGAACTGCCGGCTGACTTCTGGGACAGCCACGGCAAGGAACTGGATTCCTGGCAGGACAGCGGGCGAACCTTCTACCGGGTCCAGGGTCCCGACGTGGCGAACTGGTATCCGAATCAGGGCCTGTTCCAGGCCAGCCCCGAGACCGGCTTCATCGTCCGCCAACTACGCGGCGCGGAAGCGGTTATCGAAATTCTCCGGGACCACGCCGCGCCCAACCACGCGGTCTGGGGCATCACCGCCCGCAACCGCGAACAGAATTTCGCGCTCAACCTGCTGCTGGACCCCGAAATCGATTTCGTGTCCCTGCTCGGCGCCGCCGGCACCGGCAAGACCCTGCTGACGCTGGCCGCCGGACTGGCGCAAACCCTGGATGTCAAGCTCTATCGGGAAATCATCATGACCCGCGTCACCGTGCCAGTCGGCGAGGACATCGGTTTCCTGCCCGGCACCGAGGAGGAGAAGATGACGCCCTGGATGGGTGCATTGATGGACAATCTGGAAGTGCTCGCTCCGCAGGAGAGCGGCGACTGGGGCCGCGCCGCCACCGCGGATTTGCTGAGCAACAAGATCAAGATTCGCTCGCTCAATTTCATGCGCGGACGGACTTTCCAGAACAAGTACCTGATCCTCGACGAGGCGCAGAACCTGACCGCCAAGCAGATGAAGACCCTGATCACCCGCGCCGGTCCCGGCACCAAGGTCGTCTGTCTGGGCAACATCGCGCAGATCGACACGCCCTATCTGTCCGAGACCACGTCCGGCCTGACCTACGTGGTGGATCGCTTCAAGGACTGGCCGCACGGTGGGCACGTCACCCTGCGGCGCGGCGAGCGCTCGCGGCTGGCGGAGTTCGCCTCCGAACGACTCTGACCGATGACTGAACACCTGACGGCGCTGCTGTCGCTGGCCTGGTTGCTGTGGATCGCGTTGGTCGCGGTCGGGCTGATCCTGGAGCGCCGTTCGCCCGCGGCCACGCTGGCCTGGCTGCTGGCGCTGTTGTTCATGCCGTATTTCGGTTTTCTGGTCTACTTGTTGTTCGGACCGCGGCGGTTGCGGCGGCGGCGGTTGCGTTATGGCCGCGCCCGCGACCGCTTGATCCAGTCCACCCACCGCTTGCGTCAGGATCGGGCCGCGCTGACCGGCTTTTCGGATGCCCGTCTGGAACGACAACTGGCGCTGCTGCTGGAACGACTCGGCCAGGGTGCGCCCATGCCGGCCATCCGCGTCACCCCGCTGGAAACCGGTGATGCCTGCTTTCAGGCCATCGAGGCGGCTATCGAGGCGGCCACCCACCATGTTCATCTCGAATACTACATGTGGCGGCCGGACCGGGTGGGAACCCGACTGCGCGACCTGCTGATCGAGAAAGCCCGCGCCGGCGTTGAGGTGCGGCTGCTGTTGGACGCCATCGGCTCCGACCGCACGAGCAATCGCTTCCTGCGACCGCTGCGCGACGCCGGGGGCATGACCGCCTGGTTCAACCCCATCGGCCTGCACCGGCTGCGCCTGCGGTACGTCAACTTCCGCACGCATCGCAAGATCGTGGTTTGCGACGGACGGACCGGGTTCACCGGCGGCATCAACGTCAGCGACACCCACAGCGCGAGCTGGGGCGGCGTGGACGCCTGGCGCGACACCCATCTGCGCATCGAGGGCGAGCCGGTTCACCGGCTGCAATTCATCTTTCTGGAGGATTGGTACTTCGCCACCGATCACGCGCCGTTCGCACCGGAATTTTTTCCGGATGACCCGCAAGCCGCGGATGGGGCCTGGTCGCAGGTCGTCGAATCCGGTCCCGACAACAACCGCCATGCCATCGCCAAGTTCTATTTCGCCGCCATCGCCGGCGCGCGGCGGCGAATCGCGCTGGCCACGCCTTATTTCGTTCCGAACGAAGCGTTGACCGCCGCTTTGGCCACCGCTGCCCTGCGCGGCGTGGAGGTGCGGGTGCTGGCGCCCAAGCGCAGCGACTCGCGGCTGGTCACCGCCGCCGCGCGCAGCTACTACGACGAACTGGCCGGCGCTGGCGTTCATATCTATGAATACGGACCCGCGATGCTGCACGCCAAGCTGCTGGTGGTGGACGAGTGCATCGCAGCGGTCGGCAGCGCCAATTTCGACAACCGCAGTCTGACCCTGAATTTCGAGGTGATGGCGGTGTTCTACGATACCGGGCTCGCGACGCGACTGGCCGACAGCTTCGCGACCGACCTGCGTTTTGCCAGCCGCTATGTCAGGCCGGGCCGTCGCGCCACCTTCGGGCAGCGGCTGGGGGAGGCCACCGCGCGGCTGCTGTCGCCGCTGTTGTGATCCGCTCCGGATCGAGAGCCGGGCAGGCGCGCAAGCGCCCTGTCAATACGGGTGTGCTGATCATCGTCTTGCAGCGGCACAAGAACGGCTGAATCCTCATCACTGGCGGAGTATCCACTCGATGGCGCCTGCCGGATTTTCGGACGCCCGGATGATCTCGGGGCCTGGCTGGCGAGTCAGGAAGCACCGCTGGTTTGAAGGCGGATTCAGCGTTCGGAAGCGGAGTTTCGTGGTGGGCGCGGATCGTCGACTCACTTTTCAGGATGCTGGATGCAATCAGGGGTGCTCCTCAGCTTCCTGTAGCGCGCGCTCGACGACGGCCTGGGACACGTAATAACCGGCCGCTTGCATTCCCGCCAACAAGGGTGAAACATTGTAAATCAACCCCTTACGCTTGGCCGCTACCAGTATGCCGGCCACTCCCTTGACCTGGAGCCGATACGCCAACTCCGCGATGCGGCGGGCGCGGCGATCATCCATCAATACCCAGCGCGCGCCCCGTTGCACGGCCAAGGTAATGGTTTCCGCTTCGCCCTTCCCCAGATTTCCGGCCAGGAAGGGATCGGGCGGCATGAGCAACGTACTGCGTATCACCCAAGGCGCTGATGCCAATTCCACCGCTCCAGGACGGTGCTGTCCCTGTGCGGTGACTTCCTGAAAAACCGCTTCCGGCACCAACACCGAACCATACATCTGTCCCAACAACGCCAACTGTCGTACGGTCGCCAGCGCAATCAGGGGGCCAGTGTTGGTCACTACCACGCCGGATTCAGTCATTTTGAAACTCCCGATCCAATTCCTCGCCCGCAAGCTGTACGACCGGAACCCCAAGACGGCCCGCGGCGAACAAAAAATCGGGATGCGCCATGTCGCAAAGTTGCGCAGCCTTACCCGAGGACAGTCTCCCCAGCTCGAAGAGCTTGGTCGCTAATAAAAACCGTGCATCGCGGGCGAATTCCTCGCGGGACTGGCCGGTGGCCAGCAAAACGCTTTCCGCAACCTCGATGGTGATGCTAGACACGGAAGGAACCTCCTGACTAAAGGATTTCATCAATAATCAATAAATGTAGCTGTCTCTTATACACATCT
>DGFE01000101.1:0-7121 GCA_002391525.1 Competibacteraceae bacterium UBA3908
CACCGGAATGACGCGGTCGAGGCTCAAATCCGCCGCGTTCAGCAGCACCAGGGTATGTGGCAGATAGTTCGCCGCCATCACCCATTGTCCGTCGCCCGACACCGCGATATTGCGGGTGTTGATGCCGGCGCGGATCTCCGCCACCGTTTTCAGGTTGTAAATATCGAATTTGCTGATCCAACCGTCACGGGAAGCAAAAAACACATAGCGCCCGTCGGGCGTGAATTTCGGCCCCCCGTGCAGGGCGAAACGGCTGGGAAAGCGGTGAATTGGCTCGAATTTGTCGCCGTCGAGAATCGTGACGTGATGGTCGCCCGCCTCTACCGCCACGAACAGATTGAGCGGATCGGCGCTGAATTGCGGTTTGGCGGACAGCGTATCGGCCTTGACATGCTCGACCCGCGAGGCGCGGATTTCCGCTTCACCCCATTGCGGCATGACCGTCGGCGGGGTGTAGATGAAGTCCGCCAGCGCCTGCAGCTCCTCTGGCTTGAGCTGGTCCTTGAAGCCCAGCATTTGGGTCGCTGGCCGCCCGGATGCGATGACGCTCAACGCTTCGGTTTTTTTCAACCGCTCCAGATTCTGTGGCAGCAGCGCCGGCCCCATCCCGCCCAGGCGGTCGGCGCCATGGCAGGAAACGCAATGCCGCTGGTACAGGGGCGCGGGATCAGTCGCGGCGCTGGCCGCAACCCCAAGCCACATCAGGCAGGCAAACAACAGGCTTTTCCTCATGACGCAACACTCCGGCGAGCGGTTCGATACGGCGTCACGGTCAGCCGCCCGCCGCCCGCCGTGACGCCGATCTCCTCGTCGTCCAGATAACAGGCCGGGTCTTCGGCCCAGGGATCGCCGGTGAGCTGCTGGGCGCGCACCCGGGTGTTGCCGCCGCAGATATCGAAGTATTGGCACTGGCCACAGCGGCCCTTGACCGAACGCGGTTTGGCTTTCAGGCCAGCCATCAGCGGATCGGAGGTATCCGGCCAGATCTCGGAAAATGGCCGTTCGCGGACGTTGCCGAGAGTATGATGCCACCACATGGTGTCGGGATGGACGTTGCCGAGGTTGTCGATGTTGGCGACGTTGACCCCGGAAGCGTTGCCACCCCATTGCGCCAGCTTGGCGCGGATGTGCTCCGCCAATTCCGGGAAACGTCGACGAACCCAGAACAGCAGATACACCCCGTCGGCGTCGTTGTTGCCGGTCACGAATTCCTTGGACCGTCCCTCACGCACCAGCCGCCAGCAAGTCTCGAACAGCAAATCCATCGCTTGGCGGGTGGTGCGATGGTGGGCATCGTCCTTGCGGTTGCGGTTGCCGCGCCCGGCGTAGTTGAGATGGGAAAAATAGAACTTGTCGATCTGTTCCCTCTCCAGCAGGTCCAACAATCGCGGCAGATCGTGGGCGTTGTCCTGAGTCAGGGTGAAGCGAACGCCCACCTTGATGCCATGCGCCCAGCACAGGCGGATGCCGTTCAGGGACGCCGCGAACGCGCCCGACTGGCGGCGGAACCGGTCGTGGGTTTCGGCGATGCCATCCAGGCTGACGCCCACGTAATCGAAGCCGACTTCGGCGATGCGGGCGATATGGGTTTTGTCGATCAGCGTGCCATTGCTGGACAGGGCGACGTAAAACCCCCTGGCCTTGGCGCGGCGGGCGATGGCGTAAATATCCGGGCGCAACAACGGTTCGCCGCCAGACAGAATCAACACCGGGACGCGGAAGCGCTTGAGATCATCCATGACCGCGAACACTTCCTCGGTCGTCAATTCGCCAGGAAAATCGGTATCGGCGGAAATCGAATAACAATGCTTGCAGGCCAGATTGCAGCGCCGCACCAGATTCCAGATCACCACCGGGCCGGGCGGGTTGCGCTTGGGCGTCAGCGGCGTGGGCCGGGCGATTTCCTGCATGAACTGGGTGATGCGGAACACGGAGGGTCTCCTTCAGCCACAAGGCTTTGAATGTGACCACTTCCCATTGCCGCTCACATCGATCCGTATTACAGTTTGTATTCCAGCGGCGATGAAGGAGCGAATCCCATGGGTACGAGAACCGTCCGGCTGGATGAAGAAGCCGAACGAACATTGGATCGGGTCAGAACCATGACCGGCCTTTCCATCTCGGAGGTACTGAAACAAGGCCTGAGCGCCTATGAAAGCCACATCATGGAACAGACGCACCGCAAACCCTACGAGATTTTCCGTCAGCTCGATTTGGGCGCCGGAGGTTACGCCTTGGCGCCGGCCCGGGATGCCAAATCGGCGATCGCCGAGGTCATCCGCCGGAAACATTCGCGATGATTCTCGTGGATACCGGGCCATTGGTAGCGCTATTCGATCCGGAGGATGGCGACCACGACCGGTGCGTCAAGCGACTGGCGGTGATCGAAGAACCTCTTTGTACGACGATTCCGGTGCTGACCGAAGCTTTCCATCTCCTGAATCCCGGCAGCATCGGCTCCCAGCGGTTGATGGATTTCATCGCCGCTGGCGGACTGGGGGTGCGCTATCTGGACTCGGCGGGATTGCATCGGGCTTTTGCCTTGATGGTTCGTTACGTCGATCATCCCATGGACTTGGCCGATGCCAGTCTGGTGGTCCTGGCCGAAACGCTCAAGCTCCGCAAGGTGTTTACCCTCGACCGCAACGATTTCGCCACCTATCGAATTCAGCATGGGCACCGTCAAGTCGCGTTTGATCTCATCACCCCCGATCCGACAAGATGAGGTGGAACCCCGATAATCGAACATGCTTCACCCTCGGAGTCTCGCCGGTTCCATGCCGCTCAGGCGTACTCCAGTCTTCTTGAGAATCCGGGTACTGTACAGGATGTCGTGGCTTCGGCAGGCGTCGCCCAGAATCCCGGCGATGCGGTCGGCCTTGGCGGCAACCTCGTCGC
This sequence comes from Competibacteraceae bacterium UBA3908, assembly GCA_002391525.1. Lineage (GTDB taxonomy): Bacteria > Pseudomonadota > Gammaproteobacteria > Competibacterales > Competibacteraceae > Competibacter_A. The sequence continues at coordinate 2,899 of DGFE01000101.1, forward strand.
GGCTTGTGCCGTGCACCATGGCGAACAGGTTGTAGGGCCAGTCCGGCAACTGGCGCGGGCGACGGTAGCAATGGGTCACGAACTCCAGCGCTCCAACCTCTTCGCCCAGCTCATCCACCTTCTCGTCGGCCACGTCCCACACCATCATGCCGTTGGCGGCGTAACCGATGCGGTAGTGATTCGGCACCACCCCGATGCGGCGGATCGCGCTGGCGTCCAGCAAGGCTTGCAGGCCCGCCATCACCGTTTCCGCATCGCTGCCCAATTGCGCGGCGAGCGCATGATAGGGCCGCGGGGTCAACGGCAATCCCGCCTGGGTGGCGAGAATCAGCGGTCGCAATTCCGCCAGCCGTTCCGGCGGCAGGGCCGATACGGCTCTGCATTCGGCGAGTGGCCTGGAGGGTCCAACCCGGCCCGCTCCCACCGCGAACCGCGCCTCGATGAAATACTCACGTTCCTTGGGAAAGTTGAACACCGCCAGACCGGTCGCCGCCGCGATACGCTCCACCGTGTCGTTCATGCCGGCGGGCGTTTCGGTCGCCAGCACGAACCACATGTTGAATGGATGTTCGCGTCGATAGTTGTGCGCCACTTCCGGGAAGCCATTGACGATGCCGGCGATGCGGTCAAACTCCACTTCCGGCGCTCGCAAAGCCGCCAGCGAGAACGCGCCGCCCAGCCGTTCGATCTGATACAGCGGCCCGAAACGGGTCAGGGTGCCGTCGGCCAACAACTCGCGCAGGGCTTGCAACACCGTATCCTCGTCGGCGTCCAATCGCTCGGCCACGACCACGAACGGCCGTTCGCACAACGGAAACCCACCTTGCCACTCGTCGATCAGGCGGCGGCTCAACTCGTCCATGCCGCCGCGCTACCTACATTCAGCAGCCGCCATTCCGTCTGGCTCTCCTCGCCCGCCCTCACCCCTGCCCCTCTCCCGGCGGGAGAAGGGTTAAAGTTGAGAGCGAGAGGATCTGGGGGTGCTGGCGTCGCCAGCGGCAGGTAATACGCGCCCCGCTGCCGGAAACAGCGGGTGCTGAACAGCACGGCATGGGGATAGGCCGTCAAGTCCCGCTCGACCCGCAATCGCTCGATTCGCTCCAGCACGGGTTCACGCTGGCGACCGTGCATCATGCAGAACAGGTTATAGGGCCAGCGCGGCAAGTGGCGCGGGCGGCGGTAGCAGAGATTGACCCCGGATTCCGCCGCCAGCATCCGCCCGACCGCGCCGGCTTCGGCATCGGGAATATCCCAGACCACCATCGCGTTGGCGCGATAGCCCAGCGCGCGATGCCGGACAATGATGCCCAGGCGCTTGATCACATCCTGTTCGAGCCAATACCGCAGCCGCTCCAGCACGTTCCGCTCGGACAGGCCCAGCGATTGAGCCAAGGCGCGATAAGGCCGGCTGACCAGTGGCAGGCCCGGTTGCAGGGCCGCGAGCAACGCTCGGTCAGATTCACTCGGTTCGACGGTAGTCGAATCTTCAGTCGCCGCCCGGGCTGCCACCGCCGGGATTTGGCGTCCGCCGTATCGCAAATCGAAACCCAGATCGATGTGAAATTCTTCCAGCAGCGGTAGATCGAGCACCGGCAAGCCGGTCTCATCCCCGATTTCCGCCAGCACCGCTTGCAATCGGGACGCTGAAGCGGCGGTCAACACGAACCAGAGATTGAAGTCGTGCTCGCGCTGGTAGTTATGGTTGACTTCGGGATACTCGTTCACCCGTTCCGCCACCGCTTCCAGCCGCGCCGGAGGAACCGCCAGCGCCGCCAGCGTGCTGGCGCCCAATCTTCGGGTCGCGAACACCGCGCCGACCCGGCTGACCTTGCCTTCCTCCTGTAACCGGCGCAGCGCCGCCAATACTTCATTTTCACGCCATTCCAAGCGTTTGGCGATGACTCGAAAGGGATAAGCCGTCAGGGGAAAATCGCGCTGAAAGCGGTTGAGCAGCTCGAGGTCGGCGTCGCCCATTTCAGAAACCGATACGGTGAGCGCGGGAGGTGAAGAAAATACCGCTGGGACTCTCCGCCGGCAATTCGGCCAGTTTGGCGAAGCTGGCGGTGTCGTAGACCACGACCTTGTTGTCGTCGCGCGCCGAAATCCACACCGCCTCGCCTCGCGGAGTAAATTCCAGGTGCAACACCGCCTTGCCGGGTTCCAGAGTTTGCACGATCTGCCCGGTCAGAGTGTCGATCACCTGCACGAAACCGTTGTCCGGGAACGCAAAATTCACCCAGACCTGCCGGCCGTCGGGTCGGGCGACCACGAACACCGGCTGGCCGCGCACCGCGATGTGGGCGGTTTCCTTCCAGTCGATGATATCGGCCACCAGCACTTCATGGCGACCGATGGCCGGCAGATAGACCTGATGACCCGCGACCGCCCAACCGCGCAGATGGGGCATCTTGTAGACCGGCAGCTTTTCCTCGCCCTGGCCATAGTTGGCGAGAATCCGCTTGACGCCCTGTTGCGGTTGCCAGGTATCGAGCAGCGCGATGCCGTCCTCGCCGAACAATCCCGCCAGGTAGTAACGGCTGTCCGGCGTCACCAACCCGTCGTAGGGCGCTTTACCGATGTTGCTGAATTTTTCGACCTTCGGCGCTTTGGGATCGCGCAGGTCGGCGATCCAGATTTGGTCGGCGTCGAACAGGGAATAGATGAAGCGATCGCCCGGCAGATCGGCGATGCCGACCACCTTCGACAACTTGCCGTCACCATACGCGGCGGGAATGTCGGCCACCGGCTCCAGCGTGTCGGCGGCGAACACCTTGAGGCCGCCCGGTTCGTAATTGGCGACCGCGACCAGCCGCCCGTTCTGGGAAATGGCTCCGCCGATGCTGTTGCCGCCCTGGACGACGCGCTTTTCCAGCGTCCCGCGCAGAATGTCCACCTTGCTCAGGCCGCCGTCGCGCCCGAACACGTAGGCGTAACGCTGGTCGCGCGAGAACACCACCGAGGCGTGCGACAGATCGCCCAGACCTTCCACCTTGTTGATGATGCTGTTGCCGCTGGTGTTGGCGATGAGGACGCGCCCGGCGCTGCGTTCGATGACGACGCCGAGATCGCCCGTGCCCTGCGGCGCCGGCTCCGCGCTCCACGCCAGCGGCGGTAACAGGGCAAGCAGCATCCACCATTCAAGTAATAAGGCGATTTTCGACAAAAGCCATACCCAAACTCCCCCCTTTGAAAAAGGGGGGCTGGGGGGGATTTGGCCACGGTGTCGGGCCGTGCTGATTGGGAAATCCCCCCTAACCCCCCTTTGCCAAAGGGGGGAACCGAACGGCAAGACTCTCATTTCGATTCCTCCGGGAAACCGCGCAGCAGTTGCGCCACGATCCAGTCCGCCTCGGCTTCGCTCAGGAATGGTTGCCAAGGCGGCATGGCCGTGCCGGGCCGGCCCAGCAAAATGGTGTATTTCAAACCGTCTGGCGGCTTGTCGCGCAGGGTTTCCGGCAGCAGCGCCGGACCCAGCCCACCGCGCAGGGTCAACCCATGGCAGGAGCCGCAATCCTGGCGCACCATGCGAACCAGTTCCCGAGCGCGTTCCGTCGGTAGCGCGAGCGGTTCCCGCGCCAGCGCCGGTGCGCTGAAAACAACAACACCCATCAATAAAACGATCCATCCGATCCCGGCGCCCGTCAAGAAAAAAGCACCTTCGCGACCCGGTCTCGCGTCAGAAAGCGAAAACTCGAGGAACCGGCGGCGAAGGTGCTGAGTCAATGTATGCTGCATGGTTATTGTCACTTCAACCCGTCGCAGCAGGCGGGGGTTCGTGATCGGCCTTCGGCCAGCCGCCGTTCGTCGGGAGCGGCGGCTGGAGCCGTTCGTCCTTACTTGGCCATCCCCAGAATCCAGGTGACCAAAGCGCTGAGGTCGGCATCGGGCACGGTCGGATTGGGCGGCATCGGGATTTGCCCCCACACGCCCACGCCGCCTTCCTTAACCTTCTTGGCCAGCAGGGCTGGGGCATCGGCCTGACCCTTGTACTTGGCGGCCACCTCCTGATAGGACGGCCCGACCAGCTTCTTGTCGGTCTGATGGCAGGCGAGACAGTTATATTTCTTCGCCAGTTCCTCGCTCGCCTGCGCCGCCGGCGCGATCAGCAGAGTCAGCGCCAGCGCGCTCACGTACTTGATACGCATCACTGTTCTCCTTTCTGATTAGTAAATGTCGTGTTGGGTATTGTAGACGTTGAAATGACCGGTCGGCGTAATGAGCTT
>DGFE01000101.1:7391-37347 GCA_002391525.1 Competibacteraceae bacterium UBA3908
TCCTTGGCGCTCCACACCGAGAACCAGACCTCGTCGCCGGCCTTGTTGAACTCCGGTTGTACGACCCGCTTGGCGCCATCGTCGCTCAAACCGGCCCATTCCGCTATCGGCAACACTTGATAGGGCTTGTCCAGATTTTCCAGATCGAATACCGCCACCGACTGACTGATCTTCGCGTCGGGATTGAGCGGGGTATCGACATACAAGTACTTCGATTTGGGATGGGTCTTGATGAACAGCGAACCACCGCCCTGTCCCTTCAGATTCTGCACCACCTTCCACGCCTGATCCTTGTGCTTCTCGGGATCGGTGCCGATCAGCGCGACCGACTCGTCGCCGAGATGCCCGGTCGCCCACACCGGACCGAACTTGGGATGAACGAAGTTGGCGCCGCGACCGGGATGCGGAATCTTGCCGACATCCACCAGCGCCGCCAGCTTGCTGTCCTTGGTGTCCACCACCGCGACCTTGTTGGACTGGTTGGCGGCGACCAGGAAATAGCGCTTGCTGGAATCCCAGCCGCCATCGTGCAGGAACCGGGCCGCGCCGATCTCCGTGACCTTCAGGTTGTCGATGTCGCTGTAGTTCACCAGCAGAATCTTGCCGGTTTCCTTGACGTTGACCACGAACTCCGGCTTGTCATGAGTGGCTACAATCGAGGCGACGCGCGGCTCGGGGTGATAGTCTTGGGTGTCCACGGTCATGCCGCGGGTGGAGACGATCTTGAGCGGCTCCAGGGTATCGCCATTCATCAGCACGTACTGTGGCGGCCAGTAGGAACCGGCGATGGCATACTTGTCCTCGAAGCCCTTGGCCTTGGAGGTATCCACCGAGCGGGCTTCGAGGCCGATCTTGATCTCGGCGACGTTGTCCGGTTTCTCCATCCACAGATCGATCAGGTTGATCCGGGCATCGCGGCCGATGACGAACAGATAACGTCCGGACGCCGACAGCCGCGAGATGTGCACCGCGTAGCCGGTCTTGACGATGTTGATGATCTGCTTGGTGTCGCCATCGATCAGCGCCACCTCGCCGCTGTCGCGCAACGTGGTGGAGAAGATGTTGTCGATGTTGTAATTGTTCATCTTCTTGGTGGGGCGCTTCTCCGGCGGCACCAGCACCTTCCAGGTGGCTTTCATTTCCTTCATGCCGAATTCCGGCGGCGTGGGAGGTTCCTGCTGGACGTAGCGCGCCATCAGATCGACCTCCTCGGCGGTCATCTCGCCCGAGGTCTGCCAGTTGGGCATCCCCGCCGGCGAGCCGTAGGCGATGAACACCTTGAGGTATTCGGTACCCTTGTCGAGGGTGATATCCGTGGTCAGTGGCTTGCCGGTGGCGCCCTTGCGCAGCACACCATGGCAGCCGGCACAGCGCTCGAAATAAATCTGGCGAGCCTTGCTGAACTCGGCGGCGGTCATCGGCGGCGCCTTGGGATTGATATTCTGGTGCATCGGCTCACCGGCCAGGGGCGAACCGCCGGCCTGGTACTTGACCTCGGCCTCGGTGACGCCCTTCTTGGCCTCCGGCGTGTCTTTCGCCAAGGCGATGCCGACAGCGAACGGCAGCGCGGCCAGGGCGATGGTGGCTTGTTTTAGTTTTAAGCGGATCTGTGGCATGGTCGCTCCCCATGAGGCATCGGGCCGCGCCGCGGCCCCGGTAGTGGTTGGCACTGCCCTGATAAGTACGGCAACCACCGCCAGCGCGCCTTGATTTACGTCAAGTTTCCGAACAATCGCACTCCAATCAGTGTGGTCATACCGGGTTTGCCAACGTGGGGCAAGGAAAACAGGTAATCAGGCAAATCGACATCGGCAGGGTGCTCGCCAACCTGCCGCTGTTTCAGCAGCTGCGCGAGAGCGAACTCACCAATCTGGCGGCGGGAACGCGCGAAGTCGGACTGAGCAAGGGGCAGATCCTGTTTCAGAAAGGCACCCCGCTGGATGGTTTCTACGTGGTCGTGCACGGCCAGATCAAGCTGGCGTTTTCCTCGCCGCAGGGCCACGAGAAGGTGGTATCCATCGTCGGACCGGGGCAAAGCTTCGGCGAGGCGGTGATGTTCATGGAAAAGCCCTGTCCGGTGTTCGCCCAGGCGCTGGAGGATACCCGTCTGCTGTACATCGCCAAGCAGGGCATCTTCGCCGCCATCGATCACGACAGCGCCTTCGCCCGCCGCATGTTGGCCGGGCTGAGCATGCGCCTGCACGGCCTGATTCGGGATGTGGAGGATTACTCCCTGCACTCCTCCACCCAGCGGGTGATCGGTTTTCTGTTGCAACTGGCGGGCACATCCGCTGGCGGCCCCGTTGAATTTGAACTGCCGGCCAGCAAGCACATCATCGCCTCCCGGCTGAATCTGACGCCGGAAACGCTGTCGCGGATCCTGCACGGTTTGAGCGAATTAGGGCAGATTGCGGTGAAAGGCCGGCGCATCACCGTGCTGGACATGGCGCGCCTGCGCCAATTCGACGAGCTTCCGCGCCCGCCGTGTGCCAAAGACGGCTAAATGCTCCGCTACGGGCGGGTGAACGCTTCCCGCAACAGCCGTTCCATGGTGTCGTGCCAGCGCTGGCGCGGCCGCTGCTGCCAGAACCGGGCGTTGGGCCGGCAATCGAATTTTTGCCGATAGATCGCCAGGGCCGCCACCACCGTGGCCAGCCCGAACGCCAGCGGCGCGTTCGGGATGCCGGCGAACGGCAACACCAGCAGCATCAAAAACGTGAAAGCGGCGATCCAGCCCCAGGGGATGTACAGGTAGTAATCGATCTCGAACCGGCTGCCGTCGCGGCGCACGATCACCCGCATCGGCCAGTCATCCTGCGTCACATACGCCCGCCGACGCAGTTCCAGAACATTCTCCCGCTCGGCGGCAATGACAAAATTCTTCAGCAACAGTGCGTTGCGCAAGTTCCTGAACTGGGCGTCGCCGCCCTGCGCCGTGGCCCGCGTCAGCCGGCCCAGTTGGCGGATGCTCAACTCGGCTTTCACCCGGCTTCAATCCACGGTGATGACCACCTTGCCGGTGGATTTGCGGGCGACGACCTGGTTCAGGGCCTCGACAGCCCGTTCGAGCGGATAAGTGGCCGACACATAGGGCTGGATCGCTCCTTCCAGATACCATTGCATCAGCGTTCGGAAGCTCTCGGTCATCACCCCAGGGTTCAGTTCCGCGTAGGCCGGCCAGTTGAGGCCGATCACGTCCACGTTCTTGACCAGCAGATGATTGGCGGGAATCTGCGGCACGGTGCCGCCGGCAAAGCCGATGATCAGGATCCGCCCTTCGAAGGCGACGCTGCGCAACGAAGCCGCGAACAGTTCGCCGCCGACCGGATCGTAGATCACGTCCGCGCCGCGTCCAGTGGTCCACTCCTGGATCCGCGTCCGTAAATCCTCGTGGCCGGTGTCGATCAGGTGGTCCGCGCCGTGCCTGCGAGCGACTTCGAGCTTTTGGGAACTGCTGGCGGTGGCGATCACCGTCGCTCCCAACCGCTTGCCGATGACTACCGCCGTCAGCCCGACTCCGCCGGATGCGCCGTGCACCACCAGCGTTTCGCCGGCCCGCAGCCGCGCCCGATGCCACAGGGCGATGTGCGAAGTCCCAAACACCACCGGAAACGCCGCGCCGTGCTCCCAAGACATCGCCGCCGGCATCGGTACACAGCGATTGGCGCTCGCCACCACCTGCTCCGCGTAGCCGCCGTGACCGACCATACCGATCACGCGGTCGCCGACCGCGATGCCCCGGACTTCCGGCCCCCGTTCCAGCACCTCGCCGGCCACCTCGAAGCCGGGACTGAACGGCGGCTGCGGCTGCACCTGATACTGGCCGCGGCTGATCAAACTGTCGGCGAAATTGACCCCGCAGGCCCGCACCCGGATCCGCACCTGTCCGGGTCCGGGACGCGGTTCCGGCACTTCTTCCAGCCGCAAGGCGGCGGGACCGCTCAACTCATGGCAAACGATGGCTTTCATCGACGAGGCTCCCACATTCCATGGATCGGTTACAAGTACCCCATTTCCCTGCCCTTTCCCGGTGGCTCGACAAGCCACCGAACGGCATGCGGGCGATCAATCCCGTTCCTCCAGCGTCGCGGCGGCTTGCTCGGCTTCCTTGTCGCGTTCGATCATGGCGTAGGCGGAATGGTTGTGAATGGATTCGAAGTTCTCCGATTCCACTGAATACGCCGCCACCCGCTCGTCCCGATTCAGCTTGGCGGCGATGTCGCGCACCATGTCCTCGACGAACTTGGGGTTCTCGTAGGCCCGTTCCGTCACATATTTCTCGTCCGGCCGCTTGAGCAGCCCGTAGAGTTCGCAGGACGCCTCCTTCTCCACCAGATCGATGAGGTCCTCGATCCAGACGAAACCCCGGGTGCGGACGTTGACGGTCACGTGGGAACGCTGGTTGTGCGCGCCATATTTGGAAATCTTCTTCGAGCAGGGACACAGGCTGGTCACCGGCACCACCACCTTGAGATTCATGGCCGGTCGGCCACCGCGGATTTCACCGGTGAAGGTGACTTCGTAATCCATCAGGCTTCGCACCCCGGACACCGGAGCCGCCTTGGTGACGAAATAGTTGAAGGTCATCTCGATGTGTCCGGCTTCCGCTTCCAGCCGCCCGGTCATCTCCGCCAGCATGTCCTTGAAGGAATCCACCGAAATCTCGCGCCCCGGCACGTTCAGGATCTCCACGAAGCGCGACATGTGCGTGCCCTTGAAATTATGGGGCAAACTCACGTACATGTTGAACATGGCGATGGTGTGCTGCTCGCCGCCGCTGCGGTCGCGAACCTTGACCGGGTGCCGGATGTCCTTGATGCCGACCTTGTTGATCGCCAACCGGCGGGTATCGGCGCTGTTCTGCACGTCGGGAATATGGACCACCGCCGGCAGGGCCGCGGAACTCATCGTCAATGGCTTCATGCAATCCTCTCAGCGGCGCGCTCGCGCCCCTTCGTTCAAGATCAACACCCCGCGCCGCTCCAACCGGCCGGTGGTTTCAAACGCCACTCGTTGGATTACCAATCGGGCCGTTAATTCCCGAGCGCATCACTCAGGCATCGGCCGGGTGAATCGCCGGGACCGCGATGCCCCAGTCCGCCAGTTGCCGCAGCACTCCCTCCACATCCAGGCCGCATTCGACCAGCAACTCCCCCCGCTCGCCCTGCTCGACGAACCGGTCCGGCAGTCCGATGTTGCGCAGTGGAACCGGAAGTCCTCGCGCCGCCAGACATTCGCTCACCGCGCCGCCGGCGCCGCCGGCCACCGCGTTCTCCTCCAGCGTCACCAGCCAGCGGTGCTCGGCGGCCATCTGGACCACCGTGGCCTCGTCCAGCGGCTTGACGAAGCGCATGTTGACCACCGTGGCGTCCAGTCGTTTCGCCACGGCCTCGGCGACGCCGACCATGCTGCCGAACGCCAACAGCGCCAGATCCCGGCCCCGCCGGCGGATTTCGGCCTTGCCGACCGGCAGCGCCCGCATCTCCCGTTCCGGCGTCACGCCCGGACCCTTGCCGCGCGGATAACGCACCGCCGCCGGCTGGTTCAACTGGAAGCCGGTGTAGAGCATCCGCCGGCATTCGTTCTCGTCGGCCGGCGCCATCACCACCAGATTGGGAATGCAGCGCAGATAGCTGTAATCGAAACTGCCGGCGTGGGTCGGTCCGTCCGGCCCCACCAGGCCGGCGCGGTCGACGGCGAACAGCACCGGCAGGTTTTGCAAGGCGACATCGTGAATCAACTGATCGTAGGCACGCTGCAGAAAGGTGGAATAGATCGCCACCACCGGCTTGAGGCCGTCGCAGGCCAGGCCGGCGGCCAGGGTGACGGCGTGCTGCTCGGCGATGGCGACATCGAAATAACGGTCGGGGAATCGCTCGGAAAATTCCACCAGACCGGAACCTTCGCGCATCGCCGGGGTGATGCCGATCAAGCGCTCGTCCCGCTCGGCCATGTCGCACAGCCATTCGCCGAACACCTGCGTATAGGTCGGACCACCGCTGGACTTGGCCGGCTTCAGGCCGCAGGCCGGATCGAAAGTACCGACGCCGTGATAGCCGACCGGCTCCTCCTCGGCCAGCTTGTAACCCTTGCCCTTGCGGGTCACCACATGCAGCAGCCGCGGCCCCTTGAGCGCCCGCAGATTGCGCAAAGTCCGCACCAGGGTCGGCAGGTCGTGGCCATCCACGGGTCCGAAATAGTTGAAGCCCAATTCCTCGAACAGCGTACCCTCCGGCGCGAACATGCCCTTGACGTGTTCCTCGGCGCGGCGGGCCACTTCCAGCATCGGCGGCACATGGCTCAGCACTTTCTTGCCACTCTCGCGCACGCTGGAAAAAAATCGCCCCGACAACAGCTTGGTCAAATGCGCCGACAGGGCGCCCACGTTCGGCGAAATGGACATCTCGTTGTCGTTGAGCACCACCAGCATATCGCTTTTCAGGTGGCCCGCATGGTTGAGCGCCTCGAAGGCCATACCGGCGGTCATGGCGCCGTCGCCGATCACCGCCACGATCTTGCGATCCGCGCCGAACCGCTCGGCGGCGATGACCATGCCCAGCGCGGCGCTCAACGAGGTGCTGGAATGGCCGACGCCGAAGGTGTCGTAGCAACTTTCGCGGCGTTTGGGAAAACCGGCGATGCCATCCTTGCGGCGCAGGGTGTCCATGCGGGTGCGGCGACCGGTCAGAATCTTGTGTGGATAGGTTTGATGGCCTACGTCCCAGACCAGCCGGTCCTCGGGCGTATCGAAGACATAGTGCAGGGCGATGGTCAGTTCCACGGTGCCCAGGTTGGCGGCGAAATGCCCGCCCGTTCGGGCCACGGTCTCGATCAGGAATTCACGCAGCTCTTCGGCCAGCGCCGGCAGGCGCGCCTCCGGCAACTGGCGCAAGTCCAGGGGCGTGTCGATCTGTTCCAGCAGCGGAAAGGCGGCTCCGGTAGTCATCGTCACCAGGTCTGTACTCGTTGGCGGTATGATGAGGGGGTGGAGGATGGATGCCATGGGGATTTTCAACCCGTCGGCCACGGCATCGTCGACGGCTCAGTGCGCCCGTTCGACGATATAACCGGCAATCCAGCGCAGGGGATCGACTTCGGGACCGAGCGGTTCCAGGCTCGCCAGCGCCGCCTCGTACAGCGCGCGAGCATGTTCGCGGGCGCCGTCCAGCCCCAACAGCGCCGGATAGGTCGGCTTGTCGAGCGCCCGGTCCGTTCCCGTGGTTTTGCCCAGGGTGGCCGTATCGCCGATCACGTCGAGAATGTCGTCGCGAATCTGAAAGGCCAGGCCGATGCACTTGGCGTAACGGTCCAGTCGCTCCAGCAGCGCCGGTTCGACCCTCGGCTGACTGAGCGCACCCAGCAGCACGCTGGCGCGGATCAGGGCCCCGGTCTTGTGGATGTGCATGTTCTCCAGTTCGACCAGGCTCAGTTCCCGGCCAACCGCCGCCAGATCGATGGCCTGACCGCCCACCATCCCGCGGGAACCGGCAGCCAGCGCCAGTACGTCCAGCATCCGCAAGCGGACCGCGGGATCCGGGATCATCGCCGGATCCTGACCGAGTACCTGGAACGCCAGCGCTTGCAGGGCATCGCCGGCCAGAATCGCCAGCGCCTCACCGAACGCCTTGTGGCAACTGGGTTGGCCATGACGAAGGTCGTCGTTGTCCATCGCCGGCAGATCGTCGTGGATCAGGGAATAAGCGTGGATGAATTCCACCGCGCAGGCCGGCCCATCCAACGATTCAGGCACCGCGCCAGTCGCCGCGCCAGCCGAGTAGACCAGTACCGGCCGGATGCGCTTGCCGCCGCCCAGCACCGCATAGCGCATGGCTTGGTGAAGATCGGTGGGATGCAGATCGGCTGCCGGCAAGCGTTGACCGAGCGCCTGGTTGGCACGGGCCTGATACTGCCTGATCAGTTCCGCGACCATCACCGTCAACCCGCCGCCTCGCTGAAGGGCAGGGTTTCCAGCTCGCCGTCCCGTTCCACCAGTTGCGCCACTTTCTGCTCGGCCCGCTGCAGGGCGGCCTGACAGGTCCGCACCAGGGCAATGCCCTGCTCGAACCGTTGCAGCGCGTCTTCGAGGGTCAGTTCACCCTGCTCGAGTTGCCCGACCAGGCTTTCCAGTTCCGCCAGGGCTGCTTCGAAGGGAAGAGGGGAATGCTTCTTGGCCGTCATGCCTGCCTGTCCGTTTTAGGTAGGCGGTTACGTTACCTTGCAGCCGGCGAACGGTCAATTTTAAGCGTAAGCAACCTGAAAAATTACGGAACAACCCGTCCGGGTCACCGTTCCGTTCCACTGCGGAAACTGGCCGCGGACGGCAATCGACCCCTCCACGGCCAGCCGAATCGAGGAGAATCACGCCACCGGATCGGCGATCTTGCCGATAGCCACCGGTTCGGCCGCCTTGACGGCGCGACCTTTCCTGGCCTTCGCCTCCGCCTCCACCGTCCGGGTCAGTTCCCGAACGTTCTGGCCGAGTCGATCCACCTGCTCGAACAAGTGCTGAATATCGTCGCGGGTCGGCACGCCCAACCGGTGCAAGGCGCGCGCCACCCGCGTCTGGAAGACGTCTTCCAGCTTGTTCCAGGCGCCGGTCGCCTTGTCGCGGATTTCGCCAGCCTTGTCCTGCGCGGCTTCGAGTTCGCCTTTCATCTGGTCGGTTTTCTCCTCGGCAACCTTCTTCATCCGCACATCCACCGCCTGGCCTTCCTGGACCAACGTTTCGAAAAACTTGCCGCCTTGTTCCTGGGTTCTGGCAAAGGCGCCGAGCCCCGCCAGCCAGATCTGGCGCGCGAAATCCCGAACATTATTGGTCAGTCGCTTTTCAAACACGTCGGCTTTCATGATTGGAGCCCCTGATGTGCAATCGCGCAAGACTGGCTTGCATGGGTTGAATTGCCAATCTTCATAACAACCGGGAACAGCGGTCGCTCATCCCGGTAACCTTCGATTCCGGTAGAAAAATTAGCAGACAAAATTAGAGCCCGCATACTAACCCGGCCTGATGGACGAGGGTTTACGGCATCGCTCGGGGCTGGCCTGGCCCAGATTCGCGATGCGATTATTCGTCCCGCTCGCCCCGGCGGGTGAAGCGGACAATGCGGCGGCGATCCTGTTTGGTGGGGCGGCCGGTGGACCGCGGGAAGGCGGGATGGCACAAACGGCGCTGTTCGCCGAGCTGCTCGCGCCGCTGACGGCTTTCGGGGGTTTCTTCGTAGAGCAGCGCCGCCTCGCTGGCGGGACCACGCCGCTCGCTCAGCGCCCGGACCGCGACGATATATTCATCAAGACCGCGCTGAATGCGCAGGATTTCGCCGACGCGAACGGCGTGGGAGGGTTTGGCGCGCTGGCCACCGACCTGGACCTTGCCGCCCGCGACCGCCTCGGTCGCCAGGGTCCGCGTCTTGAAGAACCGCGCGGCCCACAACCACTTGTCGAGCCGAACTCGGCTTGCCGCGCCCTCGGCATCCGGCTGCCGGTCGTCGCCGCCTGTCGGGACCATGGAACCCGCGCCTGCCCGGACCCGGAACCGGTTCAGGATAGTCTAGCGCTGTGGGCCAAGTCGCTGTTCCTCGTCCGGCAGCGTGATGTTCAACTCCAGAATTTCACAGCCGCCTTCGCGATCCAGATGCACCTTGACCTGGCTTTGATCGATGGGCACGTACTTGCGCACCACTTCCAGCAACTCCTTCTTGAGCGCCGGCAGATAGTCGGGACTGCTGCGCCGGCTGCCCCGCTCGTGGGCCACGATGATCTGCAACCGTTCCTTGGCCAGCGCGGCCGACTTGCTGGGAGGCGAACGGAAATAGTCGAACAGGCCCATGGCTCAGCTCCCGCCAAACAGGCGCTTCAGAAACCCTTTCTTCTGGCTCATGGTGAACCGGTGCGGCAAATCCTTGCCCAGGAAACGCTCGACCAAATCGCCATAGGCGGCGCCCGCATCGCTGCCGTCCTCCAGAATCACGGGAACGCCGGCGTTCGAAGATTGCAAAACGGCTGGCGATTCCGGGATCACGCCCAGCAGGGGAATACCCAGAATCTCCAACACATCCTCCACGGTGAGCATGTCGCCGCGATGGGCGCGGTCCGGCGCGTAGCGGGCCAGCACCAGATGTTCCTTGACCGGTGGATCGCCCTGCTCGGCCCGCCGCGAGCGGCTGGCCAGAATGCCGAGAATCCGGTCGGAATCGCGCACCGACGACACTTCCGGATTGGTCACCACCAGCGCTTCGTCGGCGAAATACAGCGCCATCAAGGCGCCTCGTTCGATGCCCGCCGGTGAGTCGCAGACCACGTAGTCGAAGCTCTGCTTGAGTTCGTTCAATATTTTTTCAACCCCTTCCTTGGTCAGCGCTTCCTTGTCGCGGGTCTGCGAGGCCGGCAGAATGTAAAGATTATCCACGCGCTTGTCGCGAATCAGCGCCTGGTTCAGATTGGCCTCGCTGTTGATGACGTTGACGAAGTCGTACACGACCCGGCGCTCGCACCCCATGATCAAATCGAGGTTGCGCAAACCGACATCGAAATCGATCACCACGGTCCGGTAGCCGCGCTGGGCCAGACCGGTGGCGAAACTGGCGCTGGTCGTGGTTTTGCCCACGCCCCCCTTGCCGGAGGTCACGACGATAACGGTTGCCAAGCTGCTATCCCACCTCGTTGTGTTAAAGAATGAACGAACGACCGCTCCCGCCCGCGTCTTGGCGAATCAGCGGGTCAGCTGTTCGATGATCAGTCGGTCTTCCACCAGGCGAACCTGAACGGCCTTGCCCCGGTCGGTCGGTTCGAGCTGCTCGCTGATCCGGTAATGGCCGGCTATCGAGATCAATTCCGCTTCCAGGCTCTGACAGAAAATTCGCGTCTCCAGGTCGCCCTTGACTCCCGCCAGCGCCCGCCCGCGCAGCACCCCATAAATGTGGACATTGCCGTCGGCGATCACCTCGGCGCCGGCGCTGACCGCCCCGAGCACGATCAGATCGCCATCGGGGGCGTAAATCTGCTGGCCCGAACGAACCGGATGGTTGACGAGCCGGCTGCGCGCCGGCGTGGGCTCGGCCCGCTCGGGCTTCTTGGCGGCGCTCGCGGCGCGGCTCTCGGGCAACACCGGCAAGCCAGCCAGGCGGGCGGACGCCTGCTGCTTCGGACTGCCGTTACGGATGCCCACCGGTATCATGCCATGTCCTCGCAACAGATCGTACAGCCCCTTGAAATCCACGCCATCCCTGGGCTCCGCCATTCCTTCCAGATCGATCACCACCGGGGTGTTGTTGAAGAAACTGGGGGCCTGCTTGATCTTTTCCGCCAAGTATCGCTCGATAGCGGTTCGGTCCGGTTTGAACAGGTGCAGAACGGTCAAGGTGAACAAGCTGCCCTTGAGTTCGAAGGGCAGAGGGTCTTCGCTTGCGAGATGAGGTGATCGCAGCAGCATGACGGCGTGGAATACCTCGGGCTGGACGCTTGTTTTCAGCGTTATTCTACACGCCAACCCTCGGCGGGGAACATGCTCGTGGCTCAGGCGGCCCTGGCCGGGCTCCATCAGTGATCATGACCGTGGGCGTGGGCGTGTCCATGGGACAATTCCTGCGCCGTCGCGTCCCGCACCTCCAGCACCTCGACCTCGAAGTTCAGATTCTTACCCGCCATGGGATGGTTGGCGTCCAGCGTCACGCCCTGGTCGTTCACCGCCACCACCGTGAAATTCAGAATGCCATGTGCGCCCTCGCCCTGAACCTGCATGCCGACCTGAATATCCTCGTCCGGCGGAAACTGCCTGCGCGGCACCTCGAACACCGCCTCGGGGTTATAGTCGCCGTAGCCGTCGGCGGGCGAGACCTGGATCGCCGAGCTGAATCCGGCTTCGCTGCCCTCCAACGCGGTTTCCAGACCCCGAATGATGTTGCCGTAGCCATGCAGGTAGACGAACGGTTCGCGCCCGCGACTGGAATCGAGCAATCTGCCGTGGTCGTCGGTAAGCGTATAGTGGAGGGATACGACCCTGCCGTGGGCTGCTTTCATGGGAGCTCCTGGCGTATGAATTGACGCTCTACTATAGACCATCCCGTCCGTATCCGCCGCAAAAACCGCATGGCCGTGAGCCGACGCGGTGTTTTCTGGAAGTCCGCTCGCCCTTGCGCGCGATGGCTATCGCTATACTTTGAATCGTCTTGGCCGAGTGGCGCCGTTGCGATCCAATCCGTGGGGGAACTTTTATCATGCCTATCCTGCCTCGCATCCGCAGGACATCGTGTCTGTTCCTGCTGTTGACCGGCTTGTCCTGGCTGGGCGGCTGCGCGACGCCTCCCGTATCCACGCGCGACCATCCGCACGCCAGTGCCGCGCGCCAGCGCATTCTCGGAGCCGCCGAACGGCTGATCGGCACACCGTATGTATTGGGCGGCGAATCGCCCGGCGGGGTAGATTGCAGCGGCCTGGTGCAGTACGCCTACCTGCAGGCCGGCATCCGGGTGCCGCGCACCACGACCGAGCAATTTCGAGCCGGACGACCGCAGCGCAAGGTGCTGCCGGGCGATCTGCTGTTCTTCCGCACCGACGCCACCGGCGCGGTCTCCCACGTCGGCATTTACGCCGGCAAGGGTCGGATGATCCACGCCTCCTCCGGCTCCGGCCAGGTTCGCAAGGTCGATCTGAACCAGCGCTACTGGCAGCGGCGGCTGGTCGGCGGCGCGACGTATTTGGGTGGAGCGGGCACGCCGACGGTTGGACGCTGGCCCGCGAACGCTGGCCCCTCCGGCTAGGCGCCGAACTCCGCCACCTGCTCGCCGGCGTCGAAAATCGCCAGCGCGCCGGGACGCATGACCGTCCACGCCTCGTTGGCGGTCAGCGGCCGGGTGGCAACCACGGTCACAATGTCGTTGGGGGTGGTTTCCGCCTGAAAATCCACCGTCATGTCGGCATCCATCAAGCGGGCCTGGCCGAACGGCGCCCGGCGGGTCAGCCACGACAAGTGCGTGCTGCAATGGGCGTACAGGTGGCAGGCGTCGCTCAGCAGATAATTGAACACGCCGAGCCGGCTCAGCTCCAGCGTCAGTTCATGGATGCAGCGCCACAAACCGGTCGGTCGGCGCGGCGGTCGCGGAAAGCGGTCGCGGATGCGGCCCAGCAGCCAGCAAAAGGCGTGTTCGCTGTCGGTGGTGCCGATTGGCCGGTAATAACCGAGTGGCAGCCGTTTCACCCCGCGCAGTTGCCCGTTGTGGGCGAACACCCAGTGCCGACCCCACAGCTCGCGGCTGAAGGGATGGGTGTTCTCCAGGCAAATCCGCCCGCGATTGGCGCGCCGGATGTGGCTGATGACGATCAGGCTCTTGATGGCGTAGCGCTGCACCAGCAGGGCGATCTCCGACTCGGCGCTAGGATGGGGATCGTGAAAGGTTCGGCAACCGCGCCCCTCGTAGAAGGCGATGCCCCAGCCGTCCCGATGCGGTCCGGTCTTGCCGCCGCGCTGCATCAGACCGGTGAAACTGAAGCAAATGTCGGTGGGAACGTTGGCGCTCATCCCGAGCAGTTCGCACATTGCCGTCGATCTCCGCCGATTCAGCCCCAGCGCGGTCCGGGCGCCATGTCGAAGCCGAAGCTGGGCATCCCGCGCTCGCGGCGGAGGTAATCCAGAAACGGGTTGCCGCGCAGCTCTTCCTCCAGCGTGGTGACGGGACCGTGGCCGCTGCACACGAGCAGATGGCCGGGCAATTCCAGTAGCCGCCGCAGGCTCTTCCACATCAGTTCAGGATCGCTGAGCGGAAAATCGGTGCGTCCGATGCTGCCGGCGAACAGCGTATCGCCGACGAAGATGTAGGTGTCGTCGTAATAGCAGCCCTGGCCCGGCGTATGCCCCGGCGTGGACAGGAAGCGAAACCGCCACTCGCCCACCTCGATGGTGTCCCCGTCTTCGACGTAGCGGTCGATCCGTCCGCACGGTCGGTCGAACTCCGCCATGCCGAACAACAACGAACCCTGCTTCGGCAGCATTTCGAACAGTTGCCGCTCCAGCGCCGGCAGGTAGGTGATCGCCTCGGGAAATTCCCGCTGCACATCCGCCAGCCCGCCGGCATGATCGAAATGGGCGTGAGTCAGCAAAATCGCCCGCAAATCCGGGCGCGGCTTCATTTCGGCCAGTGCGTTCGCCAGATCCGGCCCTTCCCCGGTGTCCACCACGGCGCAACAACCGGTGGCGGGATCCTCGAGCAGGTAGGCGTTGACCTGGAAGGCGCCCAGGGTAAGACAGCGAACTTTCATGGCAGGCACTCGATGATATGATCTTCCAGCCGCCGTGCCCGCCGTTCCGGCACGGCCCAGCCGCGCACGCTCATCCCGGCCCGTCGGGTGGAATCCGGATCGCCGGTCCGCAGCGGATGCCAGTCCGGCAACGCTCGGTTCTCCGCCCGCAGGCGATAGGCGCAGGTCGGCGGCAGCCAGTTCACTTGCCGGGCCAGGCTGGGCGTCAATTGCACGCAATCGGGCACCCAGCGGAAGCGTTCGGCATAACGGGTGCAACGGCCCGTGTCGAGATTCAACAACTTGCAGGCGACGTTGGTATGGAACAGTTCGCCCGTATCCTCGTCCTCCAGTTTGTGCAGGCAGCACTTGCCGCAACCGTCGCACAACGCTTCCCACTCGCTCGGGATCAACTCGGCGAGAGGCTTGCTTTCCCAGAAGCGGAGGACGGTATCCATGGCGACAACGGGCGAGGCTGGAGACAAGGGACGCCGCGCGGCATCCCCGGAGCCGGATCAGGTCGTGATGTATTCGCGCAGGACCTTGGCCTCGAAGGCGGTTTCCTCCAGCTTGGCTTTCACCAGGTCGCCGATGGACACCACGCCCACCATCTTGCCATCCTCGACCACCGGCATGTGGCGAAAACGCTTGGTGGTCATGATGGCGAGAACCTCGCTGACGGTATCGGACGGTTTGCCCGTGGTCATGTCGCAGGTCATGTAGGGCCGAATCGACATTTTGGCGAAATCGGTCCGGCCCTCGGCGCACAGCTTCAGCACATCGCGTTCGGTGAAGATGCCGGCTGGGGAACCGTCGGCGTTCGGCACGATGACCGATCCGACCCGATACTCGGTCATCGCTCGGATGGCGTCGGCGACGGTGGCCGTCGCCGGCACGGTGACCGGCTGACCGCCTTTTTTATTCAAAATTTCCTTCAATTGCATCATGGATAGATCTCCCCAATCGTTGATCGAAACGAGCGTCCGGTAATTATTTATCAAACTGGTCGGTTTTAGCTACAGGCGCGACGCGGAGCAACCGGGTCATTTTCCACTCGCAGGCTCACAGTTCGCGGATCACCCGACAGGGATTGCCGACCGCCAGCACCCGCGCCGGCAGGCTGCGCGTCACCACGCTGCCGGCCCCGATGCCGGACCAATTCCGGGTCGGAACCCCGATAGGGTTCGTCGGCCAGCATTTTTTCGCTCTCGGATCGAGCTATGGACATGACGGTTCACCGCAAGATGAGCCAGCTCAGATAAGCGAGCAACAAGACGATGATGGGCAGAACGACCACCATTCCCTTGCGCGCGCCGGTGACGAGTTGCGCGCCCTTGACTTGGAGTTCCTCGGCGCGATCCTGCAGGCGCTCGGCGCGTTCGGCTTGCTTCTGGACCAGCGCGAACTGCTCGCGTTGCAGCACCAGCGATTCGGCTTGGCGCTCCAGTTGCGTTCTTTGGTTGTCGCGGATTTCTTCCAGAAGGCGAAGCAGTCGCTGCGAATCCTGATCATTCATGGGCATGACAAAAGGTCATTCAATTGGGTCCTCAAATATCTTCAAGCCGGCAGCACCCGTGCGATGATCATCTTAAGATAATCGGTCTCGGGGATCGCCGGCGGAACCGGATGGTCCGGTCCCTGCCGACCCTGCTCCAGAATCACCAGGTTGCGGTCGAGATGCCGCGATCCCTGCAACAGAGTTTGGATCAGCACGTCGCGCGACAGCAGTTGCGAGCAGGAGCAAGACACCAGCAACCCGTCGCGTTCCAACACCTGCATCGCCATTTCGTTGAGTCGCCGGTAAGCCAGCGCGCCCTCCTTGAAATCCTTGCGGCGCTTGATGAATGCCGGCGGGTCCACGATCACCACGTCGAAACGTTCGCGCGTCTCGCGCAGACTTTTGAGCACCTCGAAGGCATCGCCCTGCTGCGTCCGTACCCGCTCGCCAACTCCGTTCAGAGCCGCGTTAGCCGCGGCTTGCTCCAACGCCGGGGCGGAAGAATCCATGCATAATACCTCTCGCGCGCCACGCGCCGCCGCTCGCACGCCCCAGGCGCCAACGTAGCTGCAAACGTCCAGCATTCGGCGGCCCGCGACGTAGCGGTCCAGCCGGGCGCGGTTGTCGCGCTGATCGTAGAACCAGCCGGTCTTTTGCCCGGCGCGCGGCGATACCTGGAAGCGTAGCCCGTCTTCCTCGACCGTCACGGTATCCGGGACCTCGCCGGCGGCATCGGCGACGATGCGCTCCAACCCTTCCATTTCCCGCACTCGACTGTCGTTGCGCCACAGCACCGCCGCCGGTTTCAGCACTTTTTGCAGGGCGGCGAGGATGTCGTCCTTCAAGCGTTCCATACCGGCGGTGGTGAGCTGCGCTACGCACAAGTCGCCGTAACGATCCACGATCAAGCCCGGCAGGCCATCGCCCTCGCCGTAGACCAGCCGGTAGAACGGTCGGTCGTACAGCCGTTCGCGCAGGCTCAACGCTACGTTGAGGCGATGCACCAGCAACGAGGGGCTGAGCGGATGCTCCAGATCGCGACTGACCAGCCGGGCGCACAGCAGCGCGTGCGGATTGATGTAGCCGGTGCCGAGCGTCTTGCCGTTGCTGGCCTGAATCGCGACCGGCTGGCCGGGCTGGAAATCGCGCAGCGGGGTGGCTTCGACATCGATTTCGTTGCTGTAAATCCAGAGATGGCCGGCGCGCAGGCGGCGGTCTTCATCCTTGCGCAGGCGCAATGGGGCGAAATCGGCGGGGGAAATGGGGGATGTGGGCATGAGCGGGGCAGGCTTGCGGTGACGAAGTGGGCAGCCAGTATAGTCAAACCCACAGGTCGGCGAGCGAAAAAGTCACCGCTGCGAAGGGCGGAAAGCAGACCGGATCATCTTCCCGAATGGCCCCAAGCAGCAGCCATCGACCGTCGCGCAACTCGAAGGCTTCCAGGGTGCGCGCCAGCGGATCGACCAGCCAGGCGTGAGCGACGCCATAACGGGCGTAAAGCGGCAGTTTCAGGGCGCGATCCTTTTGTGCGGTGGACGGCGAGAGGATTTCGCAAACCCAGTCGGGAATCACCTCGAAGCGGTGGTCGCGGGGAATGGCCGGCATCCGCTCGCGCCGCCAACCGGCCAGATCGGGCACGACGACTTCGGTATCGCGGATAAAATGAATCTCCGGCTCGGGCAAAATCCACCAGCCACCCGGACCACCCTCTCCAAAACGAAAGGGTCCGCCAATTCTATGACTAATCGCTCCTTCCGCTGCGGCATGAGGTCCGGCAGGGCGCGGCTGGGTGTAGAGTTGGCCCCCGACGATCTCGCCCACCTGGTTTTCCGGCAGGGCGAGCAATTGTTCGTAGGGGGTCAATCGCGGGATGGCTTGGGCTTGATTCATCGTTTTGCTCGCTTGCTAGCTCGTGGAAATTATCCCTTAAATTCCTTTTGTCACGACAACGGTTTTCAAAATAAGTCCAGCAAGTCCGCTACTCTCTGGAAATCGCCAACTCCAGCCCGAACAATTCCTTGGCCAGATCGGCAAAGCGTTCCGCCTGCCTGACCGGTTCTTGCCGCACCACAACGCAATCCAGGAGATTGCCGCGCCATGTCCAAGATGCGCACCAGTTTTCAAGGTCTGGTTCGACTGCTGGCGAAAAGCCTGTACCCGGAGCCGGACGTGTTCATCCGCGAACTGCTGCAGAACGCCCACGACAGCATCCAGTTGCGCCGGGTCCACGAACCGGAGCTGGCCGGCGAGATTCACATCGACCTGGACGAATCCAGTCACACACTGAGTTTCAGTGACAACGGCACCGGCATGGACCGGCGGGACATCGAGGACTTTCTCAGCGTGATCGGCAGCACCGGCACCGGCAGCCGCGCCCGCGAACTGGCCGCCCGCGACGTGGCGGTCGCCACCATCGGTCAGTTCGGCATCGGCCTGCTGTCGGCGTTCGTGGTCGCGGAACGGATCGAGGTTTACACCCGCAAGCCGATGACAACCCAAGCCTGGCGCTGGATCAACCATGGCGGCGAGGATTACGAACTGGATGCCCTGCCGGCGAGCGCACAACCGCCCGGTACGCGGGTCGTGGTCGTGCTGGCGGCAGACCGGACCGTCTTTCTCGACGGCCGCCTGATCCGCCAGACCGTGCGGCGTTACGCTGATTTCCTGCCGTTTCCGATCCTGCTCAACGGTTTTGGCCCGATCAACGCCGTCAACGCACCCTGGCACGAGTCGGGTTGGGTCGATCCCAGCGAGCGGGAACGGTCGTTGAGAGCCTTCCTGAGCCAACGTTACGCTGACCCACCCCTGCTGGTTATCCCAGTCGACCTACCACGGCCAAGAGCGCTGGGCGGATTCTTCGTTCCCGCCCGCTTCACGCCCGGTGAACAAGCCGGCGGCACGGTGGATTTGTTTCAGGCGCGGATGTGCATTCGGCTCAACGACACCGAATTGCTGCCGGAGTGGGTGAGGTTCGTGCGTGGCGTGGTGGATTGCCCGGCTTTGCAACCGACCGCCGCCCGCGACAACGTGCTGCGGGACGAGGCTTATCACGCCTTGCGCGAGGCGCTGGGCGCATTGATCGTCGCCGCGCTGCTCGACTTGGCCGTCCGCGACCGGCCACGCTTTCTGCAACTCTGTGACTGGCATCACGACGCCATCAAGGGTATGGCGGCGCGGCATCCAGACTTCGGCGCGGCGGTGCTGGAGCGACTGCCGTTCGAGACGAATCAGGGGCGGTTGACCCTGCCCGATTATCTCGCCCGCCAGTCAACGGCGAACGGCAAAAAGCCACTTTATTTCTTTACCCACGAAGCCGACGCCAACCAATTCCACACGCTTTGTCAGGCGCGTGGCCTGCTGGCGATCAACGCCGGTCGCCCGTTCGACGAGACCCTGCTGCGCCGTTACGCCAGCCAGAGGGCGGAAACGGTGGAACTCAAGCCGCTGGATCGGCTGGACGATCCAGCCCTGTACGAACGACTGGATACAACGGAACAGGCGGCTTACGCCCGCCTGGAACGGGCGATGGATCGAGCGTTGGCTGAGCGGGACGTGCGGGTAAAAACCCGGGTGCGCCGGTTCCAGCCGGCCAGTCTGAGCGCGGTGCTGCTCGCTGGCCAGCGGATAACCGCCTTCGACGAGATGGAGCGGGCGCTGGAAAAGCCATTTTTGCTGGATGGACTGGCGGAGCTGGCCAGCGACGTGCGCGACCGGTTGCGCCAACAACCGCTGGATTTGTTTCTGAACGCCGCGCATCCGCTGGTGCAACGATTGCGCGAACTGGCCGAACCCGGCGATTCCCGTTATCGTTTGATCCTGACCGCTCTGTACCACGGCGCGTTGCTCAACGCCCAACACCGGTTGACCCCCGCCGCCGCCCGCCGCTTTCACGCCGATTTGCAAGCACTGTTGGGTGAATACCTGATCAGGCTTGAATCCTGAGCAGTTTCAAACGCCCGAAATTTCCGATATTATTCCCCGCTTCGTCCGGCTGCCCCTGTGGGCGGCCTTTTCGTATCGGAATTCGCAAGAGGTATCCCCAGCGCATGGTTACCATCCGCCTGTCTCGCGGCGGCGCCAAGAAGCGCCCCTTCTACACCGTGGTCGTGACCGACAGCCGCAACCGGCGCGACGGCCGTTATATCGAACGGCTTGGATTTTTCAATCCCATCGCCAGTGGCAAGGAGGTGCGGCTGAGCTTGAATCAGGAGCGGGTACAGTACTGGCTGAACAATGGCGCGCAGCCATCCGAGCGCGTGGTCAGCCTGATGGCGGAAGCCCGCAAGCAGCAGGCTCAGTAGCGACGCCCCGACGAATCCGACACCGCCGCGATGTCGGACTGGATCGTGCTGGGCCGGGTATCCGGCCTGTTCGGCGTGCGAGGCTGGGTGCGGGTGTTTTCCCATACCGAACCGCGCGAAGGCATCGTTCGTTATAACCCGATATTCCTGCGACGACGGGACGAGTGGCAGCCGTTCGAGATCGAAGCCGGCCACGCCCACGGAGCGGGAGTGGTGCTGAAGTTCGCCGGCTGTGACGACCGCGACCAGGCAACCGCCCTGCTGCAAGCCGACATTGCGGTGCGGCGCGCGCAGTTGCCTCCACCCGAACCGGGCGAATACTACTGGGCCGATCTGGAAGGGTTGCGGGTGGTGACGCTGGACGGCGTGGAATTGGGGACAATCGCCTCCTTGTTCGCGACCGGCGCCAACGACGTGATGGTAGTCAGAGGAGAACGGGAACGCTTGCTGCCGTTCATCAAGGACCGGGTGGTCGTCGAGGTGAATCTCGAACAACGTCTGATGAAAGTGGACTGGGACCCGGATTTTTGACTCCCCTCGCCCTCGGGGAGAGGGGTTGGGGGTGAGGGCGCTTGAATGCCAGGAATGTCGCCATGCGCGTGGACGTGGTCACCCTGTTTCCCGAGATGGTCGAAACCCTGCTCCGCTTCGGGGTCACGGGCCGGGCGGTCGAACGCGGTCTGCTGGAGGTGGCCACCTGGGATCCGCGCGACGAGACCCACGACCGGCATCGTACCGTGGACGACCGGCCCTATGGCGGTGGACCGGGCATGGTGATGAAGGTGCAGCCGCTGCGCGATACCTTGCGGCGCGCGCGGCAGGCAGTGGAACCGCGCGGCAGGACGATTTATCTGAGTCCCCAGGGCCGGCCGCTGAGCCAGGACGGCGTGCGGGAACTGGTGCGGGAACCGAGGCTGATTCTGCTGGCTGGCCGGTACGAGGGAATCGACGAGCGGCTGATCGAAACCGAGGTGGACGAGGAATGGTCCATCGGCGATTACGTGCTCAGCGGGGGTGAACTGGCGGCGCTGGTGGTGATCGACGCCGTGGCCCGATTGCTGCCAGGCGCGCTGAACGACGACGAGTCCGCCGAACAGGATTCGTTCATGGACGGATTGCTGGATTGTCCGCACTATACCCGCCCGGAGGAAATCGACGGGCGATGGGTGCCGGCGGTGTTGCTGAGCGGCGATCACGCCGCTATCGCCCGCTGGCGGCGGCGCGAGGCGCTGGGCCGAACCTGGCGGCGGCGGCCCGA
Organism: Competibacteraceae bacterium UBA3908; assembly: GCA_002391525.1. Lineage (GTDB taxonomy): Bacteria > Pseudomonadota > Gammaproteobacteria > Competibacterales > Competibacteraceae > Competibacter_A. The sequence continues at coordinate 28,678 of DGFE01000101.1, forward strand.
TCTGCTGGCGCGACGGGCACTGGACGCCCGGGATCGGGCGCTGTTGGATGAATTCATTCACGAATACCAAAAGAGAACGGGGAGCGCCGGCGTCGCCGGGGATCTCACGGAGCAACGTGGAGCGTAGTGTCATGAGCAAACTGGTTGAAGAATTTGAAAAAGAGCAGATGACTCGCGAGATCCCGGTTTTCAATCCCGGCGATACCGTGGTGGTGCGGGTCAAGGTGAAGGAAGGCAATCGCGAGCGCTTGCAAGCCTTCGAGGGCATCGTCATCGCCAAGCGCAACCGGGGTTTGAACTCCGCGTTCACCGTGCGCAAGATTTCCCACGGCGAGGGCGTGGAGCGGGTGTTTCAGACCTACAGTCCGGCAATCGCCGACATCACCGTCAAGCGCCGGGGCGACGTGCGCCGCGCCAAGCTGTACTACTTGCGCGGTTTGGAAGGCAAGGCGGCCCGCATCAAGGAGAAGCTGTCGTAAAATGACCTGGCTTGGTCGGACAGGGGGTGATCGTTTCAGGATCGCCCCTTTTGCGTTTTTAAGGCGTTGAGGAAAGGCCATGCGTGACGAGTGGCGGAACTGGCTGGAACCGATCCGTGTGCTGGCGGCGGAAGCCAGCGAGCGAATTCTGGAAATCTACGCCACGGCGTTCGGGGTCACCGCCAAGGGCGACGACAGCCCGCTGACCGCCGCCGATCTGGCCGCGCATCATGCCATCGTCGCCGGATTGCAACGACTGACCCCGGATATTCCCGTCCTGTCCGAGGAATCGTCCGACATCCCGTTCGCCGAACGCGCAAGATGGCGGCGCTTTTGGCTGGTGGACCCCTTGGACGGCACCAAGGAATTCATCCAGCGCAACGGTCAGTTCACCGTCAACATCGCCCTGATCGAGGAGCACGAACCGGTTCTCGGGATCGTGCGCGTGCCGGTGACCGGAGTGTGCTACTTCGCCGTCCGCGATCACGGCGCGTTCCGCGAGGGACCCGGTCAACCGCCGCAGCCGATTGCGGTCAAACCGTTGCAACCGGGCGAACCGCTGCGGGTGGTCGGTAGTCGGTCGCATGGCGGACCAGGTTTGCAAGCGTTCGTCGCCAAGTTGGGCACACATGAGCTGGTGACCATTGGCAGTTCGCTCAAATTCTGTCAGGTGGCTGAAGGGTCGGCGGACGTGTATCCGCGCCTCGGCCTGACTTCGGAATGGGATACCGCCGCTGCGCAGGCTATCGTCGAGGTTGCCGGTGGTCGGGTGGTATCGGCGGAAACCGGCGAATCGCTGCGTTACAACACCCGCGAATCGCTGCTGAATCCGTACTTCATCGTCTACGGCGACGCCAGCCGCGACTGGCTGAGCTACGTTCCGCGCGAGGATTAACAAAGCCCCCTTCGCACTTTGGAAGAGAGGCTGGGGGTGAAGATGCAAGGCTCCCCTCGCCCTTTGGGAGAGGGGCGGGGGGGGGAGGGTTTTTTGTGAACGTCTATCAAGCCATTATCGCCACGCCGCTGGGCCGAATCGGCATCCGCATGACGGGCGAGGCCGTGAGTGCACTGGATTATCTGCCCGCCGACGCGCCCGAGCAGCCGCCAACGGATACGCCGACCCAGACGGTGATCGAGCAACTGGAGGCGTATTTCCGCGATCCGAATTATGTATTCACGGTTCCGCTGGCGCCGGGTGGGACGGCGTTCCAGCAGCGGGCCTGGAACGCTTTACAAACCATTCCAGCGGGAACCGTGCTGACCTACGGCGAGCTGGCGCGGCAACTCGATACCGCCGCCCGCGCCATCGGCGGCGCCTGCCGGAGCAATCCCTTGCCGATCCTGATTCCCTGTCATCGAGTAGTAAGTCGGCAGGGGTTGGGCGGTTATGCCGGCGAAGTGACCGGCGATCCGTTGGCGATCAAGCGCTGGCTGTTGCGGCATGAAGGCATCGAAGTTTTGTAGGGTGGGCTAGGCCCACCATCGCATTCGCACCCCGTTGGTGGATTAAGGTGGGCGGTGCCCACCCTACCAAGTCGGTTTCAAGAACGGTACATTCATGTCGAATTATCGCAGGGCACAAACCCCAGGCGGCAGTTATTTTTTCACCGTGATCACTTATCGACGCCGACCGTTGTTGACGGCCCCGGAAAGCCAGCGAATTTTGCGCGAGGTCATCGCTGAAGTGCGCCGTGAGTATCCGTTTATTATCGATGCGTGGGTGTTGTTACCGGAGCATCTTCATTGCGTATGGACATTGCCGCCTGATGACAAGGATTATTCAAAGCGGTGGGGTTTGATCAAGGCCGGATTTTCGAAGCAGGCGCGGGCATTATTCCATCGCGAGGAATGGATGAATCCATCCAGGGAAAAACACCGGGAAAGCGCGATCTGGCAGCGGCGATTTTGGGAGCATCAAATCCGCGATCAACGGGATTTCGACCGCCATGTCGATTACATTCATTGGAATCCGGTGAAGCACGGCCACGTCGTGCGGGTAAGTGATTGGCCGTATTCGACGTTTCATCGGTATGTGGCCGAGGGAATGTGTCCGGCGGATTGGGGCGGTGGAGAAGCTACGACAGAGACAGGTACCGATTTCGGCGAATGAGGGTAATGGTGGCGTTGGATGGCGGAGACCATGTAGGGCGGGCACGGCCCGCCATATCGGTGGTGTCGGATGATGGATAAGACCATGTAGGGCGGGCATGGCCCGCCATATCGGTAGTGTCGGATGAATCGTGAAGGTGGGCAGTGCCCACCCTACCGGACTACCGGGCTATCGGGTTATCGAACTACGGACACGGACACTCGGCCCACAGTGAATGGTTCGATCCAACATGTTTTATCATCCGTTGACTGAACTAATAATTGGCCGCTTATTCTGCCCCAGCTCGCCGGCAAGAGTTCACGGCCTCCGAGATTCGAGTCAAAAATTAGGCTGGCGGTTAGGCTTTTGTCGGGTCGTATTAGAGAGAAGCTTACTGCAGCTTTAGAGCAGTCCTGGATAGAAATGTCGTCAAAGGCAATCCCGGTGATGCCTCGATAGCGGATAACGAAATGTATGCCACCCTCAATTTGAAGCGTTGGCCACGGCGTAACCACAGCGACTCACACGGGAACCGACCCGGTATTTCTTATCTCAAATCCGGCTGTGGCCTGAATCCCAGTATTGCGGCTTCTGCCTGGGATTGGCGACACCTCAACCGTTGAAAACGTGTATTCGAATTGGCCGGTCTTGTTGATCGAGTCACCTTTTTCGGCTGCGGCTGTCATCGAAAGTAGCATTGCCAGAATCAATATCAATGTACTTTGCATATATCCCCTTCTATGATCGGTGAGTTAAGGCGTTGGGCATCGTCGATGCCACTCGCAAGGAGCCCCGCGAGTTCATGGGTCGCAATGAGCATGTTACCGGCAAAAGAATCAGCCTTAGCGTATTTGCACCGAACGCTGCAGTCCAACTTGGGTTCGGGGCACGCACCAACCGAGTCTCCGGTACAGATTGTGAACCGTGCGACCACGAGGGCGGCCGAGCCGCTGCCTTCCGTGACTTGATGTGACAGTCCGCCGGAAAGTTGTATGACGGCGGGAGATGACAGGTCTCGTGCCGTCAATTCGGTCGTTGTTCTTGATTGCAGCGACTGAAGGTTAAATGGTGTCTCGCCGCAATCTCTCTTGTACTGAATTGCTATCTCCTTAGGGGATGCGGACGATCCGCTACTTAGCGGCGGTTGACCATTGACTTTCCGAGGTTGAGACTCATGTTCAGAAAACAATGCAGGCTTTTCCGATGGGATTTTGTCATCATTCATTTTTGGATGAGGAACCCGATCCGGGAGAGGCAAGGGGATGTTAGGGATCGGTTTTGGCTCGGACTGTTGCGGTGACTCCTTCCCCGAAAATGCAGCCTTGGCAATCTCCTTGAGAATCTCCCCAGGGGACTTATCTACAAGTCCTTGTAGCAAAAGTAAAAAAGCCACCACTATGAGCGCTATTAGATATTTGGTTTTGCGGAGTGTTCTAGGCAGTCCACGAACGCTCCCGATCCAATTATCAAGGTGGTCTTCAAGCCAAGTCTTTTCGTTTTCTGGGTCAGCCATCGCTAGATTAATCTCACATTTTTTCAATCTTGGGAGATCTGATGCAGTTGATGAATGTGTACTGAATCCTGGGGTGGACAAAGCCATTTCTGCAAGGCCAACGTAAATAAATTAGACACCCTAAAAAATGTATTTTTCCACCTCGAGGCGACGTCGAAAAACGTATCAATAGAGCAACGTGCTTCAGTTTCAACCGCATATATCGAATCCCTATCCATCAAGAAGGATGTTTTTATATTTTGACGCAATGGCAATGAATTGGATAGCTCCGAAACTTCGGGGACGCATCTGTTGCCCCTACCGGGGCAACAGATGCACCGGCCTACTCGTGGCAACGAGTAACCTTGAAACGGACCCCCCACCCTCCCGACCCCCAAAACTTGCCGAGCGCACCGCCTTGAAATCCCGCCGTTTGCCCGCATATCCGACCGCAAACCGTGAACCCCATCAGGAGCCCGTCACCCATGACCGTCGAAGCCCACAAGGAAACCCTTGGTTTTCAGGCCGAGGTGCAGCAATTGCTGCGCCTGGTCGCGCATTCCCTCTATTCCCACAAGGAAGTCTTCCTCCGCGAACTGATCTCCAACGCCTCCGACGCCTGCGACAAGCTGCGCTTCGAGGCCCTGACCGATGGCGCCCTGTACGAGAACGATCCGGACCTGAAAATCCGGGTCAGTTTCGACAAGGACGCCCGCACCATCACCGTCGCCGACAACGGCATCGGCATGGACCGGCAGGAGGTCATCGACAACATCGGCACCATCGCCCGTTCCGGCACCCGCCAGTTCATGCAGAAGCTGACCGGCGATCAGGCCAGAGACGCCCACCTGATCGGCCAGTTCGGCGTCGGCTTCTATTCCAGCTTCATCGTCGCCGACAAAGTCACGCTGCGCACCCGCCGCGCCGGCATGGGCGCCGAACACGGCGTGCTCTGGGAGTCCACGGGAGAGGGTGAATACACGCTGGAAACGATTGAGAAACCCACGCGTGGCACCGAGGTCACCCTGCACCTGCGCGAGGACGAGAGCGACCTGCTGAACGAGTGGCAGTTGCGCTCAATCATCACCAAGTATTCCGATCACATCACCCTGCCGGTGATCATGCCGGTGCAGAAATACAGCGAGGACAAGGACGCGCCGCCGAAGATCGAGGACGAGCGGATCAATCAGGCGGCGGCGCTGTGGGCGCGACCCAAGCAGGACATCAAGGAAGAGGAATACAAGGAGTTCTACAAGCACGTCGGCCACGACTTCGAGGATCCGCTGGCCTGGACCCACAACCGGGTCGAGGGCAAGCTGGAATACACCTCGCTGCTGTTCATCCCGGCCCGCGCACCCTTCGACCTGTGGGATCGCGAGCAGCGCCACGGCGTGAAGCTGTACGTGCAACGGGTGTTCATCATGGACGACGCCGAGCACCTGATGCCGCGCTATCTGCGTTTCGTGCGCGGCGTCATCGACTCCAACGACCTGCCGCTGAACATCTCCCGCGAAATCCTGCAAAGCAGCAAGATAGTGGACAGCATCCGCGCCGGTTCGGTCAAGAAGGTGCTGGGCCTGCTGGAGGATCTGGCTGAAAACGACGCCGAGAAATACGGCAAGTTCTGGAAAGAGTTCGGGCGAGTGCTGAAGGAAGGGCCGGCAGAGGATTACGGCAACCGTGAGCAAATCGCCAAGCTGCTGCGCTTCGCCTCGACCCATGCCGACAGCGCCGAGCAAACTGTTTCCCTGGCTGATTACGTCGGGCGAATGAAGGAGGGGCAGGATAAGATTTACTATATTGTTAGTGACAGTTTCGCCGCCGCCAAGAACAGCCCCCATCTGGAAATTTTCCGCAAGAAAGGTTTGGAGGTGTTGTTGCTGACCGACCGGGTCGATGAATGGCTGATGTCGCACCTGACCGAGTTCGAAGGCAAGCATTTCCAGTCGGTCGCCAAGGGTGCGCTGGATCTGGACAAGATCGCTTCGGAAGAGGAAAAGCAGGAACGGAAGCAGGCCGAGGATCAGTTCAAGGATTTGCTGACGCGGGTCAAGGAGGTGCTGGGTGATCAAGTCAAGGAGGTGCGGATTTCCTCGCGGCTGACCGATTCGCCGGCTTGTCTGGTGGTGGACGAATATGCCCTCAGCGCCCATCTGGAGCGGATGTTGCGCGACGCCGGCCAGAACGTGCCGATGAGCAAACCCTATCTGGAACTGAATCCCCACCATCCGCTGGTGACGCGCCTGAAGGGCGAGGCGGACGCTGGCCGCTTCGGCGACCTGACCCATTTGCTGTTCGAGCAGGCGGTACTGGCGGAAGGGGGACAGTTGGAAGATCCGGCCAGTTTCGTCCGGCGGCTGAATGCGCTGTTGCTGGCGCTGGACCAGCGAAGCGATTACCCTTAGCGACATGCTGCTGGAAGCCGAAAATCTGCATGTCCGTTATGGCAACGTCGAAGCGCTGCACGGAATCAACCTGAGCGTCCGCCAGGGCGAGATCGTCACCATTCTGGGGGCGAACGGCGCCGGCAAGACCACCACCCTGCGCGCCATCAGCGGTTTGCTGCGACCGTCGCAGGGGGAAATCCGCTTCGAGTCCCAAGCGATCCACAAACTGCCCGCCCATCGCCTGGTGGCGATGGGTATCGCCCAGGCCCCGGAAGGCCGCCGCATTTTCGGCACGCTCACCGTGCGGGAAAATCTCAATCTGGGCGCTTTCACCCGCGCAGATCCAGCGAAGGTCGCCAAGACCCTGCAATGGATTCACGAATTGTTTCCGGTGCTGGCGCAGCGCCGTGACCAGCTGGCCGGCACCCTGAGCGGCGGCGAACAGCAAATGCTGGCGATTGGCCGGGCGTTGATGGCGAATCCGCGGATTCTGCTGCTGGACGAACCCAGCCTCGGACTGGCGCCATTGCTGGTCAAGGCGATCTTCCAGACCCTGTGGGAAATCAACGAAGCGGGCGTGACCATCGTGCTGGTCGAGCAGAATGCCCGCGCCGCGCTGAAACTGGCGCATCGCGGCTATGTGATGGAAGTGGGCCGGATCGTGCTGGAAGACCGCGCCGAGGCGTTGCTGGCCAATCCCGAAATCCGCAACGCCTATCTGGGCGGCGGCGAATGAGCGCGGAATCCGATATCGAGGTCGGGCCGGCAACGGTCGCCAACGATCCCGCCCACCGCCGCGCCGTGCTGATGTTGCTGGCGACGGCGATCCTGTGGAGCCTGGGCGGTCTGTTGATCAAATGGGTCGACTGGAATCCGTTGGCTATCGCCGGGATGCGCAGTCTGATCGGCGCGGCGGTCATCGCGCTGGTTTTTCACAAGGAACTGCGCTTCACCGGATCGTTCGAGCAGATTGGCGCGGCGGTGGCCTACGCCGGCACGGTGGTGCTGTTCGTGGTCGCCAACAAGCTGACCACCGCCGCCAACGCCATCCTGCTGCAATACACCGCGCCGGTGTACGTCGCGCTGTTCAGCCCGTGGTTTCTGGGCGAGCGGGCGCAACGCAACGACTGGCTGAGTCTGGCGGTGATCCTGGTCGGGATGCTGCTGTTCTTCGGCGACGAACTCAGCCTGGACGGTTATCTCGGCAACGGGGTGGCGCTGGCCAGCGGGTTTTGTTTCGGCTGGCTGACCCTCTTTCTGCGCCGCCACCGCGGGGAATCGGCGATGTCAGCGCTGGTGCTGGGCAATCTGCTGGCGGGCTTGATCGGCCTGCCGTTCATGTTCCAGTCCATGCCGGACGCCATGGGTTGGGTCGGACTCCTCCTCCTCGGCGTGGTGCAACTGGGTCTGCCTTACGTCATGTACGCGCTGGCGCTGCGCCACGTTCGCGCCGTGGAAGGGATACTGCTGCCCATGATCGAGCCGGTGCTCAATCCGGTTTGGGTGTTCCTGCTGCTGGGGGAAACGCCGGGACCGCTGGCGCTGCTCGGCGGGGCGATCATTCTAGGGGCGGTGATTTCCCGGGCAAGGTGGAGGGTGCGGGATTAAAATGAAACAATTTATGATCTTACTCGTCGCCCGCACCACGCAGGAACTCATCTCATGGAACTCACCGCCCTGACCGCGATTTCTCCCATCGACGGCCGCTACGCCGACCAGACCGCCGGCTTGCGGCCCATCTTCAGCGAGTATGGCCTGATCCGTCATCGGGTGCTGGTCGAAGTGCGCTGGCTGCAAGCGCTGGCCCGTCATCCCGGCATTTCCGAAGTACCGCCGCTCGGCGAGCACGCCAACCGCATCCTCGAAGGCCTGGTCGAGCACTTCAGCCTCGCCGACGCCCAGCGAGTCAAGAATATCGAGCGCGCCACCAACCACGACGTGAAGGCGGTGGAATACCTGCTCAAGGAGAGAATCGCCGGCAATGCCGAACTGGAGGCGGTCAGCGAGTTCATCCATTTCGCCTGCACCTCCGAAGACATCAACAACCTGGCCTACGCGCTGATGCTGCGCGAGGCGCGCGCCCAAGCGCTACTGCCGGGACTGGACGGACTGATCGACGCCATTACCCGACTGGCGCGCCAGTACGCCGACCAGCCGATGTTGGCGCGCACGCACGGCCAACCTGCCTCGCCGACCACCCTCGGCAAGGAAATGGCGAATACC
>DGFE01000101.1:37536-45812 GCA_002391525.1 Competibacteraceae bacterium UBA3908
TACAACGCCCATCTGGCCGCCTATCCGGAGGTGGACTGGGAGGATTTCGCCCACCGCTTCGTCACCGAAGAGCTGGGGCTGGACTGGAACCCCTACACCACCCAGATCGAACCGCACGACTACCTGGCGGAATTTTTCCACGTCGTGATGCGCGCCAATACCGTGCTGCTGGATTTCTGCCGGGATGTATGGAGTTACATCGCCATCGGTTATTTCCGGCAGAAAACCGTGGCTGGCGAGATCGGCTCTTCGACCATGCCGCACAAGGTCAACCCGATTGACTTCGAAAACGCCGAGGGCAATCTGGGCGTCGCCAATGCGCTGCTCGACCATTTGGCGGCCAAACTGCCGGTGTCCCGCTGGCAGCGCGATCTGACCGATTCGACCGTGCTGCGGACTCTGGGCATTGGGCTGGCGCATTCGCTGGTGGCCTATCAGTCCTGCCTGAAGGGCATCGGCAAGCTGGAGGTGGACGCGGCAATGCTGGAGGCCGATTTGGCCGCCAACTGGGAAGTGCTGGCCGAGCCGATTCAGACCGTGATGCGCCGCTACGGCATCGAGCAGCCCTACGAGCAACTCAAGGTGCTGACGCGCGGCCAGCGGGTGGATCGCGAGACGCTGCGCACGTTCGTCGCAACGCTGGCTATCCCCGAGGAGGCGAAACAGCGGTTGCTGGCCCTGACGCCGGCGACGTATACCGGCAACGCCGCCATCCAGGCGCGCAAACTGTAACAGGCTGTGAAAAACACCCTTCAGAACAGTTCAATATCCTCGCCGCCACTCGCGGCCTGTCGCTTTTTGTCCTGGATGGCCTGGACATACAGCGCCAACGCCTGCCTGACGGTCTTGCCTTGCATGATGGCGTCGAACATCAAGCCTTCCTCCACCATGGTGTAGCGGGACTTGATCTTTTCCTGCATACCCAGCCACTCGTAGGGGTTGTACAACCGCCGCGTGTCGGAGATCAAATCCGCCAGCGTCCCCAGACTGGAGCTGACATGACTCAGGCGTTGGGTCAGCTTGTCGTAAAACTGGAACGCGACGATGGCGGCGCGCATCATTTCGCCTACCGTCGCGCAACTGCCGACGATGGCCGCCTTGGCGTCCGCGGTTTCCGCCGTATCCGGCAGGGAGGCAACGGTTTTTTCGATCATCTTGACCTGCCCCACCATCGAGGTGAATGAATTGCTCAGCACCTCTACCGATTCATCGCTGTCGCGCATCGACATTTCGATCTGCGCGACAGCCAGCGCCAACATCAGAATGGTTTCCCGGACTTGACTCCAGTCGAGATCGGGATTGCGCGCGGTCGAACCCGCCAAGTTATCCATGGACATGATTTTCATTATCTCCCGGTAGAAACGGACAACTCGTTTGCCCAGCCCAGCGCCTGCAATTGCGCCTGATTGGTCCGGACGACTACTTCAGCCGTTGCCGTGAAATGATCTTCAATAACAGCGGCGTTACCACCGCCCGCGGTTCTGAACAGCAATTCATAGGCGACGATGCGCTGATCCCGGTCCAGAATGGGCTGCCATCCGAGAAAGACGGGATTGTCGGCCATACTGGTTTGATGAGTCGTCACGGTACATGTCCTTGATCGAGCCTATTGTGACTAAATAGAGACAATGCAACTTTAATTGGCCGAACCGCCAAGCGCCAGTCATTTGACGGTCAGCGCGCCAATCTCCCGCCGTTCCGCCAGCCATTTTACTTGGCGAAAATCGTTTCCTCACGAGAAAAACATTTTAATTCAAAAGGTAATCAACTTTCCGGTTTGCCCGTCGCGTCAATCCGGCGGTATACTTAATTATTATGGTGGATTGGGGTTGCAAGTAATGTTCCGCCTGTTGATTACCCGGGAACCCGCGTCCAGACCACCTCCTCCAATAGCCATGCGCGCAAGCGCTATCCCATTGGAAATTTCTGGCCTGCCTGGCCCTATCGCTTGTCCGACTCGCGGAGCGCCCGATGTACACGACCCCTCCTGCGCGGAGCCTGTATCACCCTGAATTTGAAAAGGACAGTTGCGGTTTTGGCTTGATCGTCCAGATGGACAATCGGCCCAGTCATTGGTTGATTCGCACCTCCATCGCTTCCCTGGCCCGCCTGACCCACCGCGGCGCCGTCGCCGCCGACGGCAAATCCGGAGACGGCTGCGGCCTGTTGCTGCGCAAACCGGACACCTTTCTACGCTTGGCCGCCGCCGAGGCCGGCATCAAGCTGGGCGGCCACTACGGAGTCGGCATGGTGTTCCTCAACCGGGATCCGGCATTGGCCGCCGCCGCCCGCGCCGACTTGCGCGCGGAACTGGAGCAGGAAGGCTTGACGGTCGCCGGTTGGCGGGTGGTGCCGATCAATCCCGACGCCTGCGGCGAGGAATCGCGCAAGACCTTGCCCCATATCGAGCAGGTCTTCGTCAATCCGCCGGCGGATATGCTCCCGGAGGCAATGGAACGCCATCTGTTCGTGGCTCGTCGTCGCGCCAACCAGCGCATCCGCGCCCGCGACCCGGTCTATTACGTGCTGTCGCTGTCCGGGCGGGTCATCGGTTACAAGGGGCTGGTGATGCCGGCCAGCCTGCCGGAGTTTTACCCCGATCTCGACGACGAGCGGCTGGAATCCTCGATCTGTCTGTTCCACCAGCGCTTTTCCACCAACACCCTGCCGCAGTGGTGGCTGGCGCAACCGTTCCGTTACCTGGCGCACAACGGCGAGATCAACACCATTCGCGGCAATCGCAACTGGGCCGAGGCGCGCAGCTACACCTTCTCCTCGCCGCTATTGCCCGACATGGCCAAAATCCGCCCACTGGTCAACATGACCGGCTCCGATTCCAGCTCGCTGGACAACATGCTGGAGGTATTGGTGATGGGTGGCATGGACATCTTCCGCGCCATGCGCCTGCTGATCCCGCCGGCCTGGCAGAACATCGAGCACATGGACCCGGATTTGCGCGCCTTCTACGAATACAACTCCATGCACATCGAGCCGTGGGACGGTCCGGCGGGCATCGTGCTGACCGACGGTCGCTACGCCGGCTGCGTGCTCGACCGCAACGGCCTGCGCCCGGCCCGCTACGTCATCACCGAGGACCGCCACCTCACCATCGCTTCGGAAATCGGCGTCCACGACTACGCACCCGAGCAAGTGGTCACCAAGGGTCGGATGAAGCCGGGCGAGATGCTCGCGGTCGATGTCGAAACCGGACGGCTGCTGACGCCAGTCGACATCGACAACGACCTCAAGAGTCGCCATCCCTACCGGCGCTGGCTGCGCGGCCACGTCCAGCGGCTGCGCTCGCTGTACCGGGACGAGCCGATCCCGGAGCCACTGGCGCCGGAAACTGTAAATACCTATCAAAAGCTGTTCGGCGTCACCTTTGAGGAACGCGATCAGGTCTTGCGGGTACTGGCCGAGGCCGGCCAGGAGGCGGTCGGCTCCATGGGCGACGATACGCCGTTCGCGGTACTGTCCGGCCTGCCGCGCTCGCTCTACGACTATTTCCGCCAGCAATTCGCCCAGGTCACCAATCCACCCATCGACCCGCTGCGCGAGGCGGTGGTGATGTCGCTGGAAACCTGTCTGGGCGCCGAGTGCAACATGTTCGAGGAAAGTCCGGCCTACGCGCCGCGGCTGACCGCCAACTCGCCGGTGCTGACCGAGGGCCGCTTCCGGGTGTTGCTGGATAACCCCGACGGCCGCTACCCGCACCATCGGCTCGATCTCAACTACCCGACCGCCGAAGGACTCAAAACCGCCATCGAGCGAATTTGTGACGAGGCGGCGGCGGCGGTGCGCGGCGGCGCGGTGCTGCTGGTGCTGTCCGACCGCGCCATCGCGTCCGACAGGCTGCCGATTCACGCCCTGCTGGCGACCGGCGCGGTGCATCACCGGCTGGTGCGGGACGGGCTGCGTTGTCGGGCCAATCTCGTCGTCGAAACCGCCACCGCCCGCGATCCGCACCATTTCGCCGTGTTGCTCGGCTACGGCGCCACGTTGATTCATCCGTATCTGGCCTACGACTGCCTGCGCGACCTGATCCGCAGCGGCGAGATCGCTAACCGCGATTATCCGACGCTGGTGGAAAATTACCGCAAGGGCATCAACAAGGGCCTGTACAAGATCATCTCCAAGATGGGGATTTCCACCGTCAACAGCTATCGCGGCGCACAGTTGTTCGAAATCGTCGGCCTGCACGACGAAGTGGTAAGGCTGTGTTTCAAGGACACCGTCAGCCGCGTCCAGGGCGCGCGCTTCGCCGATCTCGAGGCCGAGCAGGCGCAACTGGCGCGGCGGGCCTGGAAGCGCCGTGCACCCATCGAGGCCGGCGGTTTGCTCAAGTACATCCACGGCGGCGAATACCACGCCTACAACCCGGCTGTGGTGCAGGCCCTGCAAAAAGCGGTCGGCAGCGACGACTACGCGGATTACCGGGAATACGCCCGGTTGGTGAACGAGCGGCCGGTCGCCACCCTGCGCGATCTGTTCCGGTTGAAACCGGCGGGTCAGCCGGTTCCCCTGCACGAAGTGGAGCCGGTCGAAGCCATCCTGCCGCGCTTCGATTCCGCCGGCATGTCGCTGGGCGCGCTGTCGCCGGAGGCGCACGAAGCGCTGGCGATGGCGATGAACCGCATGGGCGGCCGTTCCAACTCCGGCGAGGGCGGCGAGGACCCGGTCCGTTACGGTACCGAAAAGAACTCCAAAATCAAGCAGGTGGCGTCCGGTCGCTTCGGCGTGACTCCGGCCTATCTGGTCAGCGCCGAAGTGTTGCAGATCAAGATCGCCCAAGGCGCCAAACCCGGCGAGGGTGGCCAGTTGCCGGGCGACAAGGTCAATCCGATGATCGCCCGGTTGCGCTACTCCAAACCGGGCGTAGCGCTGATCTCGCCGCCGCCGCACCACGACATTTACTCCATCGAGGATCTGGCGCAACTGATCTTCGATCTCAAGCAGGTCAATCCTCAGGCGCTGGTGTCGGTGAAGCTGGTGGCCGAGGCCGGAGTCGGCACCATCGCCGCCGGCGTCGCCAAAGCCTATGCCGATCTGATCACCATCGCCGGTTACGACGGCGGCACCGGCGCCTCGCCGCTCACTTCGGTCAAATACGCGGGATCACCGTGGGAACTGGGCCTGAGCGAAACGCATCAGACCTTGCGCATCAACAACCTGCGCGACAAGGTGCGCCTGCAAACCGACGGTGGTCTGAAGACCGGGCTGGACGTGGTCAAGGCGGGGATTCTGGGCGCGGAAAGCTTCGGCTTCGGCACCGCGCCGATGGTGGCGCTGGGTTGCAAGTATCTGCGCATCTGCCATCTGAACAACTGCGCCACCGGGGTCGCCACCCAGAACAATGTGCTGCGGCTGAATCATTTCCGGGGTACGGCGGACAAGGTCATTCACTATTTCCGCTTCGTCGCCCAGGAAACGCGAGAGATCATGGCCAGCCTCGGCATCCGCAAGTTCGAGGATCTGATCGGCCGCACCGATCTGCTGGAAATCCTGCCCGGCGAAACGGGCAAGCACGGCGGTCTGGATTTGTCGCCGATCCTGTCCGATGCCGGCCTGCTGCTGGAGCATCCCCAGTTTTGCATCGAGCCGCGCAACGAGCCCTTCGACAAGGGTGAACTGGCCGAACAGATGGTGCGCGACTGTCTGCCGGCCATCGCCGCCAAGGCCGGTGGCGAATTCCATTACGCGGTCAAGAACGTGCATCGCTCCATCGGCGCGCGGCTGTCGGGCGAAATCGCCCGCCGCCACGGCGATCTCGGCATGGAGGACGCGCCGCTCAAATTGCGCCTGACTGGCACCGCCGGCCAGAGTTTTGGCGTGTGGAACGCCGGCGGTCTGCATCTGTACCTGGAAGGCGACGCCAACGACTACGTCGGCAAGGGCATGGCCGGCGGCAAGCTGGTGATTTATCCGCCGCGCGGCAGCCGCTACGAAAGCCACCGCACCCCCATCATCGGCAACACCTGCCTGTACGGCGCGACCGGCGGCACGCTGTACGCCGCTGGCCATGCCGGCGAGCGTTTCGCGGTGCGCAACTCCGGGGCCGTGGCGATTGTGGAGGGCGTCGGAGATCACGGCTGCGAGTACATGACCGGCGGCGTGGTGGTGGTGCTGGGCGAGACCGGGGTGAATTTCGGCGCTGGCATGACCGGCGGTTTCGCCTTCGTGCTGGACGAGCACAACGCCTTCGTGGATCGCCACAACCACGAGTTGATCGACATCCACCGCATCGCCACCGAAAACATGGAGCCGCAACGCAACTACCTGCTGGCCTTGATCGAGGATTACGTCGCCGAAACCGGCAGTCAGTGGGGCCAGGCGATCCTGGACGATTTCCGCTACTACGCCAGCCGCATTTGGCTGGTCAAACCGAAGGCGGCCGATCTGGATTCGCTGCTGGGCGCGCTGCGCGAAGCCGCTTGAAGATCGTCTCCTCTCCAGGAAGACGAAACCCGCGAACGTTTCATTGCCGTTTACCGCTGGATGTACCGATGTCGCAAGCCAAGCCGTTACTGTTCATCGACGCGCCGCGTCAGGACCCGGACAAGAAGCCGGCCCGCGAGCGCAGCCGCGAGTTCAAGGAAATCTACGGACAGTTCACCGCCCAGACCGCCGCGGTCCAGGCCGGCCGCTGCCTGCACTGCGGCAATCCCTATTGCGAATGGAAATGCCCGGTTCACAACTACATTCCCAACTGGCTGCAACTGATCGCCGAGGGCAATCTGTTCGAGGCCGCCGAGTTGTCCCACCGCACCAACTCGCTGCCGGAAGTCTGCGGCCGGGTCTGCCCGCAGGACCGGCTGTGCGAGGGCGACTGCACCCTGAACGACGGGTTCGGAGCGGTCACCATCGGCGCCATCGAAAAATACATCACCGACGAGGCGCTGAAGGCCGGTTGGCGACCGGATTTGTCCAACGTGACTCCCACCGGCAAGCGGGTGGCGGTCGTCGGCGCCGGCCCGGCGGGGCTGGGCTGCGCCGATATCCTGGCGCGCAACGGGGTCAGGCCGGTGGTTTTCGACCGCTATCCACAAATCGGCGGCCTGCTGACCTTCGGTATCCCGCCGTTCAAGCTGGAGAAGGAGGTGATCGAAACCCGCCGCCGGATCATGGAAGGCATGGGGGTGGAATTCGTGCTGAACACCGAGATCGGTCGTGATCTGCCGTTCCAGCGCCTGCTGGATGAGTACGACGCGGTATTTCTCGGCATGGGCGCCTACACTTACCTGAAGGGCGGTTTCCCCGGCGAGGATTTACCGGGCGTTTACGACGCCCTGCCCTATCTGATCGCCAATGTCAACCGACTGCTGGGACTGGAGCGCAACCCGAATGACTTCATCGACATGAAGGGCCGGCGCGTGGTGGTATTGGGCGGCGGCGACACCGCCATGGACTGCAACCGCACCGCCATCCGCCAGGGCGCGGCCAGCGTCACCTGCGCTTACCGCCGTGACGAGGCCAACATGCCCGGCTCCCGACGCGAGGTCACCAACGCCAAGGAAGAAGGAGTGCGTTTTCTGTGGAACCGCCAACCCATCGAGATCGTCGGTCACGAACGGGTCGAGGGCGTCAAGGTCTGCGCCACCCGGCTCGGCGCGCCGGATGCCCGCGGCCGGCGCAACCCGGAAGTACTTGCCGGTTCAGAGGAAGTGATCCCGGCGGATCGGGTGATCATCGCCTTCGGTTTCCAGCCCAATCCCGCCCCCTGGTTCGGCGACTTCGGGATCGCGGTGGACTCGCGGGGGCGAGTCAAGGCCACGCCGGGCCACACGTTCAAGTTCCAGACCAGCAACCCCAAGGTGTTCGCCGGGGGCGATATGGTGCGCGGCTCCGATCTGGTGGTGACCGCTGTTTTCGAGGGGCGGGAAGCGGCGGCGGGAATTCTGGACTATCTGGATGTTTGATGCCACGGAACCCGGAGACCGCATGACCGAACTACGGAATGACCGCCTGCTGCGCGCCCTGCTGCGGCAACCGGTGGATGTCACGCCGGTCTGGCTGATGCGCCAGGCGGGGCGCTATCTGCCCGAATATCGCGCCACTCGCGCCCGTGCCGGCAGTTTCCTCGCCTTGTGTCAGACGCCGGAACTGGCCTGCGAGGTGACCTTGCAGCCGCTGGCGCGGTTTCCGCTGGACGCAGCGATTCTGTTTTCGGATATTCTGACCATTCCCGACGCCATGGGTCTCGGTCTGTCGTTCAGTGAAGGCGAGGGGCCGCTGTTCGCGAGGCCGGTGCGTTCGCTGGCCGACATCGCCCGGCTGGG